>DAISWF010000347.1:0-5643 GCA_036826495.1 Burkholderiaceae bacterium
GGGCACCATACCATGCACGTCACGGCCTCGACGGTGGCGGGCTATAGTGCCGGCTGGCCGCATCCGCCGCCACCCAGAACATCGTACGGAGACCCGCTTCGTGACTGCCCCCGTCGCCAGCCGCCACGTCCAGCCGTTCGCCGGCCAGGACATCCGCTCCCTGATCACGGTGCAGGCGCTCCGCCGCGCCGATCATCCGTTCCTGATCTGGCGGCCGTTCGACGGCCCGGCGCAGCAATGGACCTATGCGGCGTTCGCCGACCGGCTGGCCCGCTTCGCCGCGGGGCTGCACAGCCGCGGCATCCGCGCCGGCGACAAGGTGCTGGTGCACCTGGACAACTGCCCCGAATCGATCTTCGCGTGGTTCGGCTGCGCCTGGCTCGGCGCGGTGGCGGTCACCACCAATGCCCGCTCCAGCGCCGACGAGCTCGCCTATTTCGCCGAGCATTCGCAGTCGGTGGCCGGCATCACGCAGCCGAAGTTCGCCGAGCTGGTCGCGCGGAGCTGCCGCGGCCTGCGCTGGCTGGCGGTCACCGAGACCGACAACGGCGAGGATGCCGGCGCGAACCGGCCGCAGCCTGCGCAATCGTTCGAACGGATCGATGCCGATCCGGCGATCCTGCCGGGCCGGCCGCACGATCCGCTCGCGCCGTTCAGCGTGCAGTACACCTCGGGCACCACGTCGCGGCCCAAGGGCGTGCTGTGGACCCATGCGAACGCGCTGTGGGGCGCGCGGGTCAATGCCGATCACCAGGATCTGCACGCGGACGACGTGCATCTGCTGACGCTGCCGCTGTTCCACACCAATGCGCAGGCCTACACGGTGCTGGCGGCGCTGTGGGCCGGCGCCACCGTGGTCGCCCAGCCGCGCTTCTCGGCGAGCCGCTTCTGGCCGGTGGCGCTGGAGCACCGCTGCACCTGGGCCTCGGTGATCGGCTTCGTGTTCCGCGCGCTGCTGGAGCGCGAGGTGCCGGCGCAGCATCATTTCCGCCTGTGGGGCACCGGCGTCTGCTCGCCGCCGACCGACGAGATCTTCCGCGTCAAGACGATCGGCTGGTGGGGCATGACCGAGACGATCACGCACGGCACGATCGGCCACGTGCATCTGCCGAATGCATCGGGCTCGATGGGCCGGGTCGCGCCCGAGTACTCGCTGCGCATCACCGACCACGGCCGCGACTGCGAGCCGGGCGAGACCGGCGACCTGACGATCCTCGGCGTGCGCGGCCTGTCGCTGTTCGCCGAGTATCTGAACAATCCTCAGGCCACCCGCGACGCGTTCGACGAGCACGGCTACTTCATCACCGGCGACCGGGTGCGGATCGGCGAGGACGGCTGGCTCTACTTCGCCGACCGCTCGAAGGACATGCTGAAGGTCGGCGGCGAGAACGTCGCGGCCTCGGAGATCGAGCGGGTGATCGCCGAGGTGCCGGGTGTCGTCGAGGTCGCGGTGGTCGCGAAGAAGGACCGGATGCTCGACGAGATCCCGGTGGCGTTCGTACGGGCGCCGTCGCTGTCGGCCGAGGCCGCCGCGGCGCTGACCGACGCGATCAACGCCGCCTGCACGCGGACCTTGGCCGGCTTCAAGCGGCCGCGCGAGGTGCGCATCGTCGACGACCTGCCGCGCTCCACGCTCGAGAAGATCGCCAAGGCGCAATTGCGCCAGCTCCTCGAAGACGACCGGCGGTGAGCGCCGCGGACGAGCGACGATGATTCCCGCCGCCGAGCAGCGATGGCCGCCGTGGCCTGCGCGCGCGGCAGCCCCTCTGCCATGGGAGAAACGATGAGCCGACTGTCCTACGTCAGTCCCGCCACCGACGGGCCCTGGGCCACCTATCTCGATCAGATCGACCGGGTGACGCCCTACCTCGGCGATCTGGCGAACTGGATCGAGACGCTGAAGCGCCCAAAGCGCTG
The DNA here is from genome assembly GCA_036826495.1 of Burkholderiaceae bacterium. GTDB lineage: Bacteria > Pseudomonadota > Gammaproteobacteria > Burkholderiales > Burkholderiaceae_E > DAISWF01. The sequence goes on from DAISWF010000347.1 coordinate 1,918, forward strand.
CCTGGTGGTCGACGTGCCGATCGAGCTGGACGACGGGTCGGTCGCGCACTTCGAAGGCTTCCGGGTCCAGCACAACCTGTTCCGCGGCCCCGGCAAGGGCGGCCTGCGCTACCACCCCGACGTGACGCTCGAGGAGGTGATGGCGCTGGCGGCCTGGATGACGATCAAGAACGCCGCGGTGAACTTGCCGTACGGCGGCGCCAAGGGCGGCGTGCGGGTCGACCCCGAACGGCTTTCGCTCAAGGAGCTGGAACGGCTGACGCGCCGCTACACCAGCGAGATCGGCCTCATCATCGGCCCCGACCGCGACATCCCGGCGCCCGACGTCAACACCAATGCGCAGGTGATGGCGTGGATGATGGACACCTACTCGATGAACACCGGCTCCACGGCCACCGGCGTGGTGACCGGCAAGCCGGTGCCGCTGGGCGGATCGCTCGGCCGGGTCAAGGCCACCGGCCGCGGCGTCTTCATCGTCGGCCGCGACACCGCGCGCCGCATGAAGATGCCGATCGAAGGTGCGCGGGTCGCGGTGCAGGGCTTCGGCAACGTCGGCTCGGTGGCGGCGGAGCTCTTCGCCGAGAACGGCGCGAAGATCGTCGCGGTGCAGGACCAGGGCGGCACCGTCCACAATGCCGCCGGCCTGGACGTGCCGGGCCTGATGGCCGAGGCCCGCAACCGGCACACGGTGCAGCGCTTCAAGGGGGGCGACAGCATCCCCGACGAGCAGTTCTGGGAGGTCGATTGCGACTTCCTGATCCCGGCGGCGCTCGAAGGCCAGATCACCGCCGAGCGCGCGCGGCGGGTGCGTGCCCGCGTCGTGCTCGAAGGCGCCAACGGCCCGACGACGCCGCAGGCCGATCAGATCCTCGGCGAGCGCGACATCCTGGTGGTGCCCGACGTCATCGCCAACGCCGGCGGCGTCACCGTGTCGTACTTCGAATGGGTGCAGGACTTCTCGTCGTTCTTCTGGACCGAGGACGAGATCAACCAGCGGCTGGACCACATCCTGACCGGCGCGTTCGGCCATGTGTGGGACACCGCCGAGCGTCACCGGATCACCTTGCGCACCGCGGCGTTCGTCGTCGCCTGCGAACGGGTGCTGCAGGCACGGGTGCAACGAGGACTCTATCCATGACCGCCTTCGCCGGATTCGACGATCGCCGCTTCGACACCGGCGAGGCGACCATCGCCGCACTGGTCGGCGGCAGCGGCCCGCCGCTTCTGCTGCTGCACGGTTATCCGCAGACGCGGATGATCTGGCATCGGATCGCGCCGGCGCTGGCCGAACGGTTCACCGTCGTCGCCCCCGATCTGCGCGGCTACGGTCGGAGCACCGGGCCCGCGCCCGACGATGCGAATCTGAACTACAGCAAGCGGGCGATGGCGCGCGACATGGTCGCGCTGATGGGGCAGCTCGGTCATCCGCGCTTTGCAGTCGCCGGCCACGATCGCGGCGGCCGCGTCGCCTACCGGCTGGCGCTCGATTCGCCGGACTGCGTCAGCCGGCTGGCGGTGCTGGACATCGTGCCGACCGCCGAGATGTGGGGCCGGATCAATCATGCCGGCGCGCTGAAGAGCTACCACTGGTCGTTCCTCGCGCAGCCGGCGCCGATGCCGCAGCGACTGATCGGCGCCGACCCGGACTTCTACCTCGACCATCTGCTGCACCGCTGGGCCGGCGATCATCGGGCGCTGGCGCCCGAAGCGCTGGCCGACTATCAGGCGAGCTTCCGGCAGCCGTCGGTGATCGCCGCCACCTGCGCCGACTACCGTGCCGGCGCGACCGTCGACGTCGAGCACGACCTGACCGACCAGCAGGCCGGCCGCCGCATCGGCTGCCCGACACTGGTGATCTGGGCGCGCCAGTACCTGGCCGCCCAGTCGCCGCTGGCCACCTGGCAGCGCTGGTGCAGCGGCGAGCTGCGCGAGGTGCCGGTCGACTGCGGGCACTTCATCGCCGAGGAGCAGCCGCAGGCGTGCGCGGCCGCGCTGCTGGAGTTTCTGTCCGACGGGCGCGGCTGACCGGGTGGTTCAGCCGAGCGGCGGCGGCGCATCCGGATCGCTGCCCTGCCCGGTCTTCCCGTCGATGGTGCCGACGCTGATGCGCCCGTCGCTCTCCATGTAGGCCCAGCGGACCGCCGACAGGTCCTCGATACCCTGCTCGCGCAGCTTCGCCATCACTTCGTCGCGGGTGATCCACTCGGCCCGCAGGTTGCGGGCGACCAGCGCGCCGTTGCGCACCAGCAGCCGCGGCGGCGGATCGGTCAGCCGTTCGAAGAAGCGGAAGCGAAAGCCCAGCCAGTCGAGCAGCATGTTCCACACCGCCAGCGTCGCCACCAGCGCCAGGCCCTCGGTGATCGACGTGTATTCGCCGGCGAACGCATTCTGCGCGGCGTCGGCGATCACGACGACGAACAGCAGGTCGGCGATGCCGACGGCGCCGGCATCCCGCCGCAGCACGAAGCGGAACAGCAGGAACAGCGTCCAGTACATCACGGTGCCGCGCACCACCAGCTCGGCGAGCGGCGTGCGGATCCCGAACAGCGCATCCCAGTCAGGCATCGGAGCGCTCCGTCCGCGCGGGCAGCCGGATGCGCTCGACCGGCGACACCGGCAGCCCCAGCACGTCGGCGAAATGCCGCACCGCCGCCCGGTTGCGCGCGGCGGTCTGCGAGGCGATCGCATCGCCCGGCACCATCACCTCGAAGCCGCGCATCCGCGCATCCATCGCCGACGCCAGCACGCATTGATCGCCGGCCACGCCGGTCAGTATCAGCCGATGAACGCCGAGAAACTCCAGCAGCACGTCCAGCGGCGTGGCATGGAATGCCGACTGGGCCGGCTTCAGCACGAAATAGTCGTCGCCGTCGGGGCGCAGCAGCGAGGCGATGGCGGCGCCGGCACCGCCGGCCTGCTCGGCCTCCTGCAGCAGCTCGCGGAAGTCGGAGCGCCAGCGGCCGCGGTTGTCGTTGGCGTAGATCACCGGCAGCCGGCGCGACTTGCAGCGCTGGCGCAGCCGGGCCAGCCGCGGCGCCATCGCCTTGGCGGCCGCGCACAGCCGCGTGCCGCCGGGAAAATCCCAGCGACTGATCATGTCGACGATGATCAGCGCGGTGCCGCTGCGATCCTGCGGCAGGTGGACATTCGACGTTCGTTGCGGCATCGGATGAGCCAGGAACCCCGGAAATGCCGCCATGGCAACTACCGTTCCCCGGACGCCCGGGCGGGAACGGCGGCTGCCACCCTCGACACGCCCTCCAACTGCCTTCCGAGGATTCGACATGGCCCGCAACCCAGCCTCCAGCGCGCCCAAGGCCACCGCCGACGCGACCGCCGAGCGGCAGCGAGCGATCCAGCAGCGACAGGATGCGCGGGACCGGGATCAGGCGGCGGGCAGCAAAGGCGGCGATGCCGCCGCGGTGCAGGCCGGCGCCCGCCCGCAACCGGTCGAGCTGCCGGCGCAGCATATCGACAAGCCCGGCAGCGAAGCCGAGCTGGCGCTGGCGCCGCGCTTCCTGGCGCCGGAGTACCTGGGCAGCGGCAAGCTGGCCGACCGGGTGGCGCTGATCACCGGCGGCGATTCGGGCATCGGCCGGGCGGTGGCGGTGCTGTTCGCGCGCGAGGGCGCCGACGTGGCGATCACCTACCTCGGCAGCGACGAGGAGGAGGATGCACGAGAGACCGAACGGCACGTGCAGGCCGAGGGCAGGCGCTGCCTGCTGC
>DAISWF010000348.1:0-5640 GCA_036826495.1 Burkholderiaceae bacterium
CACCAGGTGGCCGGTCTCGGCGGCGGTCAGCGCCAGCCGGATCGTCTCCAGGTCGCGCAGCTCGCCGACCAGGATGATGTCCGGATCCTCGCGCAGCGCCGAGCGCAGCGCGTTGTTGAACGACAGCGTCTGCGGGCCGACCTCGCGCTGGTTGATCAGGCAGCGCTTCGACTCGTGCACGAACTCGATCGGGTCCTCGACGGTCAGGATGTGGCCGTAGACGTTCTCGTTGATGTGGTTGACCATCGCGGCCAGCGTCGTCGACTTGCCCGAACCGGTGGGGCCGGTGACCAGCACCAGGCCGCGCGGCTGCATCGAGATCTCGCCGAAGATCTTCGGCGCGTTCAGCTCCTCGAGCGTCAGGATCTTCGACGGAATGGTCCGCAGCACCGCGCCGGCGCCGCGCTGCTGCAGGAACGCATTGACGCGGAAGCGCGCCAGCCCCGGGATCGCGAACGAGAAGTCGCACTCCAGGTGCTCCTCGTACTCCTTGCGCTGGGAGTCGTTCATGATGTCGTACACCATGCCGTGCACGTCCTTGTGCTCCATCGGCGGCAGATTGATCCGGCGCACGTCGCCGTGCACCCGGATCATCGGCGGCAGGCCGGCGGACAGATGAAGATCGGAAGCCTTGTTCTTGACCGCAAACGCGAGCAGTTCTGCGATATCCATCGATGTCCGAGCCTTTTTGACGACACTGTGACCGTCACGATTGTCGATCCCGCCAGCCGCTGCAGCCGATGCAAAGCGGCGAGCCGTAGAATCCAACGATGAACGGTGGATCCTCGTTGCAACAAAACTACGACCGGGTGCGTGCCCTGCTGACCGCCTGCTGCCGGCGCAGCGGCCGCGATCCGGCGTCGGTGTCGCTGCTGGCGGTCAGCAAGACCCATCCGGCGGACGCGGTGCTGGGCCTGGCGGCGCTCGGGCAACGCATGTTCGGTGAGAACTATCTACAGGAAGCGCTGGACAAGATGCGGGCCTGCGAAGCCGAACGGCCGGAACTGTCGCTCGAATGGCATTTCATCGGGCCGGTGCAGTCGAACAAGACGCGGCCGATCGCCGAGCACTTCGCCTGGGTGCATTCGGTCGACCGCGAGAAGATCGCCCACCGTCTGTCGGAACAGCGGCCGGCCGGCCGGCCGCCGCTGAACGTGTGCCTGCAGGTCAACGTCAGCGGCGAAGGCAGCAAGAGCGGCTGCGCGCCCGGCGAGGTGCCCGCGCTCGCCCGGAAGCTGGCGGCGCTGCCGGGGCTGACGCTGCGCGGCCTGATGGCGATTCCCGAACCGACCGACGACATGGCGCTGCAGCGCGCCCGCTTCGCCGAGCTGCGCAGGCTGTTGGAGCAGCTTCGCAGCGACGGTCTGGAGGTCGACACGCTGTCGATGGGCATGTCGGCCGACCTGGAAGCGGCGATCGCCGAGGGGGCGACCATCGTGCGGGTGGGCACCGCGCTGTTCGGGCCGCGCGACTACGGGCCGCGGACCGATGGCCGGCGGTCATGACCGGATGGGCGTCGACGGGCCGGCGGTATCATCGCGAGCCATGCGTGAAATCACCGAATCCGATCTGGACGATCTGGTCGTCGCGGCCCGTGCATCGGCACGCCGCCGGCTGAACCTGAACCTGCATCAGGCGCTCGACGATCCGGTGAACCGGCTGGCGATCGCGATCGAGCCCGATTCGTACATCCGGCCGCACCGGCACGACCGGCCCGAAACCGTCGTGCTGCTGCGCGGAGCGATCGACGTGCTGGCCTTCGATGACGAGGGCGTGCTGCTGTCGCGCCGCCGGCTGGACGGCGGCGGCGGTGCGATCCGGATCGTCGAATATCCGCCCCACACCTGGCACTCGCTGCTGGCGCTGGCGTCGCCGACGGTGTTCTTCGAGGTCAAGCAGGGCCCCTATGCGCCGTTGGCGCCGGGGGATTCGGCAGGCTGGGCACCCGCCGAGGGCACGCCGGAGGTGGCCGACTGGATGCGGTTCGCCGGGAACGCGAAGCCGGGCGACCGTTTCGCGGTCGGGCTGGACGGGCGCCGCCCTGCGGCAGGTTGCGGGTGATGAGCGCCAGACGGTGCCGGCAGCGGGCGCCTGCCGGCGCCCACGGAGAAAGACCGCCTCGCGGCGGTCAGGCCATCGCCTTGACGGCGGCAGCCAGGCGGCTCTTGTAACGCGACGCGGCGTTCTTGTGGATGATGTGCTTGTCGGCGATGCGGTCGACCACGCTCTGGCACGACTGCAGCGACTTGACGGCGTTGGCCTTGTCGCCGGCGGCGATCGCCTTGCGGACCGATTTGATCGCGGTGCGCAGCGACGAGCGCAGGCTGGAATTGTGGGCGTTGCGCTTCACCGCCTGGCGGGCGCGCTTGCGGGCGGATGCGATGTTGGCCATGCGAGAATCCTTGGTTTCCTGGTCCGCCTGTCGAGCCCTGGATCGACCGGCACTGCCAGCCCCGGGCCTGCCGCCCGGAGGCGGAAACTTTTGACGGAAAGCCTTGGATAATAACCGGACGAGCACCCCCCTGGCAAGCCGGAGGTGCGCATGAACCTGCTGCGCGCGGCTGCCACCGTCAGCGGCCTGACCCTGCTGTCGCGGATCACCGGCCTGATCCGCGAGAACCTGACCGCCACGATCTTCGGCGCCTCGGCGATGACCGATGCGTTCTTCGTCGCGTTCCGGCTGCCCAACCTGCTGCGCAGGATGTTCGCCGAAGGCGCGTTCTCGCAGGCGTTCGTGCCGATCCTGGCCGAGACCCGGCAGTCCGGCGAGCAGGCACAGCAGCTCGTCGACCGGGTCGCCACGACGCTGTTCTGGGTGCTGATCGGCGTCTGCATCCTGGGGGTGGCCGGTGCGCCGGTGCTGGTGTACCTGATGGCGTCGGGGCTGGGCCGCGAACCGGCGGCCTTCGACGCCGCGGTGGTGATGACCCGCTGGATGTTCCCCTACATCCTGTTCATGTCGCTGGTGGCGCTGTCCGCCGGTATCCTGAACACCTGGCGGCGGTTCGCGGTGCCGGCCTTCACGCCGGTGCTGCTGAACCTGTCGTTCATCGGGGCGGCGCTGGGCCTGGCCCGGCACTTCGACCCGCCGATCTACGCGCTGGCCGCCGGCGTGCTGATCGGCGGCGTCGCGCAGCTCGCGATCCAGGTGCCGGCGCTGCTGCGCATCCCGCTGCTGCCGCGCATCGGTCTGAATCTGCGCGCAGCGCTGCGCGATCCGACGACGCGGCGGATCATCCGGCAGATGGGCCCGGCGGTGCTGGCGGTGTCGGTCGCGCAGATCAGCCTGATCATCAACACCCACATCGCGTCGCGGCTGGCCGCGCGCAGCGTGTCCTGGGTCACCTATGGCGACCGGCTGATGGAGTTCCCCACGGCGATGCTGGGGGTGGCGCTGGCCACCGTGCTGCTGCCGACCCTGGCGCGCGCCGGCGCCGAGGGCCGCGCCGACGAATACAGCAGCCTGCTCGACTGGGGCCTGCGGCTGACGGTGCTGCTGTCGCTGCCCTGCATGGTGGGCCTGGCGCTGATGGCCGAGCCGCTGACGGCGATGCTGTTCCACTATGGCCGCTTCAGCGCCACCGACGTCGCGATGACCCAGCGCGCGGTGCTCGGCTATTCGGTCGGCCTGCTCGGGCTGATCGCCGTCAAGGTGCTGGCGCCGGGCTACTACGCGCACCAGAACATCCGCACGCCGGTCAAGATCGGCCTGTTCTCGCTGGCGGCCACCCAGTTGCTGAACCTGGCGCTGGTGCCGGTGTTCGCGCACGCCGGACTCACGCTGTCGATCTCGATCGCGGCGCTGCTCAATGCGCTGCTGCTGCTGGTCGGACTGCGCCGGCGCGGCAGCTACACGCCGGCGCCGGGCTGGCCGAAGTTCACGCTGCAGGTGCTGCTCGCCTGTGGAACGATGGCGGCATTGCTGGCCGCGACGGTGCCGCGCTTCGACTGGGTCGCGCTGCATGCGCAGCCGCTCGTGCGCATCGGGCTGACGCTGGGGCTGGTGGCCGGCGGCGCGCTGGTGTATCTGCTGGTGCTGATGGCCTGCGGCATCCGGCCGCGCGCATTCCTCAGACGCACCCGCGACTAGACTCCATCCACATCATCCATGGCGACCGGAGACACAACGATGCGACTCACCTTCATCGGCGGCGGCAACATGGCCGGTGCACTGATCGGCGGGCTGATCGCGCGCGGACAGCACGCGTCGGATGTCACGGTGATCGACCCGTCGGCCGACTGCCGGGCGGGGCTTTCGCAGCGTCTCGGCGTGCGGGTGGCCGAACGCGCCGACGCGGCCGCGCTGGCCGGCGACCTGCTGGTTTTCGCGGTCAAGCCGCAGCAGATGGCCGAGGCCGCCGCCGCGGTGGCGCCGCTGCTGTCCGGCCAGCTCGTCGTCAGCGTCGCCGCCGGCATCCGCTCAAGCGACCTGTCGCGCTGGCTGGGCGGTCACACCCGCATCGTGCGGGCGATGCCGAACACGCCGGCGCTGATCGGCGAAGGGGTCACCGGACTGTCGGCGCTGCCGGGCCTGACCGACGCCGATCGCCGCAGCGCCGAGACGGTGCTCGGCGCGGTCGGCCCCACCGTCTGGGTGGAGCCTGAATCGATGCTCGACGCGGTGACCGCCGTCAGCGGCAGCGGACCGGCCTACGTGTTCCGTTTCATGGAAGCGATCGAGCAGGCCGGCGTCGCGATGGGCCTCACCGCCGCCCAGGCGCGCACGCTGACGTTGAACACCTTCATCGGCGCGGCGAAGCTGGCCGCGGCCTCCGATGAACCGCTGTCGGTGCTGCGCGAACGGGTCACCTCCAAAGGCGGCACGACGGCGGCTGCGCTGTCGGTGATGGCCGAACGCGATCTGCCACGGGTGATCGCCGACGCGCTGGAGGCAGCGCGCAGCCGGTCGGCGGAAATGGGCGAGGAATTCGGGAAGGCCCGCTGACGTCGGCCGGTTCCGCTGAATCCGGCCCGGCGGTTCAGGCGGCCGCGCCCGCCCGCCCGATGATCGCCTGCGCCTTCAGGATCACCGGCCGATCGATCATCTTGCCGTCGAGCTGCACCGCGCCCTGCGACGACGCGGCGGCGGCGAGCACCCTTCTCGCCCAGTCCACGTCGGCCGGCGACGGGGTGAGCGCGCGATGGATCGCGGTCACCTGCTTCGGATGGATGCACAGCTTCGCGCCGAAGCCGAAGGCCCGCGCGAATGCGAAGTCGGCCAGCAGCCGTGCCTCGTCCTGGATGTCCGGCGTCACGCCGGCGATCGGCGAACCGATGCCCGCCGCCCGCGACACCAGCGCCATGCGCGTCGACGGCTCGATCAATCCGCGTTCGTCGCCGCTCAGGTCCAGATCCACCGCATAGTCGAGCGTGCCGAATGCGAGCCGCTGAACGCCGCTGGCCGCGGCGACCCGATCGACATCGAGCAGCCCGCGCGCCGTCTCGACCAGCGCGACCAGGTAGCCGTCGGCCGGCAGCGCCGCATGGATGCGGCCGAGCGACGCCGCCCGCTCGGCCTTCGGCACCATCAGGCCGCGCACGCCGGCGCGCGCCAGCGCCGCAACGTCGTCGTCGAACCAGCCGGTCGATTCGTCGTTGATCCGCACCAGCACCCGGTCACGCTGCGTCGGGTGACTGCGG
>DAISWF010000349.1:0-5499 GCA_036826495.1 Burkholderiaceae bacterium
ACGTCGGCCAGCTGCTTGCGAAAGGTGGTGCCCACCGAGACCGAGTCGAACACCGCGTCCACGGCCACGCCGGCCAGGCGCGCGCGCTCGTGCAGCGGCACGCCCAGCTTCTCGTAGGTGCGCAGCAGCTCCGGGTCGACCTCGTCGAGGCTCCTGGGTCCGTCCTTCGCCTGTCTGGGCGCCGCGTAGTAGACGATGTCCTGGAAATCGATCGGCGGATAGCTGACCTGCGCCCATTCGGGCAGCTTCATCGTCAGCCAGTGCCGATAGGCGGCCAGCCGCCATTCGAGCAGGAAATCGGGCTCGCCCTTTCGTGCCGAGATCGTCCGGATGATGTCCTCGGACAGGCCCTTGGGCACGGTGTCGGTGTCGAGCTCGGTGACGAAGCCGGCGGAATAGCCGCGCTCCAGGAAGGATCCGATCCGGTCGGTGGTGGTGGTCATGGTCGAAAGCTCCCGGTCATCTGGCTGGCGGCGGGACGGGTGGGGCGGCCGCTGCCCGGCCCGGACGGTGCAGCGAGATCGGTGCCGACAGCCGCACCGGCTGCAGCATCTCGGCCAGCGTCACCGCTTCGAGCGAGCTGCGCACCGTGTCGCTGATGCGCCGCCAGTTGGCGCGGATCCGGCAGCTCTCCTCGAGCTCGCACAGGCCGGTGCGCGCGCTGCACTCGGTGAGCCCGAACGGCTGCTCCTCGAGCGCATCGACGATGTCGGCCAGCGTGATGCCCTGCGGCGGCCGCGTCAGCGCATAGCCGCCGCGCCGGCCGCGCACGCTGCCCACCAGCCCATGGCGCGCCAGGCCCTTGAGAATCTTGCTCACCGCAGCGGCGCCCAAGCCCAGCCGGCTGGCCAGGTCGCCGGCGCTGAACACCTGCTCGGGTGCGGCGGCCATCTGGCTCATCACCAGGGTGCCGTAGTCGGTGAGTCGGCTGATGCGAAGCATCTGGAGGACCTGACCTGTTGGGCGCTGCTGCTCGGCAGCGCGGACGATTAAAACAGGACCATTTTAGTACTATATAACCGGACTGGCAACCCGGTGATGCCGACGACTCGCGTGAGCGTGTGCGTCGGTGCTGTGGGAGGATGCGTCTCGCAAGCCGGTATCTGCCGGCGGCGGCAGGAATCCTGCCGCGCGAGGACCCGCACGACCGATACGCCGAGGGAGGAGAAGAAGCGATGGAACTGAAGGACAAGGTGGTGGTGATCACCGGCGGCAGCGGCGGCATCGGCCGCGCGATGGCCAAGGCGTTCCTGGCCGAAGGCGCGAAGGCCGTCATGCTCGCCGACCTGGACGAGGCGGCAGTGGCCGCGGCCGCCCGCGAGATCGGCTGCGACGGCATGGCCTGCGACGTGACGCAGGAGGCGCAGGTCCGGGAGCTGGTGCGCCGCACGGTGGAGCGCCACGGGCCGGTCGACCTGTTCTGCTCGAACGCCGGGGCCGGCGGGAAAGGCGTGCTGACCGATGCGCCGAACGAGGTCTGGCAGAAGCAGTGGGAACTGCACGTGATGGCCCACCTCTATGCGGCCCGCGCGGTGCTGCCCTCGATGATCGAACGGGGCTCCGGCTACCTGCTGAACACCGCGTCCGCCGCGGGGCTGCTCGCCGCGATGGGCTCGGGGCCCTACACGGTCACCAAGGCCGCCGCGGTCAAGTTCGCCGAGTTCCTGTCCATCACCCACGGCGACGACGGCATCGGGGTCTCGGTGCTCTGCCCGCAGGGCGTCAACACGGCGATGGCGCCCAGGCAGCTCGGCGACGGCCAGACCGACGGCATCATCGAGCCCGAGCAGCTTGCGCAGACCGTCGTCGAGGCCCTGCGCGAGGAGCGTTTCCACGTGCTGCCCCATCCGGAGGTGGAGGAGTACGTGCGCCGCAAGGGCAACGACATCGATCGCTGGCTGACCGGGATGCGGCGGCTGCGCAGGAAGTCGTTGCAGGGGTGAGGCGGGGGGCCACGCGAGCGACCGTCTCGCCGCGGCGCGGGACGGACGCCGGCGGCCGCCGGCGGGCGGCGGGCTTCACAGTCACCACGCCTGCGCGGGCGCTGGCTGCACCGGCCCGGTCAGCCGAGCGGCCCGTCGTTGTCGTAGATGCGGCGCAGCTCGGGGTGCACCTCGGCGAAGTAGTAGACCCGCAGGTCCACCAGCTCCATCATCACCTCGATCGGGAAGCCCTGCCGGTTGCCGCGCTCGTCGGTCAGCAGCGACACCATCAGCCGATGGAAGCGATGCGGGTCGCCCCAGTCGGCGGCGATCCGGTTCAGCACATGCGGGAAGTCCCGCCGCACGTGCAGCATTCGCAGGTGGATCGGCAGTGCCTCGAGCATCCGCAGGCTGCGGCTGTCGAGCCGGGCGCCGCCGTTGGCGGGCTGCCGGCGGGCGGGCGGATCGTTGGCACTCCTCATCAGGCGTCGGACGTCCACCGGACGGCGCGCTGACCCCGGCCGGTAGAATGGATTGTTTGCAATGGTGAGAGACTGCCCGGGGGCAGTCCGGATAAACAGGAACAAATTCATGCTTACCGCATTCAGGGTAGGCCCGGGCGGACGTCTGGCCGGAACGCTGCGGGTGCCCGGCGACAAATCGGTGTCGCACCGCTCGATCATGCTCGGCGCGATCGCCGATGGCACGACCCGGGTCGGCGGCTTTCTGGAGGGCGCCGACGCGATCTCGACGATGAACGTGTTCCGGACGCTCGGCGTGCGGATCGAAGGCCCCGAGGAGGGAAGGGTGGTCGTGCATGGCGTCGGCCGGGACGGGCTGCGCGCGCCGCGCGAGCGGCTCGACTGCGGCAACGCCGGTACCGCGATGCGGCTGCTGATGGGCCTGCTGGCCGGGCAGCCGTTCGAATCGGTGCTGATCGGCGACGAGAGCCTGAGCCGGCGGCCGATGCGCCGGGTGTCCGAGCCGCTGGCGCGGATGGGCGCGCGGATCGAGACCGCGCCGGGCGGCACGCCGCCGGTGCGCATCCTGCCGGCCGGCGGGCTCACCGCGATCGACTACCGGATGCCGATGGCCAGCGCCCAGGTCAAGTCGGCGGTGCTGCTGGCGGGTCTCTATGCCGACGGCGTGACCTCGGTCACCGAGCCGGCGCCGACCCGGGACCACACCGAGCGGATGCTGGGCGGCTTCGGCGTCGCGGTCGAGCGCGACGGCGCGACGGTGCGGCTGCGTGGCGGCCAGCCACTGCGTGCCGCCGAGATCGACGTGCCGGCCGACATCTCGTCGGCGGCGTTCTTCGTCGTCGGCGCTTCGATCGCGCCGGGCTCCGACCTGCTGCTGCGCCACGTCGGCCTGAACCCCACCCGCACCGGCATCCTCGACATCCTGCGGCTGATGGGCGCCGACCTGACGGTCGAGAATCCGCGCGACGTCGGCGGCGAACCGGTCGGCGACCTGCGGGTGCGCTCGGCCGTGCTGCGCGGCATCGAGGTGCCGCCCGATCTGGTGCCGCTGGCGATCGACGAGTTCCCGGTGCTGTTCGTCGCCGCCGCCTGCGCCGAGGGGCGTACCGTGGTCACCGGCGCCGAGGAATTGCGTGTCAAGGAATCCGACAGGATCGCGGTGATGGCCGACGGCCTCGCCGCGCTCGGGGTCGGCTGCACGCCGACACAAGACGGCATGATCATCGCCGGCCGGGGCGGCGACCGGACGGTGTTCACCGGCGGCACCGTGGCTTCGCACGGCGATCACCGGATCGCGATGTCCTTCGCGATCGCCGCGCTGCGCGCGGGCGGCGAGCTCCTGATCCGCGACACCCTCAACGTGGCCACCTCGTTTCCCGGATTCGTGCCGCTGGCCGCCGGCGCCGGGCTGGCGATCCGCGACGCCGCCGACTGATGGCGCCGCCCGCCCCGCCTGTGGCGTCCCCGCCTGCCGCCTCGGCCGCGCAGCCGGCGCCGTCGTCGGCGCAGCCCATCGCGGCACCCGTCATCACCGTCGACGGCCCGACCGCCTCCGGCAAGGGAACGATCGCCGCGCGGGTGGCCGCCGAGCTGGGCTGGCATCACCTGGATTCCGGAGCCCTCTACCGTCTGGTCGCGCTGCAGGCATTGCGGGTCGGCGCGCCGCTGGACAGCGCGGCACCGCTGGCGGCGCTCGCCGCGCGGATGTGCCCGGCGTTCCAGGGCGGCCGCATCCTGCTGGCCGGCGAGGACGTCACCGAGGCGATCCGTGCCGAGGAGGTCGGCCAGGCCGCCTCGCGGATCGCGGTGCTGGCGCCGGTACGCACCGCGCTGGTCGACTTCCAGCGGGCATTCCGCCAGTCGCCCGGGCTGGTCGCCGACGGGCGCGATCTGGGCACCGTGATCTTCCCCGACGCGGCGCTCAAGGTGTTCCTGACCGCGAGCGCCGAATCGCGTGCGGCGCGCCGCCATAAGCAGTTGATCGAAAAGGGTTTTTCTGTTAACCTTGCCGATCTTCTGCAGGACCTGCAGCAACGCGATGCCCGTGACAGCCAACGGGCCGCGGCGCCGCTCGTGCCGGCCGAAGGGGCGTTCGTGCTCGACTCCACGCTGCTCAGCATCGATCAGACGGTGCGTGCGGTGATCGGTCGATATCGCGCGCAGGTTCGCGGCGCCGCTTGAATCAGGGCGTTACGCGGGCCATATGTGGAGTGCGTGCCGGCGCATCGCGGGCGAATGGAATCGTCTGCGGGTGACGGCACGACATCGGGTGCCCCTTCGGGGGCGTTTGTGCAACTCCGCTGGGTCGTCGCCATCCGTTCACCGGTTCACGCCGGGTGCGGGGGATCGTCGTTCCGGCGTGTACGGGAAATCAATCAATTGGCCAACACTTCTATCGCGGATACGTCCGCCGTCTCCATGGAAAGTTTCGCGCAGCTTTTCGAGGAGTCGCTCTCCAAGCAGGTGATGCGCTCCGGTGAGGTCATCACCGCGGAAGTCATCAGCATCGATCACAACTTCGTCGTCGTGAACGCCGGACTGAAGTCCGAGAGCTACATCGACATCGAGGAGTTCTACAACGATCGGGGCGAACTCGACGTGAAGGAGGGCGATTACGTCTCCGTCGCGATCGATGCGCTCGAGAACGGTTACGGCGAGACGCGCCTGTCGCGCGATCGCGCCAAGCGCTTGGCCGCCTGGATCAGCCTGGAGAAATCGCTGGAGTCCGGCGAGCAGGTCAGCGGCACCATCACCGGCAAGGTCAAGGGCGGCCTGACCGTGATGACCAACGGCATCCGCGCATTCCTGCCCGGCTCGCTGATCGACATGCGGCCGGTCAAGGACACCACGCCGTACGAAGGCAAGACCCTGGAATTCAAGGTCATCAAGCTCGACCGCAAGCGCAACAACGTCGTGCTGTCGCGCCGCGCCGTCATCGAGCTGACGCAGGGCGAGGAGCGCGCCAAGCTGCTCGAGACGCTGGCCGAGGGTTCGGTGGTCAAGGGCGTGGTCAAGAACATCACCGACTACGGTGCGTTCATCGACCTGGGCGGCATCGACGGCCTGCTGCACATCACCGACATGGCCTGGCGCCG
>DAISWF010000350.1:0-5427 GCA_036826495.1 Burkholderiaceae bacterium
CTCGGAGGAGGAATACATCGACACCGATTCGATCGAGCCGCGGCTCTACCTGCTCACCCGGCTGATGATGGACGTCGGCGCCGGCCGCTGACCGCGAAGCCGCGGCAAGCGCCGCAGCCGCGTCACAACGACAGCCCGCCGTCGACCACCAGCTCGAGGCCGGTCACATACCTCGACTCGTCCGACGCGAGATAGAGCGCCGCGTACGCCACGTCCCACGGCGTGCCCTGGTGGCCCATGGGGCAGCGCGCATGCCGCTGCTGGCGCCCGCGCTCGGCCTCCTCGGGCGTGGCATAGAGCGCTGCGGCATGCGGCGTGTCGATCAGCCCGGGCACGATGACGTTGCAGCGCACCTGGTGCTTCGCATACTGGCGGGCGATCACGCGGGTCAGGTGGTTCAGCGCCGCCTTCGACGTGCTGTACGACAGGAACTGCATCGGGCTCCACTTGCGGCTGGCCACCGACGAGATGTTGATGATCGAGCCGCCGCGCTGCGCGATCATCTGCGGCATCACCTCGCGTGCGGTCAGCATCGGGCCCTTCAGGTTGATCGCATGCACCCGGTCCCAGGACTCCTCGGTGACCTCGATCAGCTCGCCGAATTCCTCGACGCCGACGTTGTGGTGCAGCACGTCGATGCGGCCGTGACGCGCGACGCAGTCCGCCGCCATCGCGCGGATGCGCGCCGCATCGCGCACGTCGGCCTCGAAGGCCCAGGCATCGCCGCCCTCGCGCTCGATCCGCGCCACCGTGTCGCGCGCCGCATCGAGCGAGCGGTCCACGCACATCACCCGCGCGCCCTCGCGCGCGAACACCAGCGCGGCGGCCGCGCCGTTGCTGATGTCGGCGCCGATCGACCCGGCCCCGACGACGATGGCGGCCTTGCCGGCCAGACGCTGACTCATCGATTCCCTCTCCTTGCGGCTTCGGCCGCCACCATCGCAGCCGCAGCCGCAGCCGCAGCCGCAGACCAAGCCCCACCCCCGGCGGCAACGGCGGCAACGGCGGCAGCGGCCGCAACCGCTGGCACGTCGGCCGCGGCGAGCGCCCCGGCCGGCAGCCGGCGGCGCAGGCCCTCACTCGTTCGAGATTCTCGCTTCCTTCGCCACCGCCTTCCACGCTTCGATGTCGCGGGCGGTCATCTCGTTCAGCTCCGGCCCCGCGACGAACGCCGCGGTGATGCCCATGTCCAGCAGCCGCGCCTTCACATCCGCCATCTCGACAGTGGCCTTCAGCGCCGCCGCCAGCTTCGCGACCACCGGCTCGGGCGTGCCGGCCGGCGCGTACAGCGCCCAGCGCAGCGCGCCCATGCGCCGGCCGCTGAACTCGATGCCTGCCTCCTCGTAACTGTCGACGCCGGGCAGGCTGGGCGAGCGCGAGGTGCAGGTGGTGATCGCCTTCATGCGGCCGGCCTTCACCAGCGGCGTGCCCGACGCCATGTCGACGAACGCGAGCTTGATGTGGCCGCCCATCAGATCGGTCTGGATCTGCGCCACCGACTTGTACGGCACGTGCTCCATCTTCGCCTGCGTTTTCAGGTTCAGCAGCTCGCCGCAGAAGTGGCCGGTGGAGCCGTTGCCCCAGCTCGCATACTGCAGCCCCGGCTGGCGCCGGGCCAGCGCCAGCAGCTCGGACAGATTGGCGGCCGGCACGTCGTTGTTCGCGACCAGCACGATGGAGGCGGTGCCCACCTGGCCGATCGGCGCGAAGTCGGTGACCGGGTTGTAGGGCAGCTTCGGATTGCTGGCCGGCAGCAGCACATGGGTGGTCGCCCCGCCCATCGTGATCGTGTAGCCGTCGGGCGGCGACTTGGCCGCCGCATCGATCGCGATCGCGCCGCCCGCCCCGGGGCGGTTTTCGATGATGAAGCCGGCCTTCAGCAGCGGCGCCATCTTCTCGGCCAGCAGCCGGCCCAGCGCGTCGCCGCCGCTGCCGGCGGCCGAGATCAGGATGAAACGGATCGGCCTGCTCGGCCAGTCCGCCGCCCCCTGCGCATGGACGGACGGAAGCGCCAGCGCCAGCAGCGCGGCGAGAACCAGCTTGATCATCGTGAATGTCTCCGTCGTTGTGTGTGTGTGTCGGGCGGGCGGAACCCGCGGCGTGCACCGTTCCGCCCGGTACCTCACCGTCTGCGGAAACGATTCCAATCATCGCCAGCCAGACATCGACTGTCAAGCTATCGGCTGTCGGGCGGGCTGTCGGGCGAGCTCCTTGGCACTTGACAGTATGGAGGCGTGACCCGATCATTTGCGGAAACGTTTCTTCATTTTCACGAAAAACGGAGACAGCATGCCCGACAGTCTGCAGCAGGCCCGCCTCAGGACGGTGCGCGATCACATGGCGCTGGAATGCGAGCAGGACTGGGACGGCGTGATCGGCACCTTCGCCCATCCGCGCTACGAGATGCACGCCAGCGGCGCGGTGTTCGACGGCGAGCGCCAGGTGCGCCAGTACTTCGACAGCTCGCGGGTGCCGTTCCCCGACCTGACCAACGAGATCATCTCGATCGCCGCCGACGGCGACACGGTGCTGGTCGAGTTCTGGCTGAAGGGCACGCACCTGGGGCCGCTGAAGCTCGGCGATCGCGTCTACGAACCCACCGGCCGCGCGATGCGCGTGCGGATGGCGGCGACCTTCGAGTTCGCGCCCGGTTCGGACAGGATCGTCTGCGAGCGGCCGTACTCGTCGAACGATGCGAAGCTGCGCGCGCTGGGCCTGCAGGCTCATGCAAGCGCGAAGGCGGCGTAAACGGGCCGGTTCCCGGGCCACGATCCCCGGCCGCGATCCTGGGCCGAAATCCCGGGGCCGCGATCTGGAAGCTACGATCTCGAAGCTGCCATGCAGAACGCGACCACAGGACCCTGACCTCATAATCGGCGAACGACTGCAACGGCGAATCTCATGGACGCGATCACGATCCCCCCTGGCGTGCGCAGCGGCCGCCTGCTGGCCGGGCGCACCGCGGTGATCTCCGGCGCCGGCCGCCTGCGCGGCATCGGCCGGGCCACCGCGCGGCTGTTCATCGAGCACGGCGCGCGGGTGGCGCTGCTGGACCTGGACGAGGACGAGGTGCGCGAGGCCGCCGCCGACGTGGCCGCCGAGGCCGCTGCCGACGCGGCCGACGACATGGCCGGCGGCCGCGGCGCGGCGATCGGCCTGCGCTGCGACGTGACGCGGCGCGACGACTGCGAGGCGGCCATCGGCCAGGTGCTGGCCTGGCCCGCCGCGGGCGGCCGCATCGACGTGCTGGTCAACAACGCCGGCCTCACGCAGAAGCGCGGCGTGCTCGACATCACGGCCGACGATTACGACACGGTGACCGGCGTGGTGCTGCGCGGCACGATCCAGTTGTCGCAGGCGGTGATCCCGACGATGCGGCGGCAGCGCAGCGGCAGCCTCATCGCGGTGTCGTCGATGTCGGCGCAGCAGGGCGGCGGCGTGTTCGGCGGCGCGCACTACTGCGCGGCCAAGGCCGGCGTGCTGGGCTTCACGCGCGCGCTGGCGCTGGAGTTCGGGCCGGATGGCATCCGCGCCAACGCGGTGACGCCCGGCCTGATCGTCACCGACTTCTCGCGCAGCGGCGCCAGCGACGAATCCAAGCATGCGCGGGCGCAGGGCTGGCCGCTGCGCCGCGCCGGCGGCGCCGAGGAGATCGCCGGCGCCTGCCTGTTCCTCGCGTCCGACCTGTCGTCGTTCATGACCGGCGCGACACTGGACGTGAACGGCGGCGCCTACCTGCGATGAAGAAGCCCCGTCCGACGATCCGCGAGGTCGCCCAGGCCGCCGGCGTGTCGCTGGGCACCGCGTCGCGCGCGCTGAACCGGGCCGGCCGGGTCAGCGAGGACGCGATCGCCCGCGTCACGCAGGCGGCCCGCCGGCTGGGCTATCAGCCCGACGCGGTGGCCCGCAGCATGCGCACCCGTTCCACCGGCGTGGCCGGCTTCCTGGTCTCCGACCTCGCCAACCCGCTCTACGCGCGCATCATCACCGCGGCCGAGGCCGAGCTGCAGGCCGCCGGCTATGCACTGCTGCTGGCCAGCACCCACAACGACGGCAAGCGCGAGAAGACGCTGGTGGACCTGTTCCGCCGCCGGCGGGTCGACGGCCTGATCCTGGGCCCGTGCGAAGCCGAGATGCCGAAGTACCTCGAGCAGCTCTCGGCCGAGCTGCCGGTCATCGCGCTCGACCGCGACTTCGCGCCGTCCGGCACCGGCGTGCACGTCGACCACTTCCACGGCGCGCTGCAGGCCGCCCGCTACCTGCTGAACATAGGCCACACCCGCATCGCGCTGCTGACGCCGGGCAGCGTGCTGCGGCCGGGCCGCGAACGGATCGCCGGCTTTCGCGACGCCTTCCGCGAGCGCGGCATCAGGCCGGTGGAGAAGCTGATCCGGGCCGAGCGCTCGGCGATGGAGTACGCGTTCAGCGAGGCGCTGGCGCTGCTGTCGGCGCCGCAGGCACCCACCGCCTTCATGTGCCTGGGCACCCGCATCCTGTCCGGCGTGCTGCAGGCGCTGCGCCATTCCGGCCGCACGGTGCCCGACGACGTCAGCGTCATCAGCATCGGCGACACCGACCTGTCGCAGCTCTTCAGCCCGACGATCACGTCGCTGACCTGGGATCTGGAGGCGGTCGGCCGCGCCGCCGCGCAGCTTCTGCTGAAGCGGCTGGATCAGGCCGGCCGGGCCGGGATCGAGCCGGAACGGCTGCTGATCACCACCCAGCTCGTGCTGCGCGAATCGTGCGGCCCCGCGCCCAAGGCCGCCGCCGCAGCGGCCGCGGCCACGCACAGGAGTTCAGAATGAGTCTGCTGTTCGGCGGCATCCGCCAGGTCGGCTACGTGGTGCGCGACATCGAGCGCGCGATGCTGCACTGGGCACGGCTCGGCGTCGGCCCCTGGTTCTATCGCGAGGATGTCGGTTCCACCGAGTTCCGCTACTACGGCAAGCCGTCGCGCCTGCCCGACGTGTCGATCGCGCTGGCCAATTCCGGCGACCTGCAGATCGAGCTGATCCAGCAGCGCGACGACGCGCCGTCGCTGTACCTGGACACGCTGGCGCGCAACGGCGAAGGCGCGCAGCACATCGCGTACTGGACGATGGACGACTTCGATGCGCACTGCGCCCGGCTCGTCGAGCGTGGCTTCATCGAGGGTCATGCCGGGCGGATGGGCGTGCGCGGGCGCTATGCGTACTTCGTGCATCCGGAACTGCCCAGCGGCATGTTCGAGATCTCGGAGATGACCGGCGGCAAGGGCGAGTACTTCGCGAAGGTGCGGCAGGCCGCGCTCGAGTGGGACGGCAGGGACCCGATCCGGCGGGGCGGCCCGATCCGCTGAAAGCCGCGGCGCGATCGCTGCCGTCGTCGCTCCGTCTGTCAGCGACTCCGGGCCGCCCGATGCCGCCGACCGCCGGGTCGGCGGGTCGG
>DAISWF010000351.1:0-5407 GCA_036826495.1 Burkholderiaceae bacterium
GCGAGGAGACCTGGAAGCCGCTGTGGGTCGTCGACTTCCCGATGTTCGAGCACGACGAGGAGAACGGCCGCTGGGCGGCGGTGCACCACCCGTTCACGTCGCCCAAGGACGGTCACGAGGATCTGATGACCACCGATCCCGGCCGCTGTCTGGCGAAAGCCTATGACCTGGTGCTGAACGGCTGGGAGATCGGCGGCGGATCGGTCCGGATCCATCGCGAGGACGTGCAGAGCAAGGTGTTCCGCGCGCTGAAGATCGGCCCCGAGGAAGCACGGGCGAAGTTCGGCTTCCTGCTCGACGCGCTGCAGTACGGCGCGCCGCCGCACGGCGGGATCGCTTTCGGCCTGGACCGCATCGTCACGATGATGACCGGCGCCGAGTCGATCCGCGACGTGATCGCGTTCCCGAAGACGCAGCGCGCGCAGGACCTGCTGACGCAGGCGCCCAGCCCGGTCGACGAGAAGCAGTTGCGCGAGCTGCACATCCGGCTGCGCAGCGCGCAGGCGAACTGAGCAGGCCGCGGGCGGGTCGCCGGGCGGTTGGGGCGGACCCTCCCTAGGGCAGCGGCACGCGGCGGGCGCCGGCCCGCGGCAGCGCCGGCGGGCGGCGCTCGGCGTTCAGGATGCGCCGCAGCGCCACGAAGCGGTCGCGCCACTGCAGCCGGTCGTCGCCCAGGGTGTCCAGCATCTCCGACAGCATCCGCGACTGGTTGACGGTCACCAGCGTCAGCAGCAGCGTCGGGATCAGCACGGCCGTGAACATCAGCACCTTGACCGGGATCGGGTTCTCGGCCTCCGACAGCAGGTTCATGCCGAGGAAGCCGGTCGCGATCGTGCCGGCCAGGCCCATGATCGTCACGACGGTCAACCGCAGCACCGCCTCGCCCTGCTTGCGCGAATCGTCGCTGTCCAGGTACTGGCCCATGTCCAGCACCTCCTCGCGCACCTCCTGGAACAGGCCGTCGTTGCCCAGGTGACGGCTGAACGTCGAATAGAGGTCCTTGGCCATCGCCTGGTTCGACAGTTCGTGGAACCAGTAGCGATGGTTGAAGCGCAGGAAGATCTCGAGCGACGAGCGGATCTCGGCCTTGAAGCGGCGCATCGACTCGACGTCGTCGATCTGCAGCCGCGATACCGCCATCACCAGCCGGTCCGACAGCAGCAGCAGCGCCGCCTTGTGGAAGTGCGCGATCATCGCGACCAGGAAGTACTGGTGACGGAACTGGCCGAGCAGCCCCTTTTCGGCATCCATCACCCACGGCACCTTCGCCGAACCGACCATCGTCATCGCATGGCCGTTGCAGATCACCCGCGTCGACAGACCGGGGTCGCGCCGCGACGGTTCCCAGAAGCGGTCGTTGAAGAACTCGCGTTCGCACTCGTCGACGACCTGCTGCGAATAACCGAGACCGCTGCCGTCGTCGGGTCGGCTGACCAGCGCCAGCCGCACGAAGTCGTCGCGGCTCAGTTCGAACGGATCGTCGAGCGCGAGGAAGTTGATCTTCGGCATCCGGTGGTATTCGAGCTGGCGGAAGCGCAGCGGGCCCGGCCGGTTCGAGTGGTGCTGGACCATCGGCTCGAGCAGGAACTGCCAGTGCGCGCCGGCGCTGGCCGAGCGGTGCTCGCCGGCATAGGCCAGGTACTTCGCGCGATCGCCGAAGTCCGACTCCGCCAGCACCTGCCCGTCCTTGTCGAGCCACTGCACCGAGGGCATGCAGTGGCTCGGCGTGCCGTCGTCGTCCCAGCCGGTGGGGAATGCCCGGCCGAAGCGGAACAGCACGTCCTGCACACGTGAAAGCGGCAGGTCGTCCTTGAAGAACTCCACGACCAGGATCACCACGTCCATGTCGTAGAAGAAGTACAGGTCGACGTGCCGGATGGGGAACTCTATCGTCACGCCATCGTCGAAGCCGAGCCGGACGCTTTGCACGTCGGCCCGCCGGAACGCCCGGATCGGCGATTCGCCGTAGCCGATCCGGCTGGTCGCCGATCGGCCCTGGCCGTACAGGAAGCGCTGCACGTGCGGCAGGAACGTGACGAACTCGCGGTAGTGGCGTTCCTGGAACTCGTGCGGATCGGCGGTGAACTCGTCCTCGACCAGCAGCCACGGATTGGTGCCTTCGCAGTCGCCGAGCTGCTCCCACTGCCGCTGCACCTGCACGCCCGACTGCACGGGCATGAGCTGCAGCGGCCACATCAGGATCTGTCTGAAGTGGCGGACCAGCGGGTTCGCGGGTGTCTTCATCGGGGGCGATTATCGGCCCATCTTCGGCGCAGGTGCCATCGATTTCGTCGGATCGCGCCATGCGGCGGCCCGGTTGTCGGTTCCGGACGACGGACGTCCCCGCGCTGTCACGGAATCTTCGCGCAATCCTCACCGCGCTGTAATCGTCGTGTCGTCAACTGCCGCTCCGGGAGTGACGACGCATGAACCTGGACGATCTTCCTGCGGACCGGCTGCATGATCCTTCCGACGGGCACGAGCGGCACGACGGGCCTGGACGGCAGCGCTATCGCGCGATCTGGCTGTCGGATACGCACCTCGGCACGGCCGGCTGCAAGGCGCTCTACCTGCTGGACTTCCTGCGGCACAACGAATCCGACCGGCTCTACCTGGTCGGCGACATCATCGACGGCTGGCAGCTCAAGAAGGGCTGGTACTGGAACCAGTCGCACAACGACGTCGTGCAGAAGGTGCTGCGCAAGGCGCGCAAGGGCGCCCACGTGGTGTTCATCCCCGGCAACCACGACGAGTTCGCCCGCCAGTACGTGGGTCTGGCGTTCGGCGGGATCCAGGTGCGTCAGGACGACGTGCACCTGCTGCGCGACGGTCGCCGCCTGTGGATCACGCACGGCGACCAGTTCGACGGCATCGTACAGAGCGTCAGATGGCTCGCCTATCTGGGCGACTCGCTGTACACGTTCGTGCTGGCGCTGAACCACTGGTTCAACCGTGCGCGCAGCCGGCTCGGTCTGCGCTACTGGTCGCTGTCGCAGTATCTGAAGCACCGGGTCAAGAATGCGGTGGCCTTCATCAGCGACTACGAGCGCGTGCTGATTGGCGAGGCCCGCCGCCGCGGCTTCGACGGCGTCGTCTGCGGCCACATCCACAAGGCCGAGATCAAGACCGTCGACGGCCTGCTCTACTGCAACGACGGCGACTGGGTCGAGAGCCTGACCGCGCTGGTCGAGACGCTGGAGGGCGAGCTGAAGCTGATCGTGTGGGACGAGATCCGGTCGCCGGCGCAGCCGCTGCCGTCGCGCGTCGTCGAGGAGCTGCTGCAATGAGGATCGTCATCGTCACCGACGCCTGGGATCCGCAGATCAATGGCGTCGTGCGTACGCTGAAGCAGACCCGCGCCGAGCTGACGCGGCGCGGCCATGAGGTCGTGCTGATCACGCCGCAGGCGTTCCGCACGATGCCGTGCCCGACCTATCCGGAGATCCGGCTGTCGCTGACGCCGCCCGGCGCGGTGGCGGCGCGGCTGGCCGATCTGCGGCCGGATGCGATCCACATCGCCACCGAAGGCCCGCTGGGGCTGGCCGCGCGCCGGTTCGCGGCCCGGCGGCGGCGGCCCTTCACGACCGCGTTCCACACCCGTCTGCCCGAGTACGTGCGGGCGCGCACCGGGCTGCCGCTGTCGGTCGTCTATCGCTATCTGCGCTGGTTCCATGGCCCGGCGCACAACATGATGGTGCCGACGCCGGCGCTGCAGCGCGAGCTGCGCGAGCGCGGCTTCCGCAATGCCGCGCTGTGGAGCCGCGGCGTCGATGCGACGATCTTCTGCCCGGGCGCATCCGACCGGCTGGCCGGGCTGCCGCGGCCGATCTTCCTGAACGTCGGACGGGTGGCGGTCGAGAAGAACCTCGGCGCCTTCCTGTCGCTGGACCTGCCGGGCAGCAAGGTGGTGGCCGGCGACGGGCCGCAGCTCGCCGAGCTGCGCGGCCGCTTTCCCGACGTGACGTTCACCGGTGCGCTGGGGCCGCCGGAGCTCGCGCAGCTCTATCGTGCGGCCGACGTGTTCGTGTTCCCCAGCCGCACCGATACCTTCGGGCTGGTGCTGCTGGAGGCGATGGCCTGCGGGCTGCCGGTGGCCGCGTATCCGGTCGAAGGGCCGATCGACGTGGTCGGTGCGAGCGGCGCCGGCGTGCTGGACCACGATCTGCGCACCGCCTGCCTGCGCGCCTTGCGGATTCCGCGTGAACGTTCGCATGCGCGGGCGAGCCTCTTCACCTGGCAGGCGGCCACCGACCAGTTCTGCGCGCTGCTGGCCACCTGAGGACCCTTCCTGAAAGGCGGATGACGACGATGCTGGTGATGATCAACCTGGACTCGGCGGTCGAGCGGCGGGCCCGGATGCATGTGCAGCTCGCCGCGGCCGGCCTGCGCGCGCTGCGGATCGGCGTGGACCTGCGGGTGGCGTCGGCCGACCGGGTGCGCCGCACCGTCGAGTCGACGTTGCCGGGGCTCGGTTTCGACCTGGACGTGCTGAGCGGCGCCGAGGTCGGCTGCTGGCTGTCGCATGCCAGTGCCTGGCGGATGATGCTCGATCAGCCGGGGCTCGCCGCCTGCACCGTCATCGAGGACGATCTGGTGCTGGCCCCGCACTTCGGCGCCGCGGTTCAGGCCCTGACGCGGCAGACCGACTACGACCTGGTGTTCCTCGGCACCTCGTCGAAGAACCTGTCGACCCGCCGGCGCAGCCGGTTCGGCGGCTTCATGGTCCACGAACCGCTGGGCCCGGTGTACAACACCTGGGCCTACACGATCACCCGCCGCTGGGTCGAAGCGCTGCTGGCCGGCGGCGCGCGCCGCATCGCGATGCCGATCGACCATTTCCTCGGTGGCCGCGGCGGCGCGGACCGACCGCGGATCGCGGTGCTGCGGCCGCCGGCGGTCAGCGAGGACGAGCGGCTGGGCCGTTCATCGCAGATCGCGCCGTACACCCGGCGCATCGATCGCTGGCCGCTGCTGGAGAACGCCCGGCGGCGGCTGCTGGCGAGCCGGATCAGCGACTGGTACTACGCGATGTACCGGTTGCGCTGAATCGGGCAACGGCTCCGGTGCGCGTGCGCAGCGGGCCAGTCACGACATTCGGGGTGATCGGGCGCGGTCAGGGCGGCGCGGCGCCGGCGCTCTTCGGTGCCGGGGCGCAGAACGTCGACAGCGCCTGCACGGCCGGCGGCCGGGTGGGCCGATAGATGCCGACCGCAAGCGAGATCGCCGTCGCGGCCCGACCGTCGCAGCGCTGCTCGAGCGGCCAGGGCCGTCCGTCCGCATTGCCGGTTTCGTCGGGAAACCGCATCCAGGCGCGCTGCTCGTCGGAGATCGGCACCGCCGCCTGCGGCCCCTTGGCGCCGTAGGCGAGCGGCGGGCCGATCACGCGCGCGCATTCGAGCTGCAGATC
>DAISWF010000352.1:0-5314 GCA_036826495.1 Burkholderiaceae bacterium
ATGAGCCGCACCATGCCCGCCCCCGCCGGCACCCCCGATACCGCGATGGTCCGTGAAGCCGCCCGCTGGGTGTCCGATGCCCGCCGGATCGTCGTCCTGACCGGCGCCGGCATCTCCACCGAGTCCGGCATCCCGGATTTCCGTGGTCCGCAGGGCCTGTGGACCCTGAATCCGAAAGCCGAGAAGCTGTCGAACATCGAGTACTACCTGGCCGACCCGGAGGTGCGCAGGCTCGCGTGGCAGTCGCGGCTCGAGCATCCGGCCTGGACCGCGAGGCCGAACCGCGGTCACATGGCGCTGGTCGAGATCGAGCGGCGCGGCAAGCTGCACGCGCTGATCACGCAGAACATCGACGAGCTGCACCAGCAGTCCGGCATCGCCGCCGACAAGGTCATCGAGGTGCACGGCACGGTGCGGCGGGTGATGTGCTGGGAGTGCGGCGCGCGCTCGCCGATGGAGTCGGCGCTGGCGCGGGTGCGGGCCGGCGAGGCCGATCCGCACTGCATGCTGTGCGGCGGCATCCTGAAGAGCGACACGATCTCGTTCGGCCAGGCGCTGGTGCCCGAGGTGATCGACCGGGCGATGGCGGTGTCGCGCGAGGCCGACCTGCTGATCGCCGTGGGCTCGACCCTGCAGGTCTATCCGGTCGCCGGCGCGGTGCCGCTGGCCAAGCGGTCGGGCGCGCGCGTGATCATCGTCAATGCCGACCCGACCGCGATGGACGACCTGGCCGACGCGGTGCTGCGCGGGCCGATCGGCGAGATCCTGCCGACGATCGCCGGCGGGCCGGCGACGCACTGACCGGAGCAGCGATCCGGTCCGTCGCAGGGCTTCCGATCGCTTCGCCGGCGACGGGGCGGGGCGGGGCGGGGCGTGCGGTTTGCGGCTTGCGGCTTGCGGCCCGACGATGGGCCGGCCGCAACGGCTCAGGTGCGCCCGGGCCCTGGCGGCATCGGCGGCAGCGACAGCTCGCCGCGCGATTCGAAGCGGATGCCGCCGAACGCCGGCCCCGACAGCTTGCCGCGGACGACGAAGTCGGTGCGGGTGCTGCCGCCCGACATGATGCCCAGTGCCTGGCGCACCAGTGCACTGAGCGGCACGCTGACCGGCAGCGTGATCACCGTTTCGCCGTAGCGCGGCACGGTGCCGGCGCGGTCGGTGACGCCGCTGCCCAGCCGCATGCCGCGCGCCTCGAGCTGCACCGCGGCACCGTCGAACGTCACCGGCGTGTCGTTCGGATTCTGCACCCGCAGCCGGACCGCGAAGCGCAGCTCCATGCCCTGGCCTTCGAGCGGTTCGACGCCGACCACGTCGACCGACAGCGGGTCGCTCCAAGGCAGCGCCGCGCAGCCGGCCAGCGGTGCGGCGGTCAGCAGCACGATCATTCGACGGCGGGTGGTCATGGCAGCCTCCGGCGGCAACTGTGGCATACCTGTGCGTTCAACGCACGGGTGATACAGTGGGCCGACCGGGCAGGGCCGTCCCTGAGCCGGCGGCCCGCGGCCTCGCGGCGCTGCCGACGGGTGGCCGCCCGCACCGACTGCATCCGTTCACGAAGCCCGAGGAGGTGGCGACCTTTGCAGATTCGACGTGTAGCCGGCGCGCTGGGTGCGGAGATCGACGGCATCGATCTGCGCGAGCCGCCGACGCCCGGGCAGGCGGCCGCCGTCGAGGCGGCACTGCTCGAGCACCAGGTGATCTTCTTTCGCGACCAGCCGTTGTCGCCGGCCCAGTACCTGGCGTTCGCCCGCAGCCAGGGCGAGCCGGTCGAGTATCCGTTCGTCCGCGGCCTCGACGGCTGCCCGCTGATCATCGAGGTCAAGAAGCTCGAACACGAGCGTTCGAACTTCGGCGGCGTGTGGCATTCCGATACCACCTATCTCGAGGAGCCGCCGATGGGCTCGATGCTGCTGGCCCGCGAGCTGCCGCCCTACGGCGGCGACACGCTGTTCGCCAGCCAGTATGCGGCCTACGAGGCGCTGTCGCCGCCGCTGCAGCGGCTGCTCGACGGGCTCACCGGCATCAGCAGCTCGGCCAAGGCCGACGTGTCGCGCACTCGCGAGGACCGGATCCGCAGCGACGGCCGCGCCGATGCCGCCGCCGAGCTCCGTGCCGAGCATCCGCTGGTACGTACGCATCCGCGCACCGGCAGGAAGGCGCTGTATCTGAACGTCGCGCATACCGCCGGCATCAGAGAGCTGTCGCAGCCCGAGGGCGATGCATTGCTGCGGTTCCTGTTCGAGCATCAGGTGAAGCCGGAGTTCACCTGCCGGTTCGTCTGGCGGCCGCATTCGCTGGCGTTCTGGGACAACCGCTGCGTGCTGCACAATCCGGTCAACGACTATCATGGTTTCCGCCGCGTGATGCACCGGATCACGCTGCGCGGCGACCGGCCGCGCTAGGAGCAAGGGGTGACGCAGTTCGAGAAGGTGGTGCTGTTCACCGACAGCGACGGGCGGGCGCGCTTTCGCACCGAACCGGTTCCGCTCGACCAGGGCACGCCGCAGTCGATGCTGTCGGCGCTGCTGCCCAGCGGCGGCTATCAGCTTCGCGAAAGCCCGGTGGGGTTCCGCAGCCAGTTCCATTGCACCGGCTCGCCGCAATGGGTGTTCATCCTGCGCGGCCGGATGGAGATCGGGCTGCAGGACGGGAGCTCGCGGGTGTTCGGGCCCGGCGAGCATTTCTACAGCGCCGACGTGCTGCCGCAAGGCGCCACCTTCGATCCGGCGGTCCATGGGCACTGGAGCCGGCAGGTCGGCGATACGCCGCTGGTCACGCTGTTCCTGCGCGGTTGAGTTGCGGGCGGGCGGCTGAGTTGTCGAGCGGGCGGGTGGAGTTGTCGGATCAGCGGGTCAGGCTGTCGGGCGCGCGGGGGGAGTTGTCAGCGGAGCGGGTCAGGTCGTCGGGCGGGCGGCGTGCCGGCGCCCGCCGGGCGAAGCGTCCGTGGCCGCCGCTGTCTGCGGCCGGGTTCACGCTGCTGGCCGCCTGCGGTCCGGCCGCCGCGCACACGTCGGCCGAGCATGAGGCGACGCTCGGCGACGTCGAGATCGCCGCGCACTACGACAACTCGGTCGGCTCGTCCGATGCCGCGTCCCAGGGCGTGATCACGTCGCGGCTGCTGAAGACGCGGCCGGCGCTGCGGCCGGGCGAGGTGCTGGAGTTCGTGCCCGGCATGATCGTCACGCAGCACTCGGGCGACGGCAAGGCGAACCAGTACTTCCTGCGCGGCTTCAACCTCGACCACGGCACCGACTTCGCGACCTGGGTGGCCGGCATGCCGGTCAACCTGCCGACCCACGGGCATGGGCATGGCTACACCGATCTGAACTTCCTGATTCCCGAGCTGGTCGAACGGATCGAATACCGCAAGGGGCCGTACTACGCAAGCAATGGCGATTTCTCGTCGGCCGGATCGGCCCACGTCGCGCTGCGCCGCACGCTGGATCAGGGCTTCGGCAGCGTCACGTTGGGCTCGTATGGCTATCGGCGGCTGCTGGCTGCCGCGTCGCCCAAGCTCGTCAACGGCGGCACGCTGCTGGCAGCGGTCGAGGCGCAGGGAGCCGACGGGCCCTGGGAGAATCCGCAGAGTCTGCGCAAGTGGAACGGCGTGCTGCGCTACTCGGACGGTTCGCGCAGCAGCGGCTTCGACCTGACGATGATGGCGTATCACGCCCGCTGGAACTCGACCGACCAGATTCCCCGGCGCGCGGTCGATGCGGGCCTGATCGGTCGTTTCGGCGCGGTGGACCCGACCGACGGCGGCAACAGCGACCGCTACAGCCTGTCGGGCGAATGGCGCCGGGCGCTGGCCGACGGCATGGTGGTGGCCTCGGCCTATGCGATCCACTACCGGCTGAATCTGTTCTCGAACTTCACCTACGCGCTGGACAACGAGGTCGACGGCGATCAGTTCCTGCAGCGCGACCAGCGCAACGTGTTCGGCGGCCGCGTGGCACGGGTCTGGTACGGCCGGCTCGGCGGCCTGCCGGTGACCAACGAGATCGGCCTGCAGGCGCGCCACGACCGCATCCGCGTCGGCCTGTTCGACAGCGCCGCGCGCCAGATCACCGCCACCACCCGCGACGACCGCGTGCGCCAGAGCAGCGTCGGCCTCTACGGCGAGAACGGCATCACCTGGACGCCATGGCTGCGCACGGTGGCGGGGCTGCGCGCCGATCAGTATCAGTGGAAGGTCGCCAGCAATCTCGCCGTCAACAGCGGCAACGAATCGGCCGGCATCGTGTCGCCGAAGCTGTCGGCGATCTTCGGGCCGTGGGCGAAGACCGAGTACTTCGTCAACTGGGGCAGGGGGTTCCACAGCAACGACGCCCGCGGCACCGTGATCCGCGTCGATCCGAAGACCGGCGATCCGGCGACGCCGGTCACCGGCCTGGTGCGCACCACCGGTTACGAGGTCGGCGTGCGCTCGGAGTGGCTGCCGGGGCTGCAGACCTCGCTGGCGGTGTGGCGGCTGAACATGGGCTCCGAGCTGCTGTTCGTCGGCGACGCCGGTACCACCGAGGCGGGCCGGCCCAGCCGCCGGCAGGGCGTCGAATGGAGCAACCGCTATCAGCCGCTGCAGTGGCTGTCGTTCGATCTGGACTTCGCGGTGTCGCATGCCCGGTTCACCGATGGCGACCCGGCCGGCGACCGGATCCCTGGTGCGGTGTCGCGGGTGGCGTCGGCCGCGGTCGCGGTGCGCGATGTCGGGCCGTGGTCGGGCAGCCTGCAGCTTCGCTACCTGGGTCCGCGGCCGCTGGTCGAGGACGGCAACGTGACCGCGCGCTCGACGACGCTGGTCAGCGCCCGCGTCGGTTACCGGATCGGCAAGCGGGCGGAACTGTCGTTCGACGTGTTCAATCTGCTGAACCGGCGGGTCGACGACATCGAGTACTTCTACACCTCGCGGCTGCGCGGCGAGGCGGCGCCGGTCGACGATCGCCATTTCCACCCTGCCGAGCCGCGGGTCTTCAGGCTGACCTTGCAGCTCACGCTATGATCGGCCGATGCGATCACTCGGCAAGCGGGCCGAAGGGGCCCGCCTGGAACGGATCATCGCGTCGCCGCGCTGGGCCGGCGACGGATTCCGCAATCTGCATCCGATAGCGCCGGGGCTGCGCGATCGCGCGGCGCCGCGCCCGACGTTGCGCGACTTCCTCGGCAACGGCGATCGTCGCGTGCCGGCCGCGCGGCTGCCGGTCGTCGATCCGCGGCCGGCCTGGCGCGAGCCGCCGGCGGACGGACTGCGCGCGACCTGGCTCGGCCATTCGTCGGGGCTGATCGCGATCGACGGCCTCACGGGGCTGACCGATCC
>DAISWF010000353.1:0-5311 GCA_036826495.1 Burkholderiaceae bacterium
ACAGCGCCTCGAATCCGGCGAAGCCGCTTTCGGCGACCGTGGGCACGTTCGGGTACATCGGGTGACGCTGCGCCGAGGTCACCGCCAGCGCGCGCAGCTTGCCGGCGGCGACCATCGGCGAGACCACCAGCAGGTCGCCGAACATCAGATCGATCTGGCCCCCGATCAGATCCTGCATCGCCGGCGCGCTGCCGCGGTAGGGGACGTGGACGAGCCGGGTGCCGCTGGCCAGCGCGAACATCTCGCCGGTCAGGTGCATCGAGGTGCCGTTGCCGGGCGAGCCGTGCGTGAGCTTGCCGGGATTGGCCTTGGCGAACGCCACCAGCTCGCCCAGGTCGCGCAGCGGCGAGCTGGCGTTGACGACGATCACCAGCGGCGCGCTGACGACCAGCGTGATCGGCGCGAAATCGCGCACCGGATCGTAGGGCAGCTTCGGATACAGCGTGGCGCTGATCGCATTGGTGCCGGTGACGCCGAACAGCAGCGTGTAGCCGTCGGCGGGCGACTTCGCCACCGCGTCGGTGCCGGTGGTGCCGCCGGCGCCGCCGCGGTTCTCGACGATCACCGGCTGCTCGAGCGCGGCCGACAGCTTCTCGCCGATCCGGCGCGCGAGCAGGTCGGTCGAGCCGCCGGGCACGAACGGCACGACCAGGCGGATCGGCTTGTTCGGCCAGGCTTGCGCGCGGGCGGCCGACGGCAGCGCGGCGGCGGTCAGCAGCGCTGTGGCGGTCAGCAGCGCCGTGGCGGCACGCAGCGCGCGGCCGGAGAACGAGCGGCGGGACAGGAAGGGCCTGCGGTGGGAAGGCATGCTGAAGACCTCGTGCACGGCTTGCGGAGGCCCGAGCATGGAGAAAATCCGCCGGGCAGTCTAGCTTCCCAGATGCGGCTGGCCCGGATCCGCGTCGCACGCACGGTACCGTTCCGCATCCGACGTTCCGCCGGCCGCTTCTCGCTCGCCTGCCCGCTGGCCCTTCTCGCTGGCCCTTCTCGCTGGCCCTGCTCGCCGGCCTTCTCCCCGACCGTAATCGCCGGCCGGATGCCCGGTCACTGCCAGCGCGTCGCCCGGAACGGCCGCAGGTCGATCTGCGGCCGGCGGCCGGCCACCAGGTTCGCGATCTCGCGGCCGGTGCTGGCGCCGCCGCACATGCCGACGTGGCCGTGGCCGAACGCGAGCCAGGCATTGTCGACCGACGGTACCGGCCCGATCACCGGCAGGCTGTCGGGCAGGCACGGCCGGTGGCCCATCCAGCGGCTGGTGTCGCTGACGTTCAGATGCGGGAACAGCTCGCGGCCGCGGTCGAGCAGCACCTGCGCGCGGCGGTAGTCGGGCGCCGCCTTCAGCCCGGCGAACTCCACCGAGCCGGCCATCCGCAGGCCCATCGCCATCGGATTGATCATCAGGTTGTGCTCGACCGCCATCACCGTGTGACGCAGCGCCAGGTTCGAGCTGCGCACCGTCACGTGGTAGCCGCGCTGCGATTCCAGCGGCACCCGCGCGCCCAGCTCCGCCGACAGCGGCGCCGACCAGGCGCCGGCGGCGATGACGACGCCGTCGACCGCCAGATGCTCGCCATCGTCGAGCCGCACCTCGCGCACCTCGCGGCCGGCGCTGACGAAGCCGGTCGCCCGGCGGCGCAGATGCGTGGCGCCGTCGCGCAGGCACTGGGCATGGATCGCCTTGACCAGCGCCGACGGATCGCGGGTCGAGCCGTTCTCGGGCGCCAGGATGCCGAAGCGGAAGCGGCCCTTCAGATCCGGCTCGATCGCCTCGAGCTCTTCGCGATCGATGTCGCGCAGATCGACGCCCAGCCGCCGGCGCAGGTCCATGCCCCATTTCCACTGCTGCGCCGCCTCCGGCGACGAATAGACATAGAGGCAGCCGGTCCGCCTGAGCAGCGACTGCGCACCGGCGTGCTCGACCAGCGGCTCGTAGCAGTCGAAGATCGGCGCCAGCAGGCCGCGCAGCGCGGTGGCGATGCGCACCACCTCGGCCGGCCGCGCATGCGAGACGAAACGCCTGAGCCAGGGTGCGACGACCGGCAGATACGACCAGCGCACCGTCAGCGGACCCTTCGGATCCCTGAGCCAGCCCGGCACCTTGCGCCAGATGCCCGGCATCGCGACCGGCAGGCAGGCGCTGGGCGACAGCGACCCGGCGTTGCCGAACGAGCAGGCTTCGCCGGCATCCAGCGGATCGATGAAGGTGACCTGATGGCCGTCGCGCTGCAGCCAGGCGGCGCAGCAGACACCGACGATGCCGGTGCCGATCACTGACAGATGCATGCCTCTCCCGCAGAGTCCCGAGGTTCGTGCCTGGCGCCGGCCCGAGCCCGGGCGTCTTCGCGAGCCGGGCATGGACGGCCACCGGCCGAAGTCCAGGCATTCTAGGCTTGTTCGCAATGCGCTGGCGGACCGGCGGCACCTCGGCGGCCGGGGCCCTCGGTGGGGGCCCGCCGCATTCCCGCGTGGCCGCTGCTCGCGCGTGCAGAGGCGCCGGCCCGCTATAATTCGGCCCCTCGCATCGGACAGAACGAAAAGAGCGGACACGATGGACGACGGTCAGGACAACGAACAATGCGGGCTGGTGGCCTGGGTGCTGGGCATCGCGGTCACCGTGGCCATCGCGGTGTCGTTGCTGACCGGCATCGTCGGTGCATTGAACGCTGGCGGCGGTGCTGCCGCGTCGGCATCGGGCCGGATGGCGGGCGGCGCAGGTGGCAGCCTGGCCGGGTCGGCCGGAGCGGCCGGCAGCACGGTCGGAGCGGCCGCGGGCAGCATGGCCGGGTCGGCGGCGGGCGCTGCATCGGCCAGCGGCAGCACCATGGCCGGGGCTGCCGCGGGCGGCACGGCCGGCGCAGCCGCCGGTGCCGGCGGTGTCGCCAGCGCCGTCGCTGGCGCGATGGCCGCGCCGGGGGCAGTGGCCACCGGCGGCCAGATGGGCGCGGCGCAGCCCGATCTGTCGCACCTGCCGCTGGTCGATGCGGTGTCCGGCTCGAAGGTCATCGGCCCGCTGCGCGTGTTCTTCGAGCTCGGCCGCTTCGAGCCGCCGGCCGATGCCGCCGGCGAGCTCGCGCCGGTGGTCACGGCGGTCAAGGAAGGCAAGGCCGAAAAGGTGTTCCTGTCGGGCTTCCATGACCGCACCGGCGACCCGGCGAAGAATGCCGAACTGGCCAAGCAGCGCGCGATCGCGATCCGCGCGCTGCTGCTCGAGCAGGGGCTGACCGAGAAGCAGGTGGTGCTGGTCAAGCCGGCGGAAACCACCGGCGACGGCAGCGACCGCGAGGCCCGCCGGGTCGAGGTCACCGCCACCGGCGGCTGAGAATCCGCTCACCGCGCGCCGGCGGCTGGTGCCCTGGCTGTCGGTGCGGCGTATCGGTCGGGGCGGCGCGCTCCGCCTCTACGCCCCGGCCCGCTCCGGGGGCAGGGCCCCGCCCTGGCCGGGCACCAGCGCCAGTCCCGCGGCGAACTCACGCGCGATGCGCAGCGCCGCCGGAATCTGCCGCGCCGGCGCGCCCAGTCCGCGCAGCAGCATGCCGATGACCGCCTCCCGGTCGCGTTCGCCGAGTGCGCCTTCCAGCATCCGCCGCAAGGTCATCTGAGCGGTGCCCGACATCAGCGTGTAGGCTGCATCGGGCCTGCCCGGCGTACCGGTCAGCTCGCGCACCGCCGTCTCGATCGCCGGAGGCTTGCGGTGGTCGTTGGCCAGCAGCGACGGCAGGTGGCCGCCGAAGCGCGACCAGGCCCAGCCGAGCCGGGTGTCCTTCAATCCCATCTCGATGAAGCCGGTCACCATGCAGGCCACGCGGGTGGCGGCGTTCCAACGTGGATCGACATGATCGGCGACGCGTTCGTCGACCAGCTCGACCATCCGCTGCGCGACCGCGCGCAGCAGATGATCGCGGGTTTCGAAGTAGTTGTAGAAAGTGCCGCGCGCCATGCCGGCCCGCTGCACCGTCTCGTCGATGCAGGCGAACTCGGTGCCGTGCTCGGCGATGACACCGATCGCGGCATCGAGCAGCGCTGCGCGGGTGCGTTCCCGCTTGCCAGCCCGTGGCACCGGCGGGCGGGCCCGCCCGCCGCCGCGCTCCGGTGCTGGTATCGTCGTGGTCATGAAGCAAAGTATGGTTAATATTGACATTAACGTCAATATTGACGATTATGTCAAAGTGCGGGGTGCCGTCACCTCGATCATGCACTCATCACCAAAACCATGAACAAATCGTTGATTGCGGTGGCCATCGCTCTGGCCATCATCGTGTCGGCCTGTGGCCAGAGTGCCCCGCCGGCGGGCGGCGGCCCCGGCATGCAGATGCCGCCGCCCGAGGTCGGCGTCGTCAAGGCGTCGCCCGAAACGGTGGCGCTGGTCACCGAGCTGCCGGGCAGGCTGGAGGCGGTACGCATCGCCCAGGTGCGCGCGCGCGTGCCGGGCATCGTGCAGAAGCGGCTGTTCCGCGAAGGCAGCGACGTCAAGGCCGGGCAGGTACTCTACCAGCTCGATCCGGCGTCGTACCGGGCGGCGCTCGACAGCGCACAGGCGGCGGTCGCCCGTTCCGAGGCGGTGCTGGCGCAGGCCGGCGCCACCGTGGACCGTTACCGGCCGCTGGTCGAGGCGAACGCGATCAGCCGGCAGGACTACGTGAACGCCCAGGCCGCGCAGAAGCAGGCGGCCGCCGATCTGGCGGCGGGGCGTGCCGCGGTGCAGACGGCGCGGATCAATCTCGGCTATGCCACCGTCACCGCGCCGATCAGCGGCCGCATCGGCCGCACGCTGGTCACCGAGGGCGCGCTGGTCGGGCAGGGCGAGGCCACGCAGTTGACGACGATCCAGCAGATCGATCCGCTGTACGTGAACTTCACGCAGTCGGTGTCCGACCTGACCCGGCTGCGCGCGGCGTTCGACTCGGGCAGGCTCAAGCGCATCGATGGCGCGCAGGGCGCCGAGGTCAAGGTGCTGCTCGATGACGGCAGCGTCTTCAAGGAGACCGGCAGGCTGCTGTTCTCCGACCTGACGGTCGATCAGGCGTCGGGGCAGGTCACGTTGCGCGCCGAACTGCCGAACCCGGGAGCGGTGCTGCTGCCCGGCATGTACGTGCGGGTGCGCATCGAGCAGGCGCAGTTCGACTCGGCGATCCTGCTGCCGCAGCAGGCGGTGACCCGCGGCGTCGCCGGCGATTCGGTGATGGTGGTCGACGACAAGGGCAACGTCGCGCCGCGTCAGGTGAAGCTGGGCACCGCGCAGGGCAACCGCTGGGTCGTGCTCGAAGGGCTTCAGACCGGCGAGATGGTCGTCGTCGACGGCTTCCAGAAGATG
>DAISWF010000354.1:0-5285 GCA_036826495.1 Burkholderiaceae bacterium
TGCACGACGAGTGCAACGGCTCGGACGTGTTCGGCTCCGACATCTGCACCTGCCGCCCGTACCTGACCCACGCGATCGAGGAATGCATCCGCGGCGCGCAGGCACGCGACCGCGGTGGCCTGGGCGGCGTGGGCCTCGTCGCCTACAGCCGCAAGGAGGGCCGCGCGCTCGGCGAGGTCACCAAGTTCCTCGTCTACAACGCCCGCAAGCGGCAGACCGGCGGCGACAGCGCCGACAAGTACTTCCTGCGCACCGAGTGCGTGGCCGGCGTGCAGGACATGCGTTTCCAGGAGCTGATGCCGGACGTGCTGCACTGGCTGGGCATCCGCCGGATCCACCGGCTGGTGTCGATGAGCAACATGAAGTACGACGCGATCACCGGCTCGGGCATCGCCGTCGACGAGCGGGTGCGCATTCCGGACGAGCTGATCCCGGCCGACGCGCGGGTCGAGATGGATGCCAAGGTCGCCGCCGGCTACTTCACCGACGGCGTGGTGCCCGATGCGGGTGCGCTGGCGTCGACCAAGGGGCGCGGCCTTTGAGCGGGTCACCGGGCACACCGGTTGGGCCCGCCGCGACGGCGCAGAGCGCCGACGGCCAGCCGGTATCGTGGCTGCTGAGCACCGGGGCGATCCGCGAGCGCACCGGCAACATCCTGGCGGCGGCGCACGCCAGGCGTTCGGCGCACTTCAGGGTCCATGAGGAGCGGCTGATCGCCACCGCCGAAGCGGTGGCCGCCGTCACACTGGCCCGCTATCCGACGTTGGACATTCCGTATCACAGCCGCTGGCGGCATTTCGAGGTCGGCGGCATCGACCGCTGGCCGGCGCTGTGGGCGAGCCATGCCGGCACGGCCGACGCCGCCGAACGGGCCCGCAGCGAGATCGACCTGGCGGTGGTCAGCGTGCTGCTGGACGCCGGCGCGGGCGCCGCCTGGCGCTTCGACGAGCCGGCCGGCAGCGCCTCGATCACCCGCTCCGAGGGGCTGGCCGTCGCGTCGATCCATGCGTTCGCCGCGGGCCTGTTCGCCGACGATCCGGCCCGGCCGCTGCGCGCCGATGCGGCCGCGCTGCAGCGGCTCGACGAAGCGGCGCTCGCCGTCGCGTTCCAGGTGCGCGACGACAATCCGCTGGTCGGCGTGCCGGGCCGCGCAGAGCTGCTGCGGGCGCTGGGCCGCGCGGTGGCCGCGCAGACCCGCTGGTTCGGCAGCAGCGGCCGCCCGGGCGGCCTCTTCGACGTGCTGACCGACCAGGGCCGCATCCGCGAGGTGTCGGCCGAACGGATCCTGGAGGCGCTGCTGCACGGCCTGGGCGGCATCTGGCCCGCCGGCAACGAGCTCGACGGCATCGCGCTGGGCGACACCTGGTCGCATCCGCATGCCGGCGGCCACGGGCGCACCGCCGGCCGCGTGCCGCTGCACAAGCTGTCGCAGTGGCTGACCTACTCGCTGCTCGAACCGTTCGAGCGCGCCGGCATCACGGTGACCGGGCTCGATGCGCTGACCGCGCTCGCCGAATACCGCAACGGCGGCCTGCTGATCGACAGCGGCGTCATCGAACCGATCGACCCGACGCTCGCCCGCCAGCCGCTCGCGGTGTCGTCCGAGCCGGTCATCGAATGGCGCGCGCTGACGGTGGCGTTGATGGAGCCGCTGGCCGTGCAGGTGCGCGAGCGGCTCGGCCGCAGCGCCGCCGAGCTGCCGCTGGCCCGGATCCTGGAAGGTGGCACCTGGGCGGCCGGCCGGGTGCTGGCCAACCGGCTGCGCGACGGCAGCCCGCCGCTCAACCTGATCAGCGACGGCACCGTCTTCTGATCCGCACCCGAGGCCCGATTCCGTGAGCGACTCCCCTGCCCCGCTGGTCCGCGTGATCGACCATCCGCTGGTGCAGCACAAGCTGACCCTGATGCGCCGCAAGGACGCCAGCACCAACAGCTTCCGCCGGCTGCTGAGCGAGACCAGCGCGCTGCTCGCCTACGAGGTCACCCGCGACCTGTCGATGCACGAGGTCGAGATCGAGACCCCGCTCGAGCCGATGACCTCGCGGCTGATCGACGGCAAGAAGATCGTGTTCGTGTCGATCATGCGCGCCGGCATGGGCATCCTCGACGGCATGCTGCAGATCGTCCCCGGCGCCCGCGTCGGCCACGTGGGCCTGTACCGCGATCCGAAGACGATGACCGCGATCGAGTACTACTTCAAGGTTCCGCAGTCGATGGACGAACGCGACGTCATCGTCGTCGACTCGATGATGGCCACCGGCAACACCGCCGTCGCCGCGGTGGACCGGCTGAAGGAAACCCAGCCGCGATCGATCAAGTTCGTCTGCGTGCTGACCTGCCCCGAAGGCCTCGCGCACTTCCACGAGGCCCACCCCGACGTCCCCGTCTACACCACCGCGATCGACCGCGGCCTGAACGAGCACGGCTACATCGTGCCGGGGCTCGGAGACGCGGGGGACCGGTTGTTCGGGACGAAGTGAGCGCGACCCGGCCGCTTCACGCGGCC
The DNA here is from genome assembly GCA_036826495.1 of Burkholderiaceae bacterium. Taxonomy (GTDB): domain Bacteria; phylum Pseudomonadota; class Gammaproteobacteria; order Burkholderiales; family Burkholderiaceae_E; genus DAISWF01. The sequence continues at coordinate 2,507 of DAISWF010000354.1, forward strand.
CTGACCTGCGCCGACGTGCTCAGCTCCTCGTCGCCGCCGCCCAGCCGCACGCCGCGGATCGGGCAGGCGTCGGAATAGTCCAGACCGAGCGCCAGCTTCAGGTGCGCGCCGGCGCCGGCGCCGGAGCGGGCGTTGCTGACGTCGAAGCCGACCCAGCGGTTGCCGAGCCAGGCCTCGGCCCAGGCGTGGCTGGCCACCTGTTCGTGGTTGGTCGAGTAGACATAGCCGCTCACGTAGCGCGCCGGCACCGCCAGCAGGCGGCAGCAGGCGATGAAGACGTGGGCATGGTCCTGGTACACGCCGCGGCCGGCCGCGAACGCCTGGGCGGCGGTGGAGGCGGCCGAGGTGTGGCCCTTCTCGTACGGCATCCGTTCGATGATCCCGTTCATCAGATCGGTGATGCCGATCAGGGGACGCTTGGCGGCCAGCGCCCGCATCGGATCGACGAACGCACGCAGCGCGTCGTCGGGTTCGGTGAGCGTGGTGTCGCGCAGGAACACCATCGGGTCGATGCGCCCGGCCGGTTCGCCGTCGTCGACGTCGTCGACCTCGACCCGGCCGCTGGCCACCAGCGAGATCTCGGCATGCGGCCAGTCGATCGTCAGCAGCGACGTCACGTTGTCGAACGCGTCGCGCAAGGTGATCGCCGGGCGCGGCAGCGACAGCTCCCAGTGCAGCGTCTTCTGTCGGGTGCTCGGATAGGGCGTGAGCCGGATGATCTGCGTGCTGCGCGCGACCGGCTCGGCGTAGCGGTAGGTGGTGGAGTGGACGACCGAAAGCTGCATGGGAGGCCCGCGTCGCTATTTCAGTTCGAGATAGGCGCTGTGCACCGCGGTGCCCAGCCGGTTGTTGTCCTTCAGGAAGTTCTCGAGGAAATTGTCCAGACCCGTCTGGTAGATCTCGTCGACCTCGCCGAAGCGCAGGCTGGCATGGATCGTCGCGGCGATGCGTCGCGCCTGCTTGCCCGCCTGCTCGGGCAGCGCATCGAGGATGCGGTCGATCTCGTCGAAGCAGAAGCGCAGCGAACGCGGCAACTGCGGACTGAAGATCAGCAGCTCGGCGACCCGCCGCGCCTCGATCGCATCGCGATAGGTGTCGCGATAGGCTTCCAGCGACGACACCGAGCGCAGCACGGCGCTCAGCCGGTAGTAGTCGGTGACCACGTCGACGCCCGCCTCGCCGTCGTCATCGGCCTTGGCCTGCTTGACCGACAGGATGCGGGCGGTGTTGTCGGCGCGCTCGATGTAGGTGGCCAGCCGGATGAAGTGGTACGGCTGGTCGCGCCGGATCGTCGCGAACGTGACGCCGCGGAACAGGTGGCTGCGTTCCTTGACCCACTCGAAGAACTCGGCGCCGATCGGCCGCTCGGCGCGCCGCTTGGCGAGCTGCAGCCAGGTGTCGTTGATGTTCTCCCACATCTCGGAGGTGATCGAACCGCGCACCGCGCGGGCATTCTCCCGGCTGGACTCCAGGCAGTTGACGATCGACGACGGCAGCGTGGGGCTCCAGGCGAGGAAGCGCGCGATGTTGTCCGGGGTCACCGCCTCGCCGGTCGCACGGAACGCCTGCAGCGTGTCGGTCAGCACCAGCGGTTCGAGCGCCGATTGTTCGTCGCCGTCGGAACCCGACAGCAGCGCCAGCGACTGGCCGACGTCGAGAATGCGCGCCATGTTCTCGGCGCGCTCGAGATAGCGCGACAGCCAGTAGAGATGGGACGCGACGCGTGACAGCATCTCAGTGCCCCCGGCAAGGCCGGACGACCCTGCGCCTGCGCGGCGCGCGTACGGCGGTGATCATCAGGATTGCCTCTGCTCGTTGACGATGCCGTCGGGCGCTTCCGCGCCATCGTCGGCCGCCTCGTCGGCGCCGCCGACCACCCAGGTGTCCTTGGTGCCGCCGCCCTGCGAGGAATTGACCACCAGCGAACCGCGCCGCAGCGCGACCCGCGTGAGCCCGCCCGCCACCATCCGCACCTCGCGGCCGACCAGCACGAACGGCCGCAGGTCGACGTGCCGCGGCGCCACCCCCTCCTCGACGAAGGTCGGACACGACGACAGCGCCAACGTCGGCTGCGCGATGTAGTTCGACGGGTTCGTCTTCAGCACCTCGCGGAACTTCTCGATCTCGGCCTGCGTGCTGGTCGGCCCGACCAGCATGCCGTAGCCGCCGGCGCCGTGCACCTCCTTGACCACCAGCTCGGGCAGGTGGGCCAGCACGTACGACAGGTCGTCGGGCTTGCGGCACATCCAGGTCGGCACGTTCTTCAGGATCGGTTCCTCGTGCAGGTAGAACCGGATCATCTCGGGCACGTAGGGATAGATCGACTTGTCGTCGGCCACGCCGGTGCCGACCGCATTGGCGATCACGACGCGGCCCAGCCGGTAGGCCGACATCAGGCCCGCCACGCCCAGCATCGCATCCGCGCGGAAGGTCAGCGGATCGAGGAAGTTGTCGTCGAGCCGCCGGTAGATCACGTCGACCCGCTGCGGACCGGAGGTGGTCCGCATGAACACGTAGCCGTCCTTGACGAACAGGTCCTGGCCCTCGACCAGCTCGATGCCCATCTGCTGCGCGAGGAACGTGTGCTCGAAGTACGCGCTGTTGTAGCGGCCGGGGGTCAGCAGCACGACGGTGGGGTTGTCGACGTCGGTGGCCGCGCGCAGGGTCTGCAGCAGCAGCGCCGGGTAATGCTCGACCGGCCGCACCGCGTAGCGGCGGAACAGGGCGGGAAAAAGCCGCATCATCATCTTGCGGTTTTGCAGCATGTACGACACGCCCG
>DAISWF010000355.1:0-5220 GCA_036826495.1 Burkholderiaceae bacterium
CGCGCGTTCGATGTCCGAAGCAAAGTCGCGCCCGATCGCCGCGGTCAGCGCGCGTGCGGCCGGCGGGGCGCCGAGGGCGGCAGCATGACTGTCGCCGTGCTCTTCGCCCGCACCGATAGCGTGTACAAGACTCTGCCGGACGTGGAGGTCTACGACATCGAGCGCGATGCGCGCACCTTCGCCGGCGGCATGCCGGTGGTGGCGCATCCGCCTTGCGCACGCTGGTGCAGGCTAGCCGGCCTGGTCGAAGCCCGCTGGGGGCACAGACGCGGCGATGACGGCGGCTTGTTCCGGTTCGCGCTGGAAACCGTGCGCATGAACGGCGGTGTCCTCGAGCACCCCGCATACTCTGATGCGTGGCTGGCATTCGATCTTCCGCCACCACACCGCGTCGGTTGGCAACGCGGCGTCTGCGGCGGCTGGTCGGCTCACGTCGAACAGGGTCGGTACGGGCACGTCGCGAAGAAGGCGACGTGGCTGTACGCCTTCGGCCTGGACAGTCCTCCCTCCCTGATGTGGGGTGCCAACCCTGACAGCAAGAGTGCTGCGCTGGTCTCATGGTGCGGCAATCACACGAACGCGTTCGACCGGCGCCCACGCGTCGGCAAAGACGCTGCATCGGCAACGCCCGAGAGCTTTGCGCGCGTGCTGGTCGAGCTGGCGCGTCGGTGCCGGGTTGGAATGGCCGCATGACCGACGCCCGCATCATCACCGGCGATGCGCGCGTGGTGCTGGCCGAGCTGCCGGCGGAGAGCGTGCAGTGCTGTGTGACCAGTCCGCCGTATTGGGGGCTGCGCGACTATGGCGTCGACGGCCAGATCGGACTGGAGGCCTCGCTGCCCGAATGGATCGACCAGATGGTCGCGGTGTTCCGCGCAGTGCGGCGGGTGCTGCGCAACGACGGCGTGCTCTGGCTGAACCTCGGGGATTCGTACGCAGGCGGCGGACGCGGCGGCGGATCTGAAGGATCCAAGCAGCGGACCAACGTCGGCTCGCTCGTCGAATCGGATGCCGCCCGCGCGCGCAAGATGATCGCCAGCCGCCGGCGCGATAACGAGCCGATCCCGAGGTCCGACGTCCGCGTCGCGGGTCTGAAGCCGAAGGATCTGGTCGGCCAGCCGTGGCGAGTGGCGTTCGCACTGCAGGACGACGGATGGTATCTGCGACAGGACATCATCTGGTCGAAGCCGAACCCTATGCCCGAGTCGGTGCGGGATCGCTGCACGAAGGCACACGAGTACGTGTTCCTGCTGTCGAAGTCGGCACGCTACTTCTATGATGCGACTGCCGCCCGGGAGTCGGTGACGGGCGGCGCGCATCCGCGGAAGGTCGCTGGCTGGGCCGAGGGACCGCGCGACCACTCAGCGGTCGGATACGCGAAGGACCGCGGCGGAAAAACGAAGTTCGCAGGCAATGGCGTAGGTTTCGCCCACGGATTCGACAAGGTGCCGAAGCCGCGGGTGAAGTCCTCCGATGTCGGGGCCCGGCTGGGCCACCGTGGACCGGGCTGGCGAGAGGAGGAGCGGCTGCAACGCGGGTTCGGGCGCACGGGCGAGGGCAGCTTCGATGAAGCGCACGATGGTCAACTCGTCAACGACCGGAACATGCGGTCGGTCTGGACGATTCCCACCGAGCCGTTCTCCGAAGCGCACTTCGCGACCTTCCCGACCGCGCTGGCCCGGCGCTGGCCCGGCGCTGCATCCTCGCCGGCAGCCGGCCCGGCGATTTGGTGCTGGATCCATTCAGCGGCTCGGGAACGACCGGCGTCGTCGCGCTCGAGCTGGGCCGCCGCTACCTGGGCGTCGAACTCAAACCGGAATACGTCGCGATGTCCGAGCGCCGGCTCGCCGGCGTGACGCTCGGCCTGCCGCTGGAAGCTGCGTGATGCCGATCCGCCCGGAGAACCGCGATCGCTATCCGGCCGACTGGAAGGCGATCCGTCAGCGCATCCTTGCGCGCGCCGGACACCGATGCGAGTTTCCCGGCTGCGGCGTCTTCCACCGCTCGATCGGGTACTGGCGGGCCGATCGGTTCGTGCCGATGCCGCGCGTGCTCAGTGAGGGCGGCGCGAAAGTCGGCGATGAGATCGCCTGCGCCGACGGCTCGACGATCAAGATCATCATGATCGTACTGACGATCGCGCACCTGGATCATCAGCCCGAAAACTGCGATCCGGCCAACTTGCGGGCGTGGTGCCAGCGGCATCACCTGCGATACGACGCCGAGCACCACGCGCAGACCGCCTACCGCACGCGGCGGCTCGGTCGGGCGATCGGGGACCTGTTTCCGTGACCCCGGCCCTGCGCGAGTTCATCTGGCGGCTCGCCGCCGACATCACGGCCGAATTTGACGCCGGCGCCGCGGCCGTCGACCATACGACCGCCACGCTCGAGGACCCATGCTCGCCGCCGCTGTCTACGCTCGCTTCAGCACCGAGAAACAGTCCGACACGTCGACCGACGATCAGATCCGGCTCTGCGAGACTCGCGCTCGCGCCGCCGGCTGGCCGATCGTCGCCCGGCATGCCGACCAGGGCATAAGCGGCTCGACGCCGGTCGAGAGCCGGTCCGGCGGCCGGGCGTTGCTGGCCGACGCGCTGGCCGGCCGCTTCCGGATCCTGCTGCTGGAGGGCCTGGACCGCCTGTCCCGCGACCTGGTGGAGTCCGAGCGGATTGTCCGGCGCCTGGAGCATCGCGGGATCCGGATCATCGGCGTCGCCGACGGCTACGACAGCCAGTCGGCGGCCAGGAAGCTGCACCGCGGCATGCGCGGGGTGATGAACGAGGTCTATCTCGACGATCTGCGGCACAAGACGCACCGCGGCCTGACCGGCCAGGTCGCCCGCGGATTTCATGCCGGTGGCCTCTCGTACGGCTATCGCTCGGCGGTGGTCGACGGCGGCCACCGCCTCGAGGTCGACCCGCAGGCGGCCGGGTGGGTGCGGTGGATCTTCCGGCAGTACGCCGACGGCCGGTCGCCGCAGTGGATCGCGCACGAACTCAACCGCCTGGGCGTGCCCGCGCCGCGCTCCGGCACCTGGGCGGTGTCGGCGATCTACGGCAGTGCGGTCAAGGGCGTCGGCCTGCTGCACAATGAGCTCTACATCGGCCGCTACGTCTGGAACCGGACGCAATGGCTGAAGGACCCCGATAGCGGCAAGCGCGTGCGATTCGACCGCCCGCGCGAGGAATGGCAGGTCACCGAGCGGCCGGAGCTGCGCATCGTCGACGACGCGCTGTGGCAGGCCGCGCGCGCCCGGCAGTCGCGCCCGAGAACTGCTGGCGGTACCGGGCCCGGCCGGCCGCCCCGCACGCTGTTCGGTGGCCTCCTGCGCTGCGGGCTGTGCGGCGGGGCGATGGTGGCGACCGATCGCCGGCGCTACAGTTGCGCGGCGGCGAAGGATCGCGGGCGCACCGTCTGCACCGGCGTCGCGGTGCCGCGCACCGAGCTGGATGACCGGGTGCTGTCGGTGCTGCGCGACGAGCTGCTGTCGCCCGAATCGCTGGCCGAGCTGCAGCGCGCGATCGCCGCGACGAGCCGCGGCCAGGTCAAGATGGCGCGGGAGCGGGAGAGGGCGCGTGCGCAGCGGCGCGCGGAGCTCGAGCGCGAGATCGATAACCTGGTCGGCGCGATCGCCACGATGGGCGGCTCGCCGGCGCTGCAGGAGCGCCTGCAGCGGGCCGAGGCTGAGCGCCAAGCGCTGGACGCTGCACCGGCGCTGCCGCCGAAGGTGATCGAGGGACCGACGGCAGAGCACGCGCTGCGGCGGTACCGCGAGCGGCTGCTGGCGCTGCGCCAGGCGCTGGACGCCGACCAGGCGCTGGCGCGGCGGATGATCGCCGAGCTGCTGGGCAGCCTCACGATCACCACCCGGGGCGAAGAGATCTGGGCCACGCCAGAAACAGAAAAGCCGGCCCTGCTGATGACAGGAACCGGCTCGCCTTTAAATGTGGTTGCGGGGGCGCGCTTTGGTGGTTGGCGACCGATCCGCATCCGGTAGGCCGGCCGGCCTAGACCATCAGGCTGAGTGTCTACTAACATCCGCCGGCGTATGCTGCCCGGCATGCCCTCCGACCACGACCGCCTCAGCGAGGCCTGCGCCCGCGGGCTGATGGCCTACGTCGGCCTGATGACCGCCTGGGCCGCGCAGCCGCGGCACTCCTGCTGGACCTGCCGGCATTGCAGCGGTCCGGATCCGAGCGGGGGCGCGCGATGCGCCGAGCGGCCACCGCGCAAGAGCGGCCACTGGCTCATCGCGCGGCCTGCGGATGGCTGCGCGTTCTGGGAGCGGGAGCCCGGAGCCGATGACTGATGGCGTGACGGCTACTGCGCCGGCGGCTTCGTCGACCGGCTGAAGCTCAGCCCGAACCAGAACGTGCAGACGATGTTCAGGCACGCGATGAGCGCACCGATGACCGTCGCCCGGGTGTCGCTGCCGAAGGGCGACTCGTCGCGCAGCACGGCGTAGAACCCGCAGGCGATCATCAGCAGCAAGACCGCCGACAGCCAGAACGCGCCGGTGCGCCAGAACTCGGGCGTGGAGGGCGTGGCGGCCCACTGGCGCGCCGCCACGACGCCGCCGCCGGTCTCCACCAGCCCGAAGGCGTCCAGCGCGTCAGCGGCCGCGGCGCGGGCCTGCTGGGCCATGACCGGATCGGCCTGCACGGCTCGGACGGCGTCGGGCGGGCTGTCGGTGCCCGTGGCCTGCATGACGGCTCCGATCACCGCCTCGGCCGCTTTCGCGTTGCGCTGGGCGACCTCGGAGGCCCCCGGGCCGGCGAATAGCGCCTTGAGCTCCGGCCAGAGCCCGGACAGGATGCCGAGCGCCGGGGCGATCCAGGGATTGCCGGTGGCGGCGCCGGCGACGGTGGCAGCGGTCTGCAGCGGGGAAGGGCTGTCGGGCATGGCGGGGATCTCCACAGCGGGTTTCGATTCGACGATGGGCGCCGGCTCTTGCTCAGCAGGCCCCGGCGCCGGGCTCAGCGCAGCCAGCGCCGACCGGTATTCGGCGAGGAACTGCGCCATCGTGACGGTCGGCTGGCCGTATGGCGAGCCGGGCAGGCTGGCCCATTCCTTGGCGCACAGCGCCACGGCAGTTTCGATGCGGCCGGACAGGATCGCGTCGACCGCGCCGCGGCGGTAGAGCAGCGCCACCGCGCCCAGGTCCTGGTTGTGCGGGGTGAAGTCCTCGAGGCCGTACTGCGCGGCGATCTCGTCCCA
>DAISWF010000356.1:0-5120 GCA_036826495.1 Burkholderiaceae bacterium
ATCGGCGATGTCTCCTCGGTCGCGGCGCGCGCGGGCGGGAACAGGCGGGCGGGCGGGGGCGGGGAAAACCATTATGCCTGTGATATGTTTCGACGATGAATTCCAACGACCGGCCCAACACCGCCACGGCGCTGCGTTTCAGCGCCGAGCATCTGGAGCTGTTCGCCACTGCGCTGCTGCAGCGCGCCGGCGTCGAGGAATCGATCGCCAACGTCGTGGCCGACGTGCTGCTCGAGGGCGACCTGCTCGGGCACGACACGCATGGCCTGCAGTTGCTGGCGCCTTACCTCGGCGATCTCGACCGCGGCATGATGCTCGGCAACGGCGAGCCGCGGGTGCTGGCGGAGCGCGCGTCGGTGACCACCTGGGATGGTGAACGGCTGCCGGGGCCGTGGCTGGTGCGGCAGGCGATCGCCTGGGCACGGCCGCGCGCGCAGATGCACGGCTCGGCCACCGTGGTGATCCGCCGCAGTCATCACATCGCCGCGCTGGCCGCGTACCTCGAAGCGCCGGTGCGCGACGGGCTGCTGGTGATGCTGATGTGTTCCGATCCGGCCACCGCCAGCGTCGCGCCGTTCGGCGGCACGCAGGCGGTGTTCACGCCGAATCCGATGGCGGTGGGCATCCCGACCAGCGAGGCGCCGATCCTGATCGACCTCTCGGCGTCGATCACCACCAACGGCATGAGCCGACGGCTGAAGAATGCCGGCGCCACCGGCGCGCATGCCTGGTGGCTGGACGCGCTGGGCCTGCCGCCCAACGATCCCGCCGCGCTGTTCGCTCAGCCGCCGGGCACGATCCTGCCGCTGGGCGGGCTCGATGCCGGCCACAAGGGCTACGGCCTGGCGCTGATGATCGAAGCGTTGACCGGCGGGCTGGCCGGCTTCGGCCGGGCCGATGTGGCCGAAGGCTGGGGCGCCACCGTGTGGCTGCAGATCTACGATCCGTCGGCATTCGCCGGTCTGGGCGCATTCACCTGGCAGACCGACTGGATCGTGCGCGCCTGTCATGGCAGCGCGCCGCGCGATCCTTCGCAGCCGGTGCGGCTGCCCGGCGAACGGGCGCTGGCGCGCAAGCGCGAGCAGCTCGCCAACGGGGTCGCGCTGCAGCCCGGCATCCTGGCGGCGCTGATGCCGTGGGCCAGGAAGTTCGGCGTCGAGATGCCGCAGGCGCTGCCCTGAGAGCCGTGCACGGTTCCGGGCAGCGAGCTGCCGAGAACGGAGGAGACCAGACGTGAACAGCCCGATTCTGATCATGGCGCCGATCTACGGCCCGACCCTGAAGGAGCTCGAAGCCACCTGGCCGCATCGGCGGCTGTGGGAAGCGCCCGACAAGGCTGCGCTGATGCGCGAGATCGCGCCCGACTGCAAGGTGGTGGCCACCAATGGCGGCCGCGGCATCACCGCCGCCGAGATCGATGCGCTGCCGCAGCTCGAGCTGATCGCCTGCTTCGGTGTCGGCGTCGATGCGATCGACGTGGCCCATGCGAAAGGCAAGGGCATAGCGGTCACCAATACGCCCGACGTGCTGACCGAGGATGTGGCCGACCTCGCGCTGTCGCTGCTGCTGGCCACCGTGCGGCGCATCGCGTTCGGCGACCGCTTCGTGCGCGCCGGCCGCTGGCTGCGCGAGGCGGCGCCGCTGACGATGTCGCTGCAGCAGCGCAACGTCGGCATCGTCGGCCTGGGTCGCATCGGCCAGGCGATCGCCACCCGCTGCGCGGCATTCAACACCCACATCGGCTATCACGGTCCGCGCCGCAAGGCCGATTCGGCTTACCGCTATTTCGCCGACGTGGTCGCGCTGGCCGAATGGGCCGACGTGCTGATCGCCGCCTGCCCCGGCGGCGCCGCAACCCGCGGCATCGTGTCGCGCGAGGCGCTGACCGCGCTGGGCCCCGAAGGCGTGTTCGTCAACATCGCCCGCGGCTCGGTCGTCGATCAGCCGGCGATGGTGGAGCTGCTGGTATCGGGCAGGCTCGGCGGCGCGGGGCTGGACGTGTTCGCCGACGAGCCGAAGGTGCCCGAGGAACTGTTCGCGCTCGACAGCGTGGTGCTACAGCCGCATCAGGGCAGCGCCACGTCCACGACGCGCACCGCGATGGGCAACCTGACGCTGGACAACATCCGCGCCTGGGAAGCCGGCAAGCCGCTGGTGACGCCGGTCTAGGAGTCTGTCGGGGTTGAAACCCTGACGGCGCCGGTGCCTGCCAGGCCCCCAGACGAGGCGCCGGCGACGCGGTGCGCCGCCGCGTCGGCGACCGCGCGTTGACGCCGGTCCGACGTGTGGGCAGGGGCGTGCGAGTCCGACGGGCTTCGACGGTCTGAGTCGGGCTTCGGTCAGACGCCCGGCGTGCCGCCGCGCTGACGTACGCCTGGCCGGTTCATGTCGGCGAGCCCCTGGCGGACGTCGGTGACCAGGCCGCCGCCGGTGCACAGCGCCAGGTACAGCGGCTTCAGCCCCGGGAGGTTCGCGCCCGGCGTGCCGATCTCGACCCACTTCGGGTCCCGCACCCTGTGCCAGCTACCGTCGGGCTGGCCGATCGCCAGCAGCTTGCGTTCCGGCTTGTCGCAGCGGATCGCCTCGAAGCTGACGTTGCGCACGCCGCTCGCGCTGGTGATCACCATCGCGAAGCGGGCGAAGATGCCTTCCGAGGTCAGGATGCTGGAGGGGTCGACCGCATAGCGGGTATTGGTCGAGGCCACCTCGATGTCGATCAGCTTGCCGAGGTCGGGGGGCTTCGGCGCCGGGTCGGGAAACTCGGTGTCGACCTTCGGGGTCGGCACCTGCAGCAGCGCGCCCTGCGCCAGCGCCTCGGCGGTGGTCAGCACCAGGCAGGCGGCGAACAGGCCCAGCACCGCGGCGATCGTCAGCACCAGCGCGAGCGCGGTCAGGCCGAGCCGGGTCAGCGAGCGCCGATAGACGCGGCACTCGGCCGCGTGCAGCGCCTGCCGCCCGGCGGCCGCCTGCAGTCCGGCGCCGGCCGGTTGCGCCACGGGCTCAGGCGCGGGTCGGGGCGCGGGCGCGGACCGGGGCTCAGGCGCGGGTCGGGGCGCGGGCGCGGACCGGGGCTCAGGCGCGGATCGGGGCTCGGGCGCGGACCGGCCTTGGGCGGGCTTCGCCGCCCGCGCGGGCGCGGTGCGGCCTTTCGCGGGGCCGGTGCCGCCCGGCTGTGGTTTGGCGATGCTGGTCATTCGGCGGTGCCCGCCTGCTCTTCGCCGGCCAGCACGCCGTCGGGCGGCCGCTCCGGCGGACGGTGGCGCGGCCGCCCGCGTGGGAAGCGTACCGGCAGGCAGCCGTCGGCGGTACGGACCGATCCGTTGGGGGCGGCCGGTGCGCCGCGCAGCGTGGTGAAGCGTGCCAGCTCCTCGAGCGCCAGGCGATAGACCTCGCGCTTGAACTCGATCACCGAGTCGAGCGGCACCCAGTACTCGTTCCAGCGCCAGGCGTCGAATTCCGGGTGGCTGCTGGCGCGCAGATCCACATGGCAGTCACGCCCGACCAGCCTCAACAGGAACCAGATCTGTTTCTGCCCGCGGTAGTGCCCGCGCCACTCGCGCCGGACCCAGTGCTCCGGCACCTCGTAGCGCAGCCATTCGCGGGTGCGGCCGATGATGCGGACATGGTCGGGCTTCAGGCCGACCTCCTCATGCAGCTCGCGATACATCGCCTGCTCGGGGGTCTCCCCGCGCTTGATGCCGCCTTGTGGAAACTGCCACGAATGTTCGCGTACCCGCTTGCCCCAGAAAACCTCGTTCCTGTTGTTGATCAGAACAATGCCGACGTTGGGCCGATAGCCGTCTCGGTCCAGCATGGCTCGACCTCTCGATCCCGTAGAATTGATTCGATTATATCGACCCGCCCGTCGAAATCACGGGTTCATCACGGATTCAAATGAAGGCATCCCGGTTCCACCTCGCCACCCTGAAGGAAGCTCCGTCCGACGCCGAAATCGTCAGCCACCGGCTGATGACCCGGGCCGGCATGATCCGCAAGCTGGCCGGCGGCATCTACAGCTACATGCCGCTGGGCCTGCGGGTGATCCGCCGCATCGAGGCGATCATCCGCGAGGAGATGAATCGGGCGGGCGCGATCGAGCTGCTGATGCCGGTGATCCAGCCGGCCGAGCTGTGGATGGAATCGGGCCGCTGGGAGCAGTACGGGCCGGAGCTGCTGCGGGTGAAGGACCGCCATGACCGCGATTTCATCGTGCAGCCCACTTCGGAAGAAGTGGTCACTGACATTGCGCGTTCGGACCTGCGCAGCTACCGCCAGCTTCCGAAGAACTTCTACCACATCCAGACCAAATTCCGGGACGAACGCCGGCCGCGCTTCGGCATCATGCGCGGCCGCGAGTTCACGATGAAGGACGCCTATTCGTTCGACCGCAGTCCGGAGGCGGCGCTGGTCAGCTACCAGGCGATGTTCGACGCCTATTGCCGGATCTTCGAGCGGATGGGGCTGTCGTTCCGGCCGGTGGCGGCCGACACCGGCGCGATCGGCGGCAGCGCCAGCCACGAGTTCCAGGTGATCGCCGAGACCGGCGAGGATGCGATCGCCTGGTGCCCCGGCTCCGACTACGCGGCTAACATCGAGCTGGCCGAGGCGATGCCGCTGCTGGCCGGGCGGGCGGCGCCGGCCCAGCCGCTGGTCAAGACGCCGACCCCCGGCAAGGCGACCTGCGCGGACGTAGCGGCGTTGCTCGGCGTGCCGCTGGCCACCACCGTCAAGTCGCTGGTGATGGCCGTCGATCGTCTGAATTCCGACGGTACGCCTGCTCCGGCGGAGGTCTGGCTGCTGCTGGTCCGCGGCGACCACGAACTGAACGAGGTGAAGGCCGGCAAGGTGCCGGGGCTGGCCGGCTTCCGCTTCGCCACCGAGGCCGAGATCGTCGATCACTTCGGCTGCCGCCCCGGCTATCTGGGGCCGATCGGCACCCGCAAGCCGGTCAAGGTGGTGGCCGACCGCACGGTCGCCCGGATGGCCGATTTCATCTGCGGCGCCAACGACGCCGACTTCCACTACACCGGCGCCAACTGGGGCCGCGATCTGCCCGAGCCGGTGGTCGCCGACCTGCGCAACGTCATGGCCGGCGATCCGTCGCCCGACGGCAAAGGGGT
>DAISWF010000357.1:0-5109 GCA_036826495.1 Burkholderiaceae bacterium
GGCCGGCCGTGCGCGAGCTGCTGCCGGGGCGGGAAAGCCGGGCAATCTCTACCGGCGCCCGCCACTCCCACGGGTAGCCCAGGTTCCTCTCCAGCCCCCCGTTGACGCGGCCGCCCGTCGCGCCGCGCACCTGCTCTCGTCCGAAGCCCTAGAATGAGCCGGGGCGGCGAACCGATCGCCCTGCCGAGGATCGGCATCCATACGAGGACGGAGAGGAACTGATGAAACTGCAGGGCAAGGTCGCGCTGGTCACCGGCACCAGTCCGAACATCGGCGGAGGGCTGGTCGAGGAGCTCGCGGCGGCGGGCGCCGCCGTGGTGTGCGTGGATGCGGTCGCCGCGAACGCCAACGATGCGGCGGGCTGGCTGACCCGCAACGGCCAGCGGGCGCTGGCCGCCACCTGCGACGTCTGCGACGAGAACCAGGTCAAGGCGGCGGTGGCCGCCGCCGTCGAAACCTTCGGCGGCATCGACGTGCTGGTCAACAATGCCGCCACCTTCAACCGGCAGGGCGTGCTGGACATGCCGCTCGATCGCTGGCGCGCGCAGATCGACGTGATCCTGACCGGCGCGTTCCTGTTCACCAAGCACGTCGCGCTGTCGATGATCGAGCAGAAGCGTCGCGGCAGCATCCTGAACATCATCTCCACCGCCGGCCACCAGGGCGAACCGCGCAACGTCGCCTACAGCACGGCCAAGTGCGGCCTGATGAACTTCACCCGGTCCACCGCGATGGAGCTGGCCGGTCACGGCATCCGCGTCAACAGCCTGACCCCCACCGCCACCGATCCGTCCGAGCACTACGAGCGTGCCGCGCGCTGGGGCCGCACCCCGTCGGGCGATCTGCAGAAGCACTTGCAGATCATGGAATCGTTCAGGCAGCGGGTGCCGATGCAGGAGCTGCCCAAACCGACCGACTACGGCCGCGCCGCGGTATTCCTCGCCTCCGACGATGCGATGATGATCACCGGCATCGATCTGCGCGTCGATGCCGGAGCGGTGGCCCGCTACTGGGCGTGGGACCCGACGATGGCGATGCGCACCTACTGACGGCCGATCGCGCGGATGGCGGCAGCCCCCGCTCACCGGATCATCGACTGCCACTTCCAATAGCGTTCGACGATCTGGCCCCGCGGCAGGCTCAGCGCGATCACCGCCGCGCCGATGACGAGGCTGGCCGCGGTGTGCACGCCACCCGCATCGAACAGGAACGGCGTCGCGAACAGCGCCGCCCCCAGCGGCACCAGCAGGAACCGGGCCGCGCGGGCCACCTCGGCCGCGGCGATCGACACCACCGTCAGCATCAGGAAGCCGATCACGTGGTCGGCATCGGCCATCGCGCCCTGCGCGCCGAAGCTCAGCCGGGTGAACAGCAGCGATGCCCCCAGCGCGGCCGCCAGCGCCAGGTTCCACGGCAGACCGACGCCGCCGGTCAGCATCGAGCGCAGGACCGCGGCCGGCCGCTCCTCGAACTCGTCGCGCCGCTGCGAACGCCGTCCGTCATCGGTATCGCCGAACAGGAACACCCGCAGCAGGCTGCGGCCGGCCTGGACGCGGCGCCGCATGAACTGCACGGTGGCCAGCAGCTCGTCGAGCGAATACGGAATCTGCACCAGCATCGCCGCCGCGCCGACCAGGGTCAGGAACGCCCAGGTGCCGATGACCACCGGCTGGATGATGACGAACAGGATCGACACCACGCCCAGCGGCGCGATCATCAGCCCGAACAGGAACACCAGCCACGGCATCGTGCGCCAGCGCGCACGGCCGCCGATCAGACCGGTCAGGATCTCCAGCGCATAGGTGTAGCCGCCCAGCGCCGCATCGGGGATCGGAAAGCTCTCGGAGACGAACGAGGTGATCACCGCTTCGGTGCCGTTCTTCGACGGATCGTCGGGCAGCCCCGCGAAGAACGGATCCCAGACGCCGCCGATCTGGCCGAGCTGATAGCCGGTCAGATAGCGTGCGACCAGCAGGCCGACCACCGCCAGCACGATGATCGGCACCCGCTGCGCCCACCCCGAAGGGTTGTAGGTCCATCCCGGCGGCACGTCGGGGCCGGTCATCGCGGCGAGCGCAGACGGGCCGACCTCCGGCTTCAGCGAGATCGCCAGGCCGAACGCGAATGCGCCGACCAGCGTGTCGGACAGGAACGCCGCCGGATTGACGGTCCAGAACACGAACGGCACCGCCATGATCGCGCTGGCGACCGCCGCCTGCGCCCAGCGCGCCCAGCTCATCCGCCAGCTCAGCGATGCGGCCGCGAACGCCATCAGCGCGGCGCCCAGCACCACCTCCGACCAGAACAAGGCCGGCTCGGCCACCTCGACGATCACCGGCTGCGTCAGCACCCAGGCCCCCAGCCCGATGTTGACGAACTGCGCCCAGCGGTTCGCACGGTGCTCGTCGCGCAGCATCCGCTCGTGGCGCCGGCGCAGCGCCTCGGGCGCCTCGCCGGCCTGCACCGCCTCCTCGATCCACGCAGGCGGCGTGATCTTGTTGGCCCGGTACCAGCGCGCCGGATCGCGCTTGAGCGTCGCCACGATCGCCGGCAGCTCGTCGGCCAGCCGGTGCCGGGGCGACCAGCCCAGCAGCTCGCGCGCCCGCGAGATGTCGAGCGCATAGTGATCGCTGGCCATCAGGGTCATGAACGGCTGGATGAACGGCTTCTCGCCGCGATCGATCGCATCGGGCACCAGCGCCTCGCCCTTGTCCTGCATCCAGGCACCCGCCGCCGCCAGCGGGCCCGGCACCCGCATCGTCGGCCAGTCCCGTTCGCCGTGGATAAGCCTGCCCAGGCGGTCCTGCAGATCGTCGTAGCCGAGCGCATCCGGCTCGCCGATCAGGATCTCGGCATCGGGCGGCAGCGCCCCACGCCGGTCGACGGTGCGGCGGAACGCGTCGATCATGTCGTCGCGATGTAGCATCGCCTGGCCGGCCAGCATCGACCCCGAGTACAGATGGCTCTGCAGATCACGCTCGTAGATCCGCGCGATCTGATGCGCGAAGGTCGGCACCGAGGTCGTCGTGTCGTACAGGCCGGCCAGCCGCAGCAGCACCACCGGTATCGCCCCATGCTCGTCGCGGATCACCTGCTCGGCCTGCGCCTTGGACTTCGGATACGCCCAGCCCGGCTCGATCGGCTGGTGCTCGTCGATCCGCTCGCCGGGCCGGCCGGGCGCATGGACCAGCATCGTGCCGGCATAGACGAACTGCTCGACGTCGAATGCGCGCAGCGCGCGCAGCAGCTTGCGCGTGCCCTCGACGTTCACCGAGCGGTATTGCGGCCGGTCCTCGCCGGTGAAGTCGAAATAGGCGATCAGGTGGATCACGCTGGCGATCCGGCCGCCGTGCTCGGCCCGCAGCCGTGCCAGCCCCGCGTCGACCGACGGCTGACGTGTCAGGTCGACGTCGAGGATCGGGAAGTCCGGTTCACCCGCGGAGCCCGCATTGCCCGCATCACCGCCGCCACGATCGATGCCGACGATCCGGTAGTCCGCGGCGAGCGCCGCGGCCAGCGACCGACCGATGTTGCCGGCCGCGCCGGTGATCAGCACCAGCGGTTTCGATGGTTCCGGCGTCGGTTTCGATGATTCCGGCGTCGGCTTCGATGGATCGGGCACCCCTTGCTCCCTGATCGCGAGAACCGCGATGCAAAGCAAGTGCCGATCCCGGCCTCACTCCTCGATCCGCTCCCACACCACCCGCGCGACCCGCGTCTTCGACGGATCGTCGCGATCGGGCGCCGGAAACGTCGTCAGGATCAGCCGGTTGCCTTCGATGCGGAACGTACGCCCCTGGTCGGTGCCGTTGAAGTACTCCAGCCACGACACATCGACCTCGGTGATGAAATGCTCGCCCTCGATCCGGTAGGTGCCGGTGTAGGCGATCAGCGAGTCGAACAGCGCCGCCTTGTGCGCCGGCGTCGTGCCGAAATGGCGGCCGCCGGCAATGCGAACCGCCATCAACCGCCCCGGCGCGATGATGGCGTAACCCGTGGGCGCCCGCGGCTAGGAATCGCGGAACAGCCCCCCCACCGGGCCGGTGCTGGCGGTGATCGAGACGAGCCGGTAGGTGCCGGGGATGCCGGCAGCGGAAGTCGCGGACATCGGAGTGCCTGTCGCCGGGAAGGGGCTCGTTGCTACGGCCCGGTAATGTAGCAGGCAGCCGGGCGATCCCGACAACCGGTGAATTCCTTGATCCAGGACAAAGCCGGGACCGGCCGGCCGGCGCACACTGAACCTGTCTCCTCCGCTGAGCGGCCCATGGGGGCATGCGGAAGTTCGCCCGGCCCATAAAGCCGGGCTTTTTATTGGGCGCGACGGCTGTCTTCCTGCCACGAGGCCCCCTCGGCAGTTGCCGGGCGCGAGGGAACGACGTACGGTTTCGATCGATCCCGAGGATCCGTACGATGCCTGCGACCCCGAGCTCCTCCTCGACCACGATGCCGCCACCGGGCGGCACCTATCGCGCGATGGCGCTGACCGCGGCCGCCGCCGGCACCGTTCAGCCGATCGATCTGCCGCATCGTCCGCTGAGGGCCGGCGAGCTGCGGCTGCAGGTCCGCGCATGCGGCGTCTGCCGCACCGACCTGCACGTCGTCGACGGCGACCTCGCCACACAAGGGCTGCCGCGGGTGCCCGGCCACGAGATCGTCGCCACCGTCGTCGAGCAGGGCCCCGGCTGCTCGCTGCACCCGTTGGGCACCCGGGTCGGCGTGCCCTGGCTCGCGAATACCTGCGGCCATTGCCGCTTCTGCCTGCGCGACCACGAGAACCTGTGCGAAGAGGCCGTCTTCACCGGCTGGTCGGTGGACGGCGGCTATGCCGAGTACACGGTCGCCCACGAGGCCTACTGCTTCGCGCTGCCCGACGACTACTCCGACATCGAAGCCGCGCCGCTCCTGTGCGCGGGCCTGATCGGCTATCGCGCGCTGCGCATGCTGCCCGACGATGCGGGCTGCGTCGGCCTCTACGGCTTCGGCGCGGCCGCCCATCTGATCGCCCAGGCGGCGATCGCCGAGGGCCGGCGCGTGTTCGCGTTCACACGGCCGGGCGATCAGGCCGCGCAGCAGCTCGCCCGCTCGCTGGGCGTGCACTGGGCCGGCGAC
>DAISWF010000358.1:0-1674 GCA_036826495.1 Burkholderiaceae bacterium
CCGATTCCTTGCCCGCCGATTCCTTGCCCGCCGGCTCCTTGCCCGTTGGCTCCTTGCCCGCCGGCTCCTTGCCCGCCGACCCCGCCGCCTCCTTGCCCGCCGGCTTGATCCCCGCCAGCACCGATTCGAAGAATTGCGTCTGCCCGGCGCGCCGCTGCACGACCACCTGCGGCGACTGCAGCGCCAGCCTGCGCAGCTCCAACCGCCGCCCGACCAGCGTGAACGTCAGGCCCTCGGCCGCCAGCGAGCCGAACTTCAGCAGCGGCTCGCCGCCCTTCTCGGTGACGTCCAGATCGTCGAGCCGCACATCGCCGGTCACCCGCACGTGCGGCGTACCGTCCGGCGGCTGCGAGAACTCGACGGTGTTGGCCAGCGTCAGCCGGCCGGATTTCAACACGACCGGCAGCGGCACCGGCGAGTACGGCACGACCCGCAGCAGGTCGAACGCATCGAGATCGATCCGCAGGGTCGACGGCCGGTCGGGCTCGAACGGGCGGGTCTTGCCGTCGGCGGCGAAGCGGCTGCCGTCGACCTCGGCCGACACGTGCGGCTCGACGAACAGCTCCTCGTGCACCGGCAGGCTGGAGATGAACGGCACGCCGATGTTGATCGCCGACACCGCATGGCGGCTGTCCTTCGCGCGATCGTCGAAATCGACGCGGCCGTTCTCGAGCACGATGTTCGACAGGCTGAAGTGCGGCGTCGGGCCGTCCTCGCCGGCCGGCTGGTTCGACCACTTGTCGATGAGATCCTGGAAGTTGTAGCGGCCGTCGGGCTCGCGGCGCAGCGCCACCTTCGGCTCGACCAGCCGCAGGCCGGCCAGCACCGGTGCCAGCGCCGTCAGCGACCGCCACGACATGTCGACGTCCAGCCGCGCGAACTGCACGAACGGCGAGCTGCCGTCGCGGTCGCGCACCAGCAGGTCCTGCACCGACGCATCGAGCTTGAACGGATTGAAGGTCACCTTGCCGACGCTGGCCTGCCGGTCGAGCTGCGCGCCGAGCTGCTTCTCGATCTGGCCGCGCGCGATCCAGGGCACCAGCAGGAAGCCGAGCGCCGCATAGAGCGCGACCAGCACCGCCAGCACGATCGCCGCCCGCAGCAGGCGCCGGCGCCAGCGCGGGCCGCCGGTAGAGGCTCCGCCTCCCACGCCACCCGCCGAAGCGCCGCCGCCCGATGCTCCGCCGCCGCCGGGCGACCGACGGAACGGGAGCCAGCCGCCGCGGCGCGCGGGCACGGCCGGCTCGGCCGCCGGGACATCGGTGGTTTCGCGGCTCAACGGCGAGGCAGCCATGGCGACGCAGGACCGGGGCAAGGCGCCGGCACGAGGACCGGACGGGGAACGGAGAAGCAGGCCATTATGAGCGGCCGGCGCAAAAAGACGAAGCGCCGAGCCAGCGTCCTCAGGCGGTGCCGCCCACCGTCATGCCTTCGATCCGCAACGTCGGCTGACCGACGCCGACCGGCACGCTCTGGCCGTCCTTGCCGCAGACGCCGACGCCGGAATCGAGCCGCATGTCGTTGCCGATCATCGTGACCCGGGTCAGCGCGTCGGGTCCATTGCCGATGATCGTCGCGCCCTTGACCGGATACAGCAGCTTGCCCTTCTCGACCCACCAGGCCTCGGACGCCGAGAACACGAACTTGCCGTTGGTGATGTCGACCTGCCCGCCG
>DAISWF010000358.1:1684-5097 GCA_036826495.1 Burkholderiaceae bacterium
AGCCCCTTGTCGATCGACGGGATGAGCTCCTCGGGCGGGCGGTCGCCCGCCAGCATGTAGGTGTTGGTCATGCGCGGCATCGGCAGGTGCGCGAACGACTCGCGCCGGCCGTTGCCGGTCACCGGGCGCTTCATTAGCCGCGCGTTCAGGGTGTCCTGCAGATAGCCCTTCAGCACGCCGTCCTCGATCAGCACGTTGTGCTGGGTCGGGTTGCCTTCGTCGTCGATGTTCAGCGACCCGCGCCGGTCGGCGATCGTGCCGTCGTCGACGACGGTGACGCCGCGCGCCGCGACCCGCTGGCCCATGCGCCCGGCGAACACCGACGAGCCCTTGCGGTTGAAGTCGCCCTCCAGCCCGTGGCCGACCGCCTCGTGCAGCAGCACGCCCGGCCAGCCGGGCCCCAGCACCACCGTCATCACGCCGGCCGGCGCCGGCCGCGAATCCAGGTTCAGCAGCGCCGAATCGACCGCCTCGCGCGCGTACTTCTCGAGCATCGCATCGGTGAAATAGTCGAGCCCGAAGCGGCCGCCGCCGCCGCTGGTGCCCTGCTCGCGCCGGCCCTGCTGCTCGGCGATCACGGTGATCGACAGCCGGATCAGCGGCCGCACGTCGGCCGCGATGACGCCGTCGGAGCGCGCGACCAGCACTACGTCGTATTCGGCGGCCAGCCCGGCCATCACCTGGCTCACGCGCGGGTCGCGGGCCCGCGCCATCTTCTCGATGCGCTCGAGCAGCGCCACCTTGGCGGCCGCATCGAGCCCGGCGATCGGGTCGGCGGCGCCATACAGGGAGCGGCCCGTACCGTGCGCCAGCGTGCGCGCGACCTTCACGCGGCCGGCGCCCGAGGCGGCGATCGTGCGGGTGGCGCGGGCCGCCGACGACAGCGCGGCCGCGTTGATCTCGTCGGAATACGCGAATGCGGTCTTCTCGCCCGACACCGCGCGCACGCCGACCCCCTGGTCGATCGAGAAGCTGCCGGACTTGACGATCCCTTCCTCGAGGCTCCAGCCCTCGCTGCGCGTGAACTGGAAATAGAGGTCGGCGAAATCGACCTTGTGCTCGAACACCTCGCCGAGCGAGCGGACGAGGTCGGCCTCGTCGAGCCCGGCGGGCACCAGCAGCGTCTCGCGGGCGATCGCCAGGCGATTCAGATCGGCATCGACGGGTTTCATCGGCAGGAACTCCATGGATACATCGACGCAAGCATACCGCCGCGGCGAAAAGGGCCGACGTGGGCCGACCCGGGACGAGGGACGCGCGCGACCGCCTCGACCGGCGGACGGATGGCGGGCGTGGCCTTACAGCATACGATGCCGCAGCGCCGGCAGGCTGCCGCGAACGTCCGAGATACGTGTGAGGTCGACATCGCCGATTGCAAGGCCCTCGCCCTCCGGCAGCACCTGCAGCACCTCGCCCCACGGATCGATCAGCATCGAATGGCCCCAGGTGCGGCGGCCGTTCTCGTGGACGCCGCCCTGGGCGGGCGCCAGCACGTAACATTGGTTTTCAATTGCCCGGGCCCGCAGCAGGGTTTCCCAATGGGCGCTGCCGGTGGTGTATGTGAAGGCCGACGGCACCAGCAGCAGGTCCACCGGCAGCATCGCCCGGTACAGCTCCGGAAAGCGCAGGTCGTAGCAGACGGTCATGCCGATCCGCAGGCCGCCGACGTCGGCGACCACCGGCGTGCGGCCCGGCGCGATCGTCGCCGACTCGTTGAATTTCTCGGCGCCGCGCTCGAAGCCGAACAGATGGATCTTGTCGTAGCGGGCGGCCAGGGTGCCGTCGGGCGCGTACAGCAGCGAGCTGTTGCGCACCTTGCCCGGCGAATCGCAGGCGAGCGGCACGGTGCCGCCGACCAGCCACACCTGGTGGCGGGCGGCGCATTCGGCCAGGAACCGCTGGATCGGACCGTCGCCGGCCGGTTCACGGATACCCAGCTTGTCGGTGTCGCGGCGCCCGAGCTGACAGAAGTACTCCGGCAGCGCGACCAGCCGCGCGCCCTGCCCGGCCGCTTCGGCGATCCAGCGGGCGGCCGCCTCGAGATTCGGCGGGACGGTGGCGGCCGATACCATCTGCACGGCCGCGACGCGGAACAGGGAACTGCTGGCAGTCATCGAAACGCTCGGTGGGGTCTTCAGTAACTGGCGGAATGCCGCCCGGATTCTGCCGGATTCACCGGCCGCCGTTTCTCGACGACCACCGGCTCGGCCCACGACCCGCTGATGCCGTACTCGAAGCTGAAGATCTCCTCCAGCGGCTTGCGCAGCACGAGCTGCGCGACGAACGAGCCCAGGCCGATCACCGGATTCACGGCCGCAGCATACGCGAGCGACGCCAGCCCCGCGTTCAGCTCGGGGCGCACCCGCACCTCCAGCGCCTGCGTCTCGTGGGCGATGTCGGCCTCGCCCTGCAGCTCGACCAGCGCCTGCACGCCGCGCATCTTCAGATCGCGGGTGCGGGCCACGCCGTGCTCGATCGACACGTCGCCGGAGATCTGGTCGAACGAGAACCCCTCGGAGAACACGTCGCGGAAGTCCAGCGACAGCCGCCGCGGCAGCGACTGCAGATTGACGACGCCGATCAGCTTGGCGATGCCGGGCTCGGTCTTCAGGAACTGCCCTTCGCCGATCGACAGCCGGGTGCGGCCGGTCAGGCTCGGATAGTCGACCGCCAGCGGCGAGCCATGCCAGCCGATGCGCCCCTCCAGCCGGCCGGCGCCGCCACGGATCGCGTCCTTGACGCCGAAGTCGTTCAGCAGCGCACCGGCGTCATGGATGTCGAGCGCATAGTCGAGCTCCGTGGTACGCGGCGCGCCGGCTCGCGGCGGCGCCCAGATGCCCGAGGCGTTCAGCACGCCGGCGGGATTGACGACCCGAAGCTGCTCCCGATGCCAGACATCGCCGGCCGCCGCGCGGCCGTCGTTGCGCGCCACCAGCTTCAGCGCGCCGAACCGGTGATCGTTCAGCACGAACTCCTCGGCCGCCACGTCGAGGTTCGGCAGATCGCGCGGCGACGCTTCGAGCAGCGACTCGATCTCACCGCGCCGCGACGGCGGAATCTCCAACCGGGTGAACCGGGCGGTCAATGTGCCGACCCGCTGGCCGGGCGCCGGCTCATGCCAGTTGAAGAAGCCGTCGACCTCGCGCGCCCGCACGTTCGCCCGCCACAGGTCGCCGATGCGGGTCGCTCCGAACACCACCTGATGCAGATCCTTGCCGCCGACGATCATCCGGTCGGTGACGATCGATACCTTCGAGGGCAGCAGCGAGAAGCCGTCGGTGAAATCCGGCGCGGTATCGGGGGCGGTGGCGGGGGCGGTCGCGGTCGCGGTCGCTGCGGTCGCTGCGGTCGCTGCGGTCGCTGGAGTCGCTGGAGTCGCTGGAGTCGCTGGAGTCGCTGGAGTCGCTGCGGTC
>DAISWF010000359.1:0-5070 GCA_036826495.1 Burkholderiaceae bacterium
TTGAAGATGCGCAGCCATCGTCGCGATCGCGTCGGTCGCTGCGGCGAGCTTCGCTTTCACATCAGCGGCGAGCGACCGGATTCGCGGATCATGGATCTCGTCGAGCATCTGCCGGCAATCGACACGCGACGCGGGCAGCAGCCGCATCGTGACATCGCGCATCTGCTCGACGCGGCTGCCGCCGGCGCCGACGACGAGGGCGGGGCCGAGCGTCGGTTCGACATACGCGCCGACGATCAGCTCGGCCGCGATGTCGATCATCGGCGCGATCAGCACGCCGTCGATCTGCGCCGCCGGGGCTTCGCGGGCGACGCTTGCGATCATCCGGTCGTACGCGGTGCGCAATTCGGCGGCGTTCGCCAGACCCAGCGCAACGCCGCCGATGGCGGCCTTGTGCGCGATGTCGGCCGACACGATCTTCATCGCGACCGGATAGCCGAGCGCGCCGGCGTGCGAGAGCGCCTCATCGATGCCGGCTGCCGTGCGCTCGGCCAGCAGCGGAACGCCGTAGCGCTGCAGCAGGCGTTTGCCGTCGGGCTCGCTCAGCATGCCTCGCAATGCAGGTTGTCGGCATGCGTGCGACGCTTGCTCGCTGCATGCGGTGCGGTCGAGCCCGCCGACCTCGCGCTTGCAGACGCCGCCCCCGTCGACCCCGCCTCCCCGTTCGCGCAGCCGTGCCGCGAACGACCGGAAATCGCGTAGCGCCGCCAGCGCACGGGCACTGGCCGCCGGATCGTCGAAGCAGGCGACGTGCGCGCTGTCGTGCAGCACCCGCATCGCCTCGGCGTTGTCATGGCCGGCGTACCAGACCGACACCAGCGGCTTGTCGATCCGCGCGGCCGAATCGGCGATGATCCGCGCCACGTCGATCGCCCGCTGAGGGAAGCGCGATGCGTTCGGGAACACCAGCGCATCGATCGCCGGATCGGCGGCGACCGTCGACAGGATGTCGTTCAGGCGCGCTTCGTCGCGCTGGATCGCGGCGGTCGTATCGACCGGATTCGCCGTCGAGCCGAAGCGGATCGGCAGCGCCTTCAGCGCGGCCTGCGTGGCGGCCGACAGCGGTGGCACGTCGAAGCCTTCGAGCGCGAAGTGATCGGCGATGATCGCGCCCAGCCCGCCGGAGATCGTCACGATGCCGATCCCGCGCGGTACGCCTTCCGCTGCTGTGCCGCCCGCCGCTCCGCGAGCGGCGGCCTGCAACGTCTTCACCAGCAGCATCGGAATCTCGAGCAGATCATCCAGGCGCATCGCCTCGATGACGCCGCACTGGCGGAACAACCCGCGCCACAGCGCCGGCTCGCCGGCGATCTTCGCGGTATGGCTCAACGCCGCCTTCGCACCGGCCGCCGACTTGCCGACCTTGTACGCGACCACCGGCTTGCCGGCCGCCGCGGCACGTTCGAACGCGCGGCGCAGCCGCCGGCCATCGGTCACGCCTTCCAGGTAGACCGACAGCACCCGGGTGTGGCGGTCGTCGACGAGGTATTCGATGTAGTCGGCGAGGGCGACGTTGGTCTCGTTGCCGGCCGATATCACGCAGCCGATGCCGATGCCGCGATCGATCGCGCGCGCCAGCAGGCTGTTGCCGATCGCGCCGCTGTGCGTGACGATGCTGAGCCCGCCGGCCTTCGGCATCGCGGTTGCGAGGCATGGGAAATAGCCGGCGCAGACCGCATCGGGGACGTTGACGTAGCCGAGCCCGTTCGGGCCGCAGATCGCGACGCGATGGCGCTGCGCGGCATCGCGTACCCCCTCCCCGAGCCGTGCGCCGTCGTCGTCGCCGAGCTCGGCGAAGCCGGCCGACATCACGACCGCCGCGCGGATGCCGCGCGCCCCGCATTCGGCGATCGCGGCAGGCACTCGTTGCGCAGCCAGTGCGATCACTGCGAGGTCGACAGGCTGCGGCAACGCGGCGATCCAACGCCAGGCGTTGCGCCCCTCGATCTCGCCGCCATCCGGATGGACCAGCTCGATCGCACCGGTGTAGCGGTGCTGCAGCAGGCTCGCCAACACTGCCGAGCCATCGATCGTGCTCTGGCGGCCGCTGCTTCGCGAGATGCCGACGATCGCGATCGATCGCGGACGCAGCAACGCGTCGAGCGGCCGGCCTGCGTGCATCGTCGCCTGGAGCGGTTTCATGCTGACGCCTTTCCGATCAGTAGCCGGTCGAGCACCTCGTCGACGATGCTGGTCGCGAGCGCCCTGATCTCGTCCTCGGGCAGGTGCGAGGTCGGATGCGGCACGACGATCGGGCGATAGCCGTTCATCCCGCAGACATCGGCCTGATACGCCGCTTCGCGGACGAACACCTTCGTGATCACCGCCGCGGTCGGAATGCCGGCTCTTTCGAGGGCCGCTGCATCGAGCAGACTGCTCAGAGTGCAGCTTCCTCAGTCGGCCAGCGCGGTGACGACGACGTCGGCGCCGACCGCCAGCTCCTCGATCAGCGGCGGCTGCGCCGGCCGCGAGAAGTACGGCTTGCGCAGGTAGATCACGTCCTTGATCGCGAAGCGCGCGCGCAGGTCCGCGTCGAGCTGGCGCAGCAGACGCTGCGCATTCCATTTGTTGTTGTCGAGCAGGCCGAGCACCAGCCCGTCGAGCGTCGGCACGCGTTTGGCCAGATCGAAGACCCGCTTCACGACGGTGCCCACCGGGGTATAGACGCTGATCATGCCGATCGGCTCCTTTCGTTGATTCATGCGTTCGGACCGACGGCGGCCGATGCCGCGGTCGGCATCCGGACCTTTCTGATGCAGCTTCGGCCGCCGAGCCCGCCCCAGCCGGGGATCACCGCCGAGAAGCGGCCGGCCGGGCCGCCGGCGACGAAGAGGTGGATGTCGTCCGGCCGCACGACGACCGGCACCTGCTCGTCGTCGCGATTGCGGTCGAACCACTTCGGCCACATCCGGTTGTAGAACCGGCCGTAGCGCTGCTCGAACATCAGATCGCCGATCCGGTTGCGCGCCTTCTGGTACAGGTACAGCCGCAGATCGTCCTTGCTCCACTTCTCCTTGCGGAAGAAGTCCGCATGCTCCGGGCCGACGACGACGACGATCTCGCCCATGCCGTAAGCGTTGTTGCTGCCGAGCGTGGACATGCAGCTCGCGATCGAGATGCCGACGCCGAACGTGTCGGTCGCGACGTGGTTCGTCACGCTGTGCGGGCCTTCGGCCGAGAAGGCAGCGACGACGGTATCGCCGGGCGCGTAGCCGTGCTCGACGCGGAACGGCTCCCACGGGCTGGCCTCGTCGTTCTCGGCGAGGAAGAAGCCGAACTTGCCCGGATGGCCCATCTGCGCGAGATCGGTGTGGCCCGGCCGGCCGCCGCCGACATTGATCAGCAGGAGCCGCACCGCGCGGGCGATCGTCGCATTGGCGCGGAACCCCTGGCCCATCACGTTGTAGCCGGCGTTGATGCCGAGCGACTTCAGGTCCGGACCGCTGACGACGATCAGCGGCGTCGCCGAATGGGTGGTCGCCTGGATGCCGCCGACGTTGAACGACGGTTCGAGCACCGCCTCGATCGCCGCCAGCAGCACCGGCATGTAGGCCGGCACGCAGCCCGCCATCACCGCATTGATCGCGCAGATCTTCACCGTCGCCTGCGCCCAGCGCGGCGGCACGACGCCGATCACCTCGTCGGCATCGCGATCGGGCACGCCGGCCAGCATCGCCGCGACCAGCTCCTCGGTCGGCGGCACGATCGGCAGGCCGTCGGTCCAGCCGCGTTCGAAGAACAGGTCGACGGCGGCATGCCAGTCGGCTGCCTCGATCCGTTCGGGGACGATCTCGTCGAGGGCGGGATGACTCATCTGCATCCTCTCGGTCCGGTGGCGCTTTCGCAGCGCGGCCTCCGCGCATGCGACTCGACGGGCAGCCGGCCGCCGGGGGCGCGCGCCGGGGCATTCATCGATCGGCCTCGACCGGATAGACCAGCTCGATGCCGCCGACCGCGAGGCCGGCCTCGTTCAGCTCCTGCTGCAGGATCGCCGCGAACACCGGCTTCGGGACCAGGCACTCGTCGCAGGCGTCGGGCAGCGCCCGGATCGTGAAGCGCAGCGCGCCGGCCGAATCGCTGCAGTCGAGCTCGAAGCCGGAGGCGAGCAACCCTTCGCGGCTGGCGGCGGTCGCGCGTCTGACGGCTTCCAGATCGACGGACATGGCGATGGTCTCCTGGGCGGACGGGCGCGATGGCTGCGGCATCGCTGGAGTGCCGCCATGGATCGCGTTATGGTTCAATGGACCTTCCATTAAGGTTACAACGACGCCTGGAGGTTGGCAAGGGGTGGGCCGCGGCCGCCTGCAGACGGCGGTCGCGAAAGCCGGCGCCGTGGGGCGCGCCTGGGGCGGAGGGTGGGTGGCCGGCCCGTCGGAACCCGGCCGGTGGCGCAGGCTCGCCGGCAGGTTTCAACCCGATCCCTACTCCAGCAGGACCCAGCCCCGCGGCGTGTTCAGCTCGGCGCCGAGCATCGGCGTCTCGCTCGGCAGCAGCGTGATGCGCCGGTCGCGCTCGATGCCGCGCAAAGACCGCAGCATCGTGTCCGGCGCGCCGATCGTGAGGCCGGTCAACGTGACGCCGCGGTGTTCGAGCGTCGTCGTCGGGTGGGGGCTCTGCTGCCAGTCGATCAACGTGGGCAGCACGCCCTGGATGCTCCGCGGGCCGCTCGCTGGTCCGCCTGGTGGTCCGCCTGGTGGGCCGTCAGCGCCGCGCGGCGACGGCAGGCTGCCGTCGAGACGGCCGCACAGCCGCCAGGCCAGTGCGCCGCGGGTCATCGGCACGATGCGGCCGATGTCGTAGTCGATCGCGGCCACCGCCTCGTCGAGCCGGCGGGTGCGCATCACCCCGTGCACCAGCCGCGGCCGCTCGGCGAGCGCGGCGCGGCTGGCCGGCTGGTCGAGGCCGAACGGCCGTGCCCGGGGCGGCTGCGCGGTGCGGGGGTCGGGCTGGTCCGGATCCGGCGCGATCAGTTCCATATAGGTGCCGCCCCCGAGCTGCAGCAGCCGGTTGTGGGAGCCGACGCCCGGATGCTGGCCGCCCGGCCGCAGGCGCACGCCCAGCCGGCCGGCG
>DAISWF010000360.1:0-5045 GCA_036826495.1 Burkholderiaceae bacterium
GATCACAGCCGACGATGAGGATCTTCTGACCCATCTCGGCCAGCGCTGCGAGGGTGTTCTGCGAGGTGGTCGATTTGCCGATGCCCCCTTTGCCGTAGAACGCGATCTGTCGAAGTTTTGCCATTTCAATGCTCCTGGTTCGATGCGAATTTGACGAATTGATTCACTCGTCGCGTTCTTCATGCAGCCTTCGGCGCCTTGTCTGGTCTTCTTCTCGAGGTCCGTGGGGGCCGGGCATAAGGTCCGCGCACCGGCTGCTTCGCAATCGCCGTGCCAGCCCGCGCAAGCGCGCGCAACTGCCTGTTCTTTCGAGCGAAGCGGGCCTCGGGACAGCCTCGGGGCGGGTTCACCGGAAGGCTGCGACGAATGTTCGAAACCCGACAAACGGTTGCCCATCGCGGGCGGCGCCGACGAGTCCGGGGCGGCCCCGAGCCGCGCCGACGGGTGTGGCCGCGGAGGCCGCCGCCGCATGCTGCGTGCGCCTGTCGCCTACCGTTGCGCCTGTCGCCCCCGTTATCCCTGTTGCCCCTGCTGCGCCTGTCGCCCCGTGGCCTGCCGCCCCCTCCCCGGTTGCCCCTGTCGCTCCTACTGCGCTGCGCCGGTGGCCGTCGACCCCATCCGCCGGGGGGCCGGACCGCCGCAGCGGCTGCTGGTACGCAGGTTGCTCTGAGCAGCTTTCATGAATCCATTGCTCGTCGTCACGGCCGCACCGGTCAACCCGCACTTCGCGCGCCTGGGGGGCGAGCCGGCGGTGGCGCGCCTCGTCGACGCGTTCTATCGCGCGATGTCCAGCCGCGCCGATGCGCGCACGATCCGCGCGATGCATCCGGCCGACCTGACCGCGACCCGCCAGGTGCTGAACGACTACCTGTGCGAATGGCTGGGCGGGCCGCGACGCTACAGCGCCCGGCGCGGCCCGCCGAAGCTGCGCCGCGCGCATCGCGCCTTCGCGATCGATGCGGCGGCCCGCGATGCCTGGATGGCCTGCATGCGCGACGCGCTCGGCGAGGTCTGCGCCGACGCGGCGCTGCGCGGCGAGCTGGAGCATGCGTTCGCCCGCATCGCCGAGCACATCGTCAACCAATCCGCGAATCCGTCCCGACCTTCCTGAAGGAGCTCCCGATGACCGTTGCCATCCCCGCCGCCCCACCCGCCGCCGACCTGGCCGACACCGCGCTCGCCCGCCTGCAGCGCGAAGGCCGGCTGTTGACGCCGCTGCTGAAGGGGCCGACGCACAAGCCCGGCCGCTACGGCTTCCGGGGCGAGCTGGCGCTGCGGTTCGCCGCGCAGCTCGCCGACGAGGCGCGGCCGCCCGAGCTGACCTGCGACCAGGTGATCGCCGCCGCGCAGGCCGGCGAATCGACGCTGCGCTTCTTCGCCGGCTACCTGCTGAACTTCGCCCACCTGAAGGACGTGGCCGAGGTGCTGGCGGGCATGCTGTCGGCCGGCGGCAGGTACTTCCTGTTCTGCAACAACATCGACCTGTCGCGCCGGTTCCAGGTGGCGCTGGGCGGCACGATGTTCTACGTGCTGCCGATCGACGAAGCCACCGTCTACAACGAGCTGCTGGACCTGTTCTATCTCGAACGCAACGACCTGAAGAAGCTGGACACCGCCGGCAAGGTCGACCGCATCGTCGATGCGGCGCAGAAGTTCGACGTGACCTTCGACAACCTGACCTACGAGGAAGGGGTCGCGACGATGGGACCGGTGCGCAATCCGAACGAGAACCGGCCGGTCTGATACGACGACGCATGAGGTTCACGATGCCGCTCTACGATTTCCATTGTCCGGCCTGCGGCCGCACCTTCGAGGCGCTTGTGCGCGGCGGCGCGGCGGCGGCCTGTCCCGCCTGCGGGAGCGGCGACGTCGAACGCTGCGTGGCGCGCCCCGCTCCACCGGGCCGCAGCGCGGCGATCGTCGCGGCCAACCGGCGGGCGGCGGCCCGCGAAGGGCATGTTTCGAACTACAGCGCGGCGGACCGGGCGAAGGCGCGCTGAGCAGCCGGTGATCCGGCGCCCCGACCTCCTGCCGCCCGCCGCGACGACGTCCCGCCGTGCGGCGCCGCGCTCAGACCGGGGCCGCCTGCGTCTCCGTGAACCGCTGCGCCACGTCGGCCAGCGGCATCGCTATCCGCGTGATGCCCAGTTCGGCGAGGAACTTCGCCTCCATCCGCGTGGGCGTGTCGGGCAGCACCGCGAAGTGCGGGCCGCGGGACCGTTTGAGGATCTGGCGGGCGAACGCGCGCGGAAGCTGGTCGTCGAAGCGGCAGCCGAGGAACACGAAGCCCAGTCGCGCGCGCAGCGCCTGCACGATCGGCGGGATCGGGGTCTGGATGTCGATCTCGGTCAGCACCTCGACGAAATCGCTGTCGGACACCAGATAGTTGTCGGCCGGTGAACGTCCGCCCCATGGGCGGTACAGCAACATCGCCAGCACCGGCGGTTCCACGCACGGGCCGCCGGCCGCATCGAACGCGCCGAACCAGGTACCGAAGTGCTCGCTCTGCGACAGACCTTGCAGCTCGTACCAGGCGCGGCGGCCGGCGGCCAGCGCCTGCCGGAACGTATCGTCGTACCAGGCATCGACGACGAGCGGCGTCGGCAGCGCCGCGAGCCACCGGTGCAGCGGCGAAGGGGCCGGCACGGCCGCATAAGCCTCGTGCATCAACCTGACCAGCGTCTTGCGATGCTTGAAGTTCTCGATGAACTGCGCGACCGCGGTGAACCGGTGGCGGATCTTGCCGGGCACCGGCGAGCGGGCCGACAGCCACGCGGCCAGCGCCAGCGGATCGGCCGGCGGCCGATCGCCTTCGCACAGGGACAGCATGCCCGGGCCCAGGTACGGCGCCAGCGTGCCGGCCGACAGCCCTTCGGCCACCTGCCGCAGCAACGGTTGGTCATCATCGGGATTCATCGTTTTCCTTCGTAAGCTCGGACATGGGCCAGAAGACGCGGGGCCAGGGGACGGGCCATGGCCTCTCGATACGGCGATCAGTAGATCGCGGCGCCGGCGCCGACGTTGACCGAGGCGTCCTTCATCGTCTTCACGATGAAGCGGACCTGGTCTTCCGTCAGACCGGCATGGAACGGCAACGCGATAGCCCGGTCGGCGATCCGCTCGACCAGCGCGAAACGCCCGCGCGCCCAGCCGCGACGCTGATAGTGGTGCTGCTGATGCAGCGGCTGGCAGTACATCGCCGCCTCGATCGCTTCGACCGCCAGGTCGTCGATGATCTGCGCGCAGGCGCTGACGCCGAAGCGTCTGCCCAGATGCACCAAATACAGCATCCAGTGGACCTCGTCGACGTCCGGCGCGAGATACGGCGGCTTGATGCCTTCGAAGCTCATCATCTCGCGGGCATAGGCCGCCTCCACCTGCTTGCGGCGGGCCAGCAGCTCGTCGATGCGGGCGAGCTGCCCCACGCCCACCGCGGCGGCGAGCGCCCCGAGCGACGCCTGCAGCGGCACGCGGGCACCCACCGACACCGAACGGCGATCGGCGGTGGCGCGGCTGCGCAGGTAGCGCAGCTCGCTGGCGAGCGCATCGTCGTCGGTGACGATCATGCCGCCCTGCCCGCAGCACAGCGCCGACGGCTGCGAGAAGTCGAACACCGACAGGTCGCCGAAGCAGCCGACCCGGCGACCCTGGTACACCGAGCCGATGGCCTCGGTGGAGTCCTCGATGAGCGCCAGGCCGTGCGCGGCGGCAAACGCACACCAGGCCCGCCAGGCGGCCGGGTGGCCGTTGACGTTGCCCACCAGCACCGCGCGGGTGGCCGGCGTGACGGCGCCCGCCGCGCGCACCGGGTCCAGGCAGCCCGACCAGTAGTCGATCTCGCTGAACACCGGCGTGGCACCGGCCAGCTCCACCGCATGCGCGACCTGGTGCCAGCCGTACGGCGAGGCGATCACCTCGTCGCCCGGGCCGATGCCCAGCGCGCGCAGCGCCAGCAGCACGCCCAGCGTGCCGCTGGCGCAGGACACCGCATGGCGCCGGCCCAGCCACTGCGCGAAGCGGCTCTCGAAGGTCTGCACCATCGGCCCGTCGGACCAGCGGCCGTCGTGCAGCGCGGCGGCCACCAGCGCCGCCTCGACCTCGCTGCCGTCGGGTTCGGACAGCGGGATCCAGTCCTCATCGCTCATCGCATGCTCCACACGCATCGGGACGGTCGGCAGAACCTGTGAACGGATCCGGCGTGCCGCCCGGGGAGGCCCGCATGACCGAACGATTCGCCCACGAGTTCATCACGCCCGGCGAGTCCTTCAGTCCACGGACAGCCGGCGGGCCTCGACGGTGATCGGCAGCGGCGTCTCCGGCGCGAGTTCCGGCAGCGCGAATGTCCAGCCGTTGCCGAGCCGGATCGTGCCGCCCCACAGCGCGGGCTTCTCCTGCTCGACGATCGGCTCTTCGAGATCCTTCTTCGGCACGTAGGCCGACAGCGCTCCGGACGAGGTCTTGCGGATCATCAGCTTCATCGAGGCACTCCTTCAAACCGGTTGCGGCTGCGGCGCGAACAGCAGAGCAGGCGCCCGCGCGGCAGCCGCCGGCGTGTGTTCGTTTCCACCGGCCCCCCCCAATGCCCGCCCCCCGCGCCACGGCGGGCCCGTGATGGGCGCGCGCGCGCCCGCCAGTGAACCGAAGTCGCCGCGCGGCACCCAGCGGCCCTGGACATGGTCACGCGAATGCACCCGCCACCGCCCGTCGTCGAGGTGCAGCAGCAGCGCGATGTCGATGTCGCCGCCCTGCGGGTCGATGTTGCGCGAGCAGTTGGGGCTCACGATGCGCCAGCCGTCTTCGTGCGGCACGATCCTGGGCCGCACGTAGCGGTAGCGGCGCCGCGCGGCCAGCGCCCGCAGCAGCCGCTGGCGATCGAGCGGCACGATGGTCATGGCGCAGCTTCCGGTGCAATCGGGTCCATCGCCGTCGCGGAGTCGCCCGGAATCGTCAGTTCGTTCTCGAAGCACCCGAGCACCGCGACGCCGAAATCCACGATGTAGACCGGCAGGTCGGCCTCCTCGTGCCGTCCCACCCGCACGCTCTCG
>DAISWF010000361.1:0-5041 GCA_036826495.1 Burkholderiaceae bacterium
CCCGCGGATGATCTCGACCAGCGCCATCACCGGCACCGGATTGAAGAAATGCATGCCGACGAACCGGTCGGGCCGCTTCGTCGCGGCGGCCAGCCGGGTGATCGAGATCGACGAGGTGTTGGTCGCGACGATCGTCTCGGGCTTCAGCAGCGCGTCGAACTGCTGCAGGATCTTCGTCTTCAGCGTCTCGTTCTCGGTGGCCGCCTCGATCACCAGGTCGGTGTCGGCGAGGTCGGCCTGCTTCGTCGTGGTGGCGATCCGCGACAGCACCTCGGCCTTGCCGTCGGCGGTCATCGTGCCCTTCTTGACCAGCCGGTCGAGCGACCCGTTCAAGGTCTTCATGCCGCGGGCCAGCGCCTCGTCGCTGATGTCGACCATCACCGCGTGCAGGCCGGCGACCGCGCAGGCCTGCGCGATGCCGTTGCCCATGGTGCCGGCGCCGATGATGCCGATGCGTTGGATGTCCATGTCGATGTCCTGTGGTCGGGAGATATGAAAGGGGCGGAGGAGGCGGAACGCCGAGCGGTGATTCTAGCGTCACGTTGGGCCGGGGCCGCCATCGCCGGGCCGCCGGGACATGGATGTGCCGGA
The DNA here is from genome assembly GCA_036826495.1 of Burkholderiaceae bacterium. Classification (GTDB taxonomy): domain Bacteria; phylum Pseudomonadota; class Gammaproteobacteria; order Burkholderiales; family Burkholderiaceae_E; genus DAISWF01. Next base: position 592 of record DAISWF010000361.1, read on the forward strand.
GCGAGCCGGCCCGCCCGCTCCGGTGGCCGCGCTCCGGTGGCCGCGCTCAGGCGACCGGCTCGCGCATCGTCACGAACTCCTCGGCCAGCGTCGGATGGATGCCGATCGTCGCGTCGAACTGCGCCTTGGTGGCGCCGCAGTTCATCGCCACCGCGAACCCCTGGACGATCTCGCCGGCGTCGGGCCCGACCATGTGCAGGCCCAGCACCCGGTCGGTCTGCGCATCGACCACCAGCTTCAGCCAGGTCCGTTCGTCGCGGCCGCTGACGGTGTGCTTCAGCGGCCTGAAGTCGGACTTGAAGATCCGCAGCTCATGGCCCGCGGCACGCGCCTGCTCCTCGCTCAGGCCGACCGTGCCGATGTTCGGATGGCAGTAGATCGCGGTGGGCACGTTGTCGTAGCTGAGCCGGCGGCTGCGCGAACCGAACAGGTGGTCGGCCACCATCATCCCTTCGGCCAGCGCGACCGGCGTGAGCTGCAGGTGGCCGATCACGTCGCCGATCGCGAGGATCGACGGCACGTTGCTGCGGAAAGACCGGTCGACCTGCACCGCGCCGCCGGCGGTCAGGCCGACACCGACCTCGCCCAGCCCCAGCCCGTCGGTCAGCGGCACGCGGCCGGTCGCGAACATCACGCCGTCGGTCTCGAACGCGGTGGTGCCGCCGCTGGCCGCGCGCAGCGCCAGCGTGTACGGCCCGCTGCGCGACGATCGGGCCGGCGGTTGCGCCGATGACTGCGTTGGCGATTGCGCGGCATCGATGCGGTCGATCGACGTCGCCAGCATCAGCCTGACACCCTTCTTCGCCAGCTCGCCTTCAACCGCGCGGCCGATGTCGGCATCGAACACCCGCACCAGCCGTTCGCCGCGGTAGACCAGCGTGGTATCCACCCCCAGGCCGTTGAAGATCGACGCGAACTCCACCGCGATGTAGCCGCCGCCGTAGACGACGACCCGCTCGGGCAGCGACGGCAGGTGGAACGCCTCATCGGACGTGAAGCCGAGCTCGGCACCCGGAATCCTGGTGCGCTGGGCCTTGCTGCCGGTCGCCACCAGGATGTGCGCCGCGGTGTGGCGCCGGCCGTCGATCTCGACGGTATGCGGATCGACGATCCGTGCGTGGCCGCGGAGCACCGTGCAGCCGGCGTTGGTCAGCAGCTTCTCGTAGATGCCGTTCAGCCGGCGGATCTCCCGATCCTTGTTGGCGACCAGCGTCGGCCAGTCGAAGCGGGCCTGCGGCACGGTCCAGCCGTAGCCGGCGGCGTCCTCGAAGTCCTCGTGGTAGTGGGCGGCATAGGTGAACAGCTTCTTCGGGATGCAGCCGACGTTGACGCAGGTGCCGCCGAAGAACCGGTTCTCGGCGACCGCGACGCGCGCGCCCAGCGCCGCCGACATCCGGCTCGCGCGCACGCCGCCCGAGCCGGCGCCTATCGTGAAGAGGTCGTAGTCGTACATGAAGAATCTCCATCGCGGCGCGGCCCTTCCGCGCCGCCTGCGGCAAGCGTATCGAATCGCGCGCGGCTTCGCCGGCGGGCGGGAGATCGGCCGATACCGGACGCTCATCGCCGAGCGCGGCGCGGGGCACGGCGGCGGCGGCGGACGCCCGCGATCGATCAGTCGCGCAGGTACTCCAGCGGCGGCTCGTCCAACGCGCCGATCTGCTCGCGCAACTCGAGCACGCGGTCCTGCCAGTAGCGCTGCGTGTTGAACCACGGGAACGCCGCCGGGAACGCCGGATCATGCCAGCGGCGGGCGATCCAGGCGCTGTAGTGGATCAGGCGCAGCGTGCGCAACGCTTCGACCAGGTGCAGCTCGCGCACGTCGAACGGCGCGAAGTCCTGGTAGCCGCGCAGCACGGCCCGGAGCTGCTGCGTCATCGACGCACGATCCCCCGACAGCAGCATCCACAGGTCCTGCATGGCCGGGCCGCTGCGGCAATCGTCCAGGTCGACGAAGTGCGGCCCGCCGTCGGTCCACAGCACGTTGCCGGGGTGGCAGTCGCCGTGCAGCCGCAAGGTCGCGTAGTCGCCGGCCGCTTCGAACGCTCGGCGCACGCCGCCCAGCGCGAGTTCGACCGCGGCCGTCCACGACGCATGCAGATCCGGCGGCACGAACCCGTGCGCGAGCAGATAGTCGCGCGGCTCTTCACCGAAGCTGCGGATGTCCAGCGCCGGCCGGGACGTGAAGCGGCCGGCGGCGCCGACGCGATGGATGCGGCCGATGAACCGGCCGATCCGCTCGAGCGTCGCCGGGTCGTCGAGTTCCGGCGTGCGGCCGCCCTGGCGCGGGAACACCGCGAAGCTGAAGCCCGCGTAGTGATGCAGCGTGCGGCCGTCGATTGCCCGGGGCGCCACCACCGGCACCTCGTCGGCGGCGAGGTCGGCGGCGAACGCGTGTTCCTCGAGGATCTGCTCGTCGCTCCAGCGCCGCGGGCGATAGAACTTTACGACCACCGGCGCAGCATCTTCCAGATACACCTGATAGACGCGGTTCTCGTAGCTGTTCAGCGCCAGCAGCCGGCCGTCGCCGATCATACCCAGCGAGGCCAGCGCGTCGAGCAGGCAGTCGGGGGTCAGCGCCGCGTACGGCGCCGGCGCGCTGGTGCCGTCGCCGGCGTCGGCGCCGGCATCTCCAGCGTCGAGGCGGCCGCCGTCGATGCGGCCGAAGTCGGCGCCATCATTGTCGGGCGGCTCGATGCCGGCGGGAGCGGAGGGGTGGTCGGGCATCGGACGATTGTAGGGGGCACTGCCGATGCCCACCGCCGGTCACTGTTCCGGGCTGGTCCGGTATCGGGCCGCTGCCCTTTCCGGCGACGAACGCGTGGAGAGCGTGCGATGGGTCGGGTGATCGTCTTCGCCACACCGGCCTTCCTCGTGATGATCGCGCTGGAGTTCGTCTGGGGCCGCCGGCGCGGCAGCGACGGCTACCGGCTGGCCGACACCGTCAACAGCCTGGCGCTCGGCATCATGAGTCCGGGCCTGTTCGCCCTACGCCCGTGCCCGCGCCGGGGGCCAGAAAGCCGGCCGCCGACTGACCGGCCGCCGACTGACCAGCCGCCCAGGGCCTGCGCCCGCCCTGCCCCGCCCCGCGCCCTATTCCGCCCGTCCCTCGCCTCCACGCGTTCGGCGAAAAACCATGTGCGAACGCAACAAACGGCACGCGGCGGTTGCCACATCACTCGACAAGTGAGATTCTGTCGAGAAATACGACATATCTAAATGATTATTAAAGATAATTTGCAATTCTCAAAGATTGCAACCAAAGCCCGGACCAATCTGGCGCAGCCTCGCCATCCCCTTCACAGACGGTTGCAGATCCACGCAATCGAGCCGCGGATGTTGTTCGACGGCGCGGCGGCCGCCACCGTCGACCTGGCGCCGCCGGATGACGCCCCGGCACCGGCACCGCTCCACCCCGACGCCGCGGCCGCGCAAAGCGACGCGGCGCCGGCCGTCGGCCCGGCCCCGGCCACCGGCATCGATCAGACGGCCGGCAGCGACCCGGCAGCCGCCAGCCTGCCGGCGCCCGGCGCCGGCGAGAACGCCGCCACCCCCGCGGGACGTACGCTGCTGGTCATCGATCCGCAGGTCGCGCAGTGGCAGACGCTGGTGCAGGGCGCCGCGCCGGGCACGCAGGTGCTGGTGCTCACCGCCGATGCCGATCCGCTCGGCCAGATCGCCGCGGCGCTGGACGGCCGGCGCGACTACGCGTCGATCCAGGTGGTCTCGCACGGCGCCTCGGATGGCCGGCTGCTGCTCGGCAACCAGACGTTGGACACGGGCACGCTGGCCAGCCATGCCGCGGAGCTCGGCCGGATCGGTGCGGCGCTGCACGCCGATGGCGACATCCTGCTGTATGGCTGCGACATCGCCGACACCGCCGACGGAATGCGCTTCCTGCAGGGACTGGCCGATGCCACCGGTGCCGACGTCGCCGCATCGTCCGACGATACCGGCGCGGCGCGTCTGGGCGGCAACTGGTCGCTCGAATCGCGGATCGGCGACATCGAAACGACGTCGGCGATCGCGGCGACGGCGCGCGAAGCCTGGGACCATCTGCTCGCGCCGGGCCCGTCGGTCGCGCTGTCGATGCCCGCCGGCACGACGCTGGTCGGCGAGACCTTCACCGTCACCGCCACCTTCAGCAACGGCGGCAGCGATGCCGGCTACGCACCCTACATCGATCTGTTCGTGCCGGCGCGCGGCGCCGACGGCGGACTCGCGCCCGATGGCCTGACGATCACCGGCGCCGCCTATCTGGGCGCGGCGCTGACGCGCACGACGATCACGCTGACCGCCGGCGACATCGCCGCCGGCCAGGTCGAGCACCCCTATTTCACCGACAGCGGCGGGCAGCACCGCGTGACGATCCCGGCCGGACTGGCAGCCGGCGACCAGCTCGTCGTCATCCAGTTGCCGTTCGGCAGCTTCACGCCCGGACAGCCGGCGGTCG
>DAISWF010000362.1:0-2824 GCA_036826495.1 Burkholderiaceae bacterium
GGCGATGCAGGCGGTGCGCGCCGCCGAGCTGGCCCGCGGGAGCGGGGCGCACTGAGACGCGGGCCGCGCCCCTCCGCGGTGAGCCGGCACCACGAGCCGGCAATCTGTACCGGCCCGGTGCGCCGCGCCGACCTCAAGCCAACGTGCGGACCTTCGGCTCCCGATCGAAGAACCGGGTCGCGGCAGCTTCCAGGAAGGCGTCGTCCAGCCCGGTCAGGCCGGGGGCGGCCTCGATGAGACCGGCCTTGGCCAGCAGATCGGCGGCGCCCGGCGTATGGCCGATCGCCTTCAGATGGCCCCAGGCATCGCGGACGAAATCGCAGGCGGCCGCCTCCTCGGCCAGCCGGTGGCCGGCGGCGGGCGTGAGCACCAGCGCCACCGCGTCGAACAGCACCGACGGCGAGCCGGCGAGCTGACCCTCGGCCGCCAGCCTGCCGCCGTCCAGCTCGATGTCGCCGACCCGCGGCGCGATCAGCATCGCGCGCGCGCCGGCCGCGGTGATCCGTTTGACCAGGCGGTCGATCTCGGTCTTGCTGGAGCCCTCGTCGAACAGGATGCCGATGCTGCGGCCCTGCAATGTCGGCTTCATGTTGCCGACGATCGACAGCGCCGGCGACGGCGGCAGGTCGACCGGCGCGCGCGCCGGCTGCAGCGCCTTCGGCAGCGGCATCGACAGCCCTGCGGCGACGCGCGCGGCGAGCTGTTCGTCGACGTTGCGCAGCGACGCCACCGTGCGGACGCGCACGTGCGGCAGCTCCACCTTCGACAGCTCGAACACCAGCGCGCTGGCGATGTGAGCCTGCTCGATTGGCGTCTGCGACTTCCAGAACAGCCGCGCCTGGCTGTAGTGATCGGCGAACCGCTCCGAACGGACCCGCCCGCGGTCGGCGTCGTTGCGTTCGCCCAGCCCGCGGAAGCTGCTGAAGCCGGTCATCGGGCATTCGCGCGGCCCGCCGTCCTCGCCCGCTTCGGCCAGGCTGTTGGGTTCGTAGTTCGCCCTTCCCTTCGGCACCTGCGTCTGCATCATCCCGTCGCGCTGGAAGTTGCGCATCGGGCACTTGGGCGCATTGATCGGGATCTGGTGGAAGTTGGTCGTGCCCAGCCGGCTCTTCTGCGTGTCCAGATACGAGAACAGCCGCCCCTGCAGCAGCGGGTCGTTCGAGAAATCGATGCCCGGAATCACGTTCGACGGCAGGAATGCCACCTGCTCGGTCTCGGCGAAGAAGTTGTCGGGCCAGCGGTCGAGCACCAGCCGGCCGACGGTGCGCAGCGGCACCTCCTCCTCCGGAATCAGCTTGGTCGCATCGAGCACGTCGTACGGCAGCCGCTCGGCGAGCGTGTCGTCGAAGCACTGCAGCCCCAGCTCCCATTCCGGAGGGGCGCCGCTCGTGATCGCCTGCCACAGGTCGCGGCGATGGTAGTCGGAATCGGCGCCGGAGATCTTGACCGCCTCGTCCCACAAGGTCGACTGCAGGCCCAGCACCGGTTTCCAGTGGAACTTGACGAAGGTCGACTGGCCGTCGGCATTCAGCAGCCGGAAGGTGTGCACCCCGAAGCCCTGCATCATCCGCAGGCTGCGCGGCAGCGCGCGGTCGGACATCGCCCACATGATCATGTGCATCGACTCCGGCATCAGCGACACGAAGTCCCAGAACGTGTCGTGCGCCGAGGCGGCCTGCGGAAAGCCCCGGTCGGCCTCCGGCTTCACCGCATGGACCAGATCGGGAAACTTGATCGCATCCTGGATGAAGAACACCGGGATGTTGTTGCCGACCAGATCCCAGTTGCCCTGGCGGGTGTAGAACTTGACGGCGAAGCCGCGCACGTCGCGCGGCGTGTCCTTCGATCCCAGGCTGCCGGCCACCGTCGAGAATCGACAGAACACCGGCGTGCGCAGCCCCTTTTCCTGGAACGGATCGGCCAGCGTCAGCTCGGGGACCGGATCGGTGCATTCGAAGTAGCCGTGCGCCGCGGTGCCGCGGGCGTGGACGATGCGTTCGGGAATCCGCTCGTGGTCGAAGTGGAAGATCTTCTCGCGGAGGATGAAGTCCTCCAGCAACGTCGGCCCGCGCGCGCCGGCGCGCAGGCTGTTCTGGTTGTCGGCGATCCGGGTGCCGTGGTTCGTCGTCAGGTGCAGCATGCCGTCGCGATGATCGGCATTGCGCGGCACCTGCTGATGGGTTTCCCCGCCGTGGCCGGTCGTCGAGTTCGGGGGCGCGGGCTTCTTCTTGCTGGCCATGATGGGTCCTCCTTTGAACGAGCGGACCCTTGGGCAAGCGCCGTGCCTGAGAGATGAACGATGGCCGCGCCGGGGTCGCCGGCCGTGCGCCGATGCAGCCGTGGCGGCCGTCGCGGCGGCCGGGAATATCAATTGCTCTGGCCGCGGCACAGGGGCCCATGATTCCGGCGAGCATCCAGATGGCTGATACCGCACGTCAACGTGTCTCCGTACATCACCGCGTCACGCATGCATTCGATCGCTTCGCCAACCGGGTCACCCACTGGGCGGGATCGCCGACCGCGTTCGCGCTGTCGGTCGCGGTGGTGCTCGCCTGGGCCGCGTCCGGACCGCTGTTCCGGTTCTCGGAGGACTGGCAGCTCGTCGTGAACACCGGCACCACGGTGGTCACGTTCCTGATGGTGTTCCTGATCCAGCAGAGCCAGAACAAGGACAGCGCCGCGCTGCACGTCAAGCTGAACGAGCTGATCGCCGCCAACCGCAATGCCAGCAACCGGCTGATCTGCGCCGAGGACCTGGACGAGGACGAGCTGCGCGAGCTGTCGGCGCTCTATGCGGAGCTGGCGCGGCGCGTGAAGGACGGCG
>DAISWF010000362.1:2834-5021 GCA_036826495.1 Burkholderiaceae bacterium
CCGGGGCACCACCAGCGACCGTCGCCGGTCCGGCGAGCCGGAGCGCAATACAATGCCGTCGGCATCGACCGAAGAGGACGCGACCGGGCCGCATGCACGACAGTGATCTGGTCATCGCACGCCCGGAGGGGCTGTACTGCCCGGCGGGCGACTTCCACATCGATCCGTGGCGCCCGGTGGACCGCGCGGTGATCACCCATGCGCATGCCGATCATGCACGGCCCGGCCACCGTCATTACCTCGCGCACCGCGACAGCGAAGGAATCCTGCGCGCCCGGCTGGGCGCCGATCTGCCGCTGCAGACGCTGGCCTACGGGCAGGTCATCGACCACCACGGCGTCAGGCTGTCGCTGCATCCGGCCGGCCACGTGCTCGGTTCGTCGCAGGTGCGGCTCGAGCACCAGGGCCGCGTCTGGGGGATCTCGGGCGACTACAAGCTGGAGCCCCACAGCACCTGCACGCCGTTCGAGCCCGTGCGCTGCGACGTGTTCGTCACCGAATCGACGTTCGGGCTGCCGATCTATCGCTGGCCGGACTCCGCCGCGCTGTTCCGCGAGATCGACGACTGGTGGCGCGGCAATGCGGCCGACGGCCGGCCCTCGGTGATCTTCGGCTATGCGTTCGGCAAGGCCCAGCGGATCCTGCACGGCGTCGATCCATCGATCGGGCCGATCGTCGTGCACGGCGCGGTGCAGACGCTGAACGAGGTCTATCGCGAGGCGGGCGTGCGGCTGCCGGCCACGATCAAGGTCACCGACCCCGGTGTCGATGCCCGGCGGCTCGCCGGCGCGCTGGTGGTGGCGCCGCCTTCGGTGCAGGGCACGCCGTGGCTGCGCAGATTCAAGGACTCGGCCGATGCGTTCGCCAGCGGCTGGATGCAGGTGCGCGGACGCCGGCGTCGCCGCGGCGTCGACCGCGGCTTCGTGCTGTCGGACCATGCCGACTGGCCGGGCCTGAACCGCGCGATCGCCGAATCGGCGGCCGAGCGGGTGATCGTCACCCACGGCAGCGTCGGCACGTTGGTGCGCTGGCTCAACGAGGCCGGCATCCCCGCCGAGAGCTTCCACACGGAGTACGGCGACGAGGACGAGGAGAACGAACGCGCGAGCGCTGCAGAGCCGGGCACCGCCGTGTCGGCGGACGACGCGCCGACGTCGGCTGGCGAAGCCCCGCCGGCGACCTCCGGCGCCGCACCTGCAAGCGACTAGTGTCACCGCCATGCAGGCGTTCGCCGAACTCTACAAGTCGCTCGACGCCAGCACCTCGACGCTGGCCAAGCGGCGCGCGCTGCAACGCTACTTCGACGACATCGGGGCGCTGCGGCCCGAGGATGCTGCCTGGGCGGTGTACTTCCTGGTCGGCGGCAAGCCGCGCCAGGTCGCGCCGACGATGCTGCTGCGCGCGATCACCCGTCAGCTCGCCGGGCTGCCCGAATGGCTGTTCGACGAATGCTACGAGTCGGTCGGCGACCTCGCCGAGACGATCGCACTGCTGCTGCCCGATGCGCACGTCACGGAGTCGCGGCCGCTCGCGGAGTTCATCGAACGGGATCTGCTGCCGCTGCGCGGACTGGAGCCGGAGGCGATGGGCAACCGTCTCGCGCTGCTGCTGAGCCATCTGCCGGCCGGACAGCGGCTGGTCTGCATGAAGCTGGTCACCGGCGCGTTCCGGGTCGGCGTCTCGCGCCAGACGGTCACGCAGGCGCTGGCCGACGTGACCGGCCTGGACCCGCGGCTGATCGCGCAGCGGCTGGTCGGCTATGCCGGGATCGGCGCCAATCCGCGGGCCGACGACTACCGGGCGCTGGTGCGGCCCGAGGAGCCCGCTGCCGGCTCGCGCGACGGCCGGCCCTATCCGTTCTTCCTCGCTCATCCGCTCAACGAGCCGGCCGACACGTTCGACACGCTGCTCGGGCCGCCGCAGCCATGGCAGATCGAATGGAAATGGGACGGCATCCGGGCGCAGCTCGTGCGGCGCGGCGGCGACGTCTGGCTGTGGTCGCGCGGCGAGGATCTGATCACCGAGCGCTTCCCGGAGATCCGCGAGCTGGCCGCCGCCTTGCCCGACGGCACGGTGCTGGACGGCGAGATCCTGGTGTGGGACGCGAACGGCGGCGATGGATCGCCAGGCCGCGTGCGCCCGTTCAGCCAGCGGCAGCGCCGGAGCCCCCGCAAGACGCTGGCGCCC
>DAISWF010000363.1:0-5017 GCA_036826495.1 Burkholderiaceae bacterium
ATCAGCAGTTTCCTGCGATTCACGATCAGCAGTTTCCTGTGGCTCATCGTCATTCCCTCCCCTTTGTCATTCATCGTCGTCTCCCCTTCTTCGGGTTCCGGCATTGTGCCGGATCGGATCGGCCCGGATCAGTCCGGTGCGAGCACCCTGCCGGGATTCATCAGTCCGCGTGGATCCAGCGCCTCCTTGAGCCGGCGCATCAGCGCCAGCTCGACCGGCGACTTGTAGTGACGATTCTCTTCGACCTTCAACTGGCCCAGCCCGTGCTCGGCCGAGATCGAGCCGCCGGCGGCCACCACCGCGTCGTAGACCCGCTTGTTGATCACCGGCTCGGCGCGCATCAGCGCCGGCCCCGGCAGCGCGGCGCTGGCCGACACGTTGTAGTGCAGGTTGCCGTCGCCCAGGTGGCCGAACACGATCATCCGGATGCCGGGCAGCATCTGCTGCAGGGCCGCATTGGTATCGGTGACGAAGCGGGCGATCGCCGAGATCGGCACCGAGATGTCGTGCTTGATGTTGTCGCCCTCGGCCGCCTGCGCGAGCGGGATGTGCTCGCGCAGCGCCCAGAAGGCCCGGCTCTGCGCGACCGATGCGGCGATCGCGGCATCGCCGATGATGCCGGCCTCGAACGCCTCCTCCATCAGCCCGTTGAAGCTGTCGGTGGCGTGCTGCGCGCTTTCGGCATCGCTGCATTCCAGCAGCACGTACCACGGCGCCGCTTCGGCGAGCGGCTTGCGGGTGTCGGCGACGTGCCGCACCACCAGCTCCAGGCAGTCGTCGGCGATCAGCTCGAACGCGGTCAGCGAGGCCGCCAGCCGCCGCTGCGCCAGCTCCAGCAGCCGCAGCGCGGCCTGCGGATCGGCGACGCCGGCGATCGCCGTCATCTTCGCGCGCGGCTGCGGGAACAGCTTGATCGTCGCCGCCGTGATCACCCCGAGCGTCCCCTCGGCGCCGATGAAGAGGTCGCGCAGGTCGTAGCCGGTGTTGTCCTTGCGCAGCCCCCGCAGCCCCTCCCAGACCTCGCCGTCGGCGGTCACCACCTCCAGCCCCAGGCACAGCTCGCGCGCGTTGCCGAAGCGGAGCACCTGCACGCCGCCGGCATTGGTCGCCAGGTTGCCGCCTATCGTGCAGCTCCCCTCGGCCGCCAGGCTCAGCGGGAACAGCCGCCCGGCTTCTGCAGCCGCCTGCTGCACGTCGGCGAGGATGCAGCCGGCCTCGACCGTCATCGTGTTGTTGCCGGCATCGATCGCGCGGATCCGGTTCAGCCGCTTCAACGACAGCACCAGCGCCCGGCCGCTGTCGTCGGGCACGCTGCCGCCGACCATGCCGGTGTTGCCGCCCTGCGGCACGATCGGCACGCCGTGCGCCGCGCACCAGCGGACCACGGCGGCGACGTCGGCGGTGGAATCGGGCTGCGCGACGGCCAGCGCACGGCCGCGCCAGCGCCTGCGCCAGTCGATGACGTAGGGTTCCAGATCGTCGGCGGCGGTCAGCAGCCGGCCGTTGAACGCGGCACGCAGCGCCTGCAGGTCGACGGCACTCGATGTTTCCATCTTCGTTGATCCAATGCTGGTGTGCGGTCGCCGCGCCGTTCGCCGCGCGGCCGCATTTCCGTCAGGCGCGCTTGATGAAGCGGTCGCGCATCGCCGTCAGCGCGTTGCGATAGATCGACGCATCGTTGCCGATCGCGACGACCTCGATGCCGAGATCGATGTAGCGCTGCGCATCGTCCGGCGTGGCCGCCAGGATGCTGGCCGCCTTGCCGCGCGCATGGACGCGGTCGACGACGTGGCGGATCGCCGACTGCACCTCCGGATGCCCCGGGTTGCCCAGGTGGCCCAGCGCGGCGCCGAGATCCGACGGGCCGATGAACACCGCGTCGACGCCGTCGACCTCGATGATCGCGTCGGCCGCATCGACGCCGGCACGGCTTTCGATCTGCGTGATCACGCAGATGTGATCGTTGACCCGCTTGAAGTAGTCGGGCAGCGTGCCCCACAGGTTGCCGCGCTGCATGCCGGCCACGCCGCGCACGCCGGCCGGCGGATAGCGGGTGGCGGCCACCGCCGAACGGGCCTGCTCGGCCGACTCGACCATCGGGATCAGGAAGTTGTAGAAGCCGGCATCGAGCAGCCGTTTGATCAGCACCGTGCTGTTCGTCTCCGGCCGCACCACCGGGGCGCTGCGGCTGTCCTTCAGCGCCTGCAACTGGTGGATGAAGGTCTGCAGGTCGTTCGGCGAATGCTCGCCGTCGATCAGCAGCCAGTCGAAGCCGACGTAGCCGAGGATCTCGGTCGACAGGTGGCTGGACAGCGTGCACCAGCAGCCGATCAGCTTCTCGCGGGCCAGCACCTTCTGGCGGAACAGGTTCGGAATCGGCGGCGGGAAGGTGGACATCTTTTTCTCCGGGATCGGCGGCGCGCAGGTGACGTTACTGTAGCGCAACGAGAGCAGGCGCCGGCCACGGCGGCTCGCTGCGGCCGCGGCGCCGGCGCTGCGGGCTCACCGCGGTCCGATCGCCGACACGCTGCGACCGCGGCGCCGGCTTCTCGGCGCCAGCTTCTCAGTGGATCTCGGGCTCGCCGCCGCCGGGGTCGGCCACGGCCGGCGCGGTCTCCAGGAAATCGAAGTCGCAGCCCTTGTCGGCCTGGCTGATGTGCTTCAGATAGAGGCTGCCGTAACCGCGGGTGAACTTCGGCGGCGGCGCGACCCAGGCGGCGCGCCGCCGGGCCATCTCCTCGTCGGAGATCTTCAGGTTCAGCTTGCGCGCCGGCACGTCGAGCTCGATCAGGTCGCCGTCGCGCACCAGCGCCAGCGGCCCGCCGACGTGCGACTCCGGCGTCACGTGCAGCACGCAGGCGCCGTAGCTGGTGCCGCTCATCCGCGCGTCCGAGATCCGCACCATGTCGCGCACGCCCTGCTCGAGCAGCTTCTTCGGGATCGGCAACTGGCCCCACTCGGGCATGCCGGGCGCGCCCTGCGGACCGGCGCTCTGCAGCACGATGACGCTGTCCTTGTCGACGAGCAGCGCCAGATCGTCGATGCGCGCCGCCATGTCGTTGTAGTCCCTGAACACCACCGCCGGACCGGTGTGCCGCAGCAGATGCTGCTCGGCGGCCGGCGGCTTGATCACCGCGCCGCCCGGCGCGAGGTTGCCGCGCAGCACCGCCAGGCCGTCGCTGTGGACGGTGGCGGTCTCACGCGAGCGGATCACGTCGTCATCGTGGACCCGCGCGCCGGCGATGTTCTCGCCCAGCGTGCGGCCGGTGACGGTCCGCTCGCCGGTGTTCAGCAGGTCGCCGAGCTGGCGCAGCAGCGCCGGCAGGCCGCCCGCATAATAGAAGTCCTCCATCAGATACTTGCCGGATGGCCGCAGGTTCGCCAGCACCGGCGTGCGCCGCGCCAGCTCGTCGAAGCGGTCGATCGTCAGGTCGTAGCCGGCGCGCCGCGCCAGCGCGATGATGTGCACCACCGCGTTGGTCGAGCCCGACAGCGCCAGCGCGGTGGTCACGCCGTTGTCGAAGGAGCCGGGCTTCAGGATGTCGGACGGCTTCAGGTCGTCCCACACCATGTCGACGATCCGCTTGCCGGTCAGCGTCGCCATCTGCGCATGCCGCGAATCGGGCGCCGGGATCGATGCGGCGCCGGTCAGGGTCATGCCCATCGCCTCGACGACGCTGGTCATCGTCGACGCGGTGCCCATCGTCATGCAGTGGCCCGGCGAACGGGCGATGCCGTCCTCGATCTCCTGCCAGTCGTTCTCGGTGATGTTGCCGGCGCGCAGCTCGGCCCAGTACTTCCAGGTGTCCGACCCGGAGCCCAGGGTCACGCCGTTCCAGTTGCCGCGCAGCATCGGCCCGGCCGGCATGAAGATCGCCGGCAGATCCATCGAGATCGCGCCCATCAGCAGCGCCGGCGTGGTCTTGTCGCAGCCGCCCATCAGCACGCAGCCGTCGGCCGGATAGGAACGCAGCAGCTCCTCGGTCTCCATCGCCAGCAGGCTGCGGTACAGCATCGTCGTCGGCTTCTGGAACGGCTCCGACAGACTGAGCGCCGGCATCTCGACCGGAAAGCCGCCCGCCTGCCAGATGCCGCGCTTCACCTCCTCCGCGCGCTGGCGGAAGTGGGTGTGGCAGGGGTTGATGTCGCTCCAGGTGTTGACGATGGCGATGACGGGCTTGCCGGCGTAATCCGTCCGGTGGAAGCCCATCTGCGCGGTGCGCGAGCGGTGCCCGAAGGAGCGCAGGTCGTCCACCCCGTACCAGCGGTGGCTCCTCAGCTCCTCGGGCTTCTTGCGGGGGGCGCTCACTCGGTCGTGATCTTGCCGGCGCCGACCCCGCTCTTCCAGCGCGCGAGCTCCTCGTTCAGGAACCGGCCGAACTCGGCCGGCGTGTTGCCCACGACCTCGAAGCCGATGTCGTTGAATTTCTTCGTGACGGCCGGGTCCTTGATGGCCGCGATGAGCGCGGGCACGAGGCGGTCGGCCACGTCCTTCGGCAGGCCCTTGGGCGCGACGAACGCCTGCCACGAGAACACCTCGAGGCCCGGCACGCCCACCTCGGCCATCGTCGGGGCGTTGGGGAAGGTGGGGTCGCGCTTGTCGCCGGTGACGGCCAGGATCTTCATCTTGCCGCCGCGCACGTGGTTGGTGATCGAGCCGAGGTTCTGGAACGACACGTCCACCTGCCCGCCGATGAGGTCGGTGTGCGCGGCGCTGCCGCCCTTGTAGGGGACGTGGATGCCGGAGGTGCCCGTCTTCTGCCAGAAGAGCACGGCCGTGAGGTGGTCCGAGGAGCCCGTGCCGGAGGAGGCGAAGGAGACCTTGCCGGGGTTCTTCTTCACGTAGTCGACGAACTCCGCGACGCTGTTCGCGGGCAGGTTCGCGCGCGTGACGAGCGCGTTGGGCGTGCGCACCGCCACCGAGAGCAGGTCGAAGTCGCGGTTCGGCTCGTAGGGCAGGGTCTTGTAGAGCACCGGGTTGATCGCGAAGACGCCGATCGACCCCACGAAGAGCGTG
>DAISWF010000364.1:0-2157 GCA_036826495.1 Burkholderiaceae bacterium
CCTGGCCGTCGGTGATCACCTCGTCCTCGCTTAGCGAGCGATGGTCCCACTCGGCAGTGGGCGGATGATTGCCGCCGCCCGAGCCGTCGCCGTTCAGCGTGATCGTGATCGTCGCGTGGTCGGTGCCGCCGTTGCCGTCGGAGATCGTGTACGTGAACACGTCATTGGCGGTCTGGCCGTTCGGCACCGACTGGCCGGCCGAATTCGGAACGTAGGTGTACGACCCGTCGCCGTTGAGCGTCAGCGTGCCGTACTGACCGGTGACCGGCTGCCCCACCGAGCCGCTGCCGGGCGCGCCGGCATTGCCGGCGACGACACCGGTCACCGACAACGTGTCGTTGCGGTCGATGTCACTGTCGGCGTTGTCGCCGAATGCATTGCCGACGATCGCCGCACCATCGGTGATCGAACTGCCGCGGTCGATGCCGCGAGCATCGTCCACCGCGATCGGTGCATCGTTGGCGCCGATCACGTCGAACTTGATCCACGAGGTGCTGGTCAGACCGTCCTGATCGCTGATCGTATAGGTGAAGTAGTCGCGGACCACCTCGCCGGCGGCCAGATGCTGAGCCGCTTCATTCGGCGTATAGGTGTACGAGCCGTCGCCCTGCAGCACCAGGGTGCCCCACTGGCCCTGGATCGGCTGGCCGATGCCGCCGCTCTGCTCGGTCTCCAACCAGCCATGGGCGATGCCGGTGGCCGTCAGCGGGCCCGGCTCCACGTCGTGGTCGGCATGATCGCCGAACGCATTGCCCAGAATCGCCTGGCCGTCGGTGATCACCTCGTCCTCGCTTAGCGAGCGATGGTCCCACTCGGCGGTCGGCGGATGGTTGCCGCCGCCATCGCCGCCGCCATTGCCACCCCCGTCACCGCCGTCGCTGCCGGTACCGCCACTGCCGCCGCCGGCGACGCCGACCACCACCACTGTCAACGTGGTGCGCGCTTCGGCACCGGCCTGGTCGCACAGCAGATAGCTGAACACGTCATGCACGCTCTCGCCCTGCGCGAGCGACAGGCCGGCATGCGGCACATAGGTGTACGACCCGTCTTCGCGCATCGTCAGCGTGCCGTGCTCGCCGGCGATCGGCTCGCCGATGCTGCCGCGGTCGACGGTGGAACCGGCGGCCAGGCCGGTGACGATCAGGTCGTTGCCGTCGACGTCGCTGTCGGCAACATCACCGTGGCCGTTGCCCAGGATCACCTGGCCATCGCTGATCACGTCGCCGGCCGCGATGGTCCGTTGGTCCGCATTGGCGACCGGATCGTGGTTGATGTCCTGCGGAGCCGGTTGTCCGTGGCCGCTCTGCTCGCCACCGCCCTGCCAGGAGCCGTCTTTTTCCTGTCCGGCTTTCGGCCCGTCGTGATCGTGACCACCATGCCGATGGCCGTGATATCCATGGCCACCACTTGCCGGTGCACAGTCCACCGGCACCGGGGGACACTTCGCATCGACGCCGGGCGTGGAGTCGGCCGGCTGGGGCGGGGGGCCATCGTGGCAGGCCTCGGCCGTCGGCACGGCGGCGCCGTCGAACAACATCCGAGGCTCGACGGCAAAAAGCTGCAGGCCGCGCCGCACCCCGGGGAACTTCCGGACGGGCTGCTGCGGGAGCTTTTTCATCCAGCTTTCAACGGCAATGTTCATTCGACCTACTCTCCCTCGGGGAACGCGTCGGTGTTCAAGGAACCGACGCTCGTATTTTCGGGGAACCGACGAACGGTCACCGTGACATGTCGCACGGCGAGTCCTGGTTCACATGTTGCAAACTTCTTGCTTCCGATCGATCGCGCATCGGCGCGTCCGACGGAAGACTTCACGGCAGATCTCCGAAGTCGTCGAGACGGACCACCGTATCGGCGAACACCGCATCGGCCGAATCGACCACCGCATGGTCGAGCAGGCGCATCGCATGGCGGATCCGCGCGACGCCGCCGATGCGCTGCAGGCCGGCCAGCAGCCGCTCGAAACGCGCGCCCAGCAGCCGCGACAGCACGATGTCGGCATCCTCGGGCCGGCAGCCGAACAGCAGCGTCCAGATCGACCCGTCGTGTTCGGCGAACAGGCAATCGCGGGCGCCACGCTGCAATGCGCTGGTGGCGGCCTTCAGCGCCTGCGAGGACACCATCCTGAAGCGCACCAGGGGGGCCCGCCCCCCCGCC
>DAISWF010000364.1:2167-4981 GCA_036826495.1 Burkholderiaceae bacterium
ACCACCCGAGGAGCTGCTCGACCCGCGCGCGGAAGTCGTCGACCGGCAGCAGCCGCCGCTCGGTCTGCGCATGCGCCTGCGCCAGCACCCGGCTCAGGCGGGTTTCGACCGGCCGCGTAAACAGCGTGCCCGACAGCGAACCGATCATCAGCCGCGCCGCCGGGGGCGGCAGCTCGCGCGGCACGATCAGGCTCACGCCCAGCCGCATCATCGCCACCGTCTGCGCGAAGCGCAGGCGCGCGCCGCATTCACGGATCACCACCCGCAACGGCGGCTTGGCGCTGGCGCGCAGCAGCGCCACCGTCTGGGCCACCTCGCGCAGCGCCGAGGCCCGGTCGAAGTGCAGCACCACGGTGCCGGCCTCGATCTCGCGGCAGGCGTCGAGCGCCGACAGCAGGCAATCGGCGATGACCCAGCGACACGAGCTGTCGGCCAGGCCGGTCGCGGCACGCGCCGTCACGATCGTCACCTCGTCCGACACCGGCACCGACAGCCGCGCATCGACGCCGGCGGGCCGGCCGGCCAGCGTGCCGTCGGACTCCAACGTCAACGCGAACGACGCCCGCGGCATCGCGCCGGCGGCACCGAACCAGTGCCGCACGTCGAACAGCACCGTGCTCTCGTCGGCCGCGCGCAGCTCGGCGAAGCCGCCGAAGTGCTCGGCGAGCGCCAGGAGCTGCGCGTGTTCGCGGGTCGACGTCGGGCCCGGCATGAAGGTGGCGATGACGGTGCAGCCGGTGCGCGCGACCCATGCCTGGCAGGCGGCCAGCGCGCGGCCCGCGGCGACAGCATCGGACAGGCAGAACCGGTCGTCCGCATGATCGAGCACCACCAGGGTATCGGCGGTCAGCCGCGCACCGTCCGCGAACCGCGGCTCCGACACCCCCGCCTGCCACAGCAGCGACAGGCGGCCGGCGCGCTGGTGATCGTCGAGCGGGGTGCCGGCCAGCGCGGCCTTGCGCAACAGCATCGACGGCTCGAGCGGCGACACCCACAGCGCCGGCCGGCCGGAGTCGAGCGCGAGCTTCAAGGTGCGCGCGAGCAAGGCCACCCGCATCGCCTGCTGGTCGCAGCCGATCGCATAGACCATGCGATCGGCCAGCCGCGCCAGCCGCGCGGGCACTCCCTCGATCCCCAGCAGCAATGCCGGCGCCTCACCGCCCTCTTCGAACCGTTCCGTCATCGCGCCGATTGTAGGCGCTGCCCCATATGAACAGCGTTGTTCAGGCGCGGGACACGGGCCACTGCGTGGCGCGGGCACCACAGGCGACGGCCGGCCTATTGACTACCTCGGCTCGAATCACGCCCGCGCGGGCCGCCGTGATTCAGGGTGTCGTCTCGGGGATCACCACATCGATGTGCCGCGTGGCCCCCGAAGGGCCGGGGAACTGCTGCAGCAGCGCGCGGGCCATCAGCGTGAAGGTAGGCACCATCGCGGCCTGCGGGCCGCTGCTGAACGCGGTGGCCTCATAGACCCGCCTGGGCGGGCGGGCCTGCGCATCCTCGATGATCAGCTTCAGCTCGCGATCGAAGCGCACGATGTCGCGCGGCGGGCTGCCCCAGCCGCCGATCGGCATGCCCATCATCAGCGCGCTGCGACTCGGGCCGCCGTACCAGTACGAACCGTAGAACGGCGGCGTCGGATCATAGACGCGCTCGATGCGCTGACGCACCGACGTGTCGAACGTGATCACGAAGCGGGCATCGGCCGCCGACGCGAAGCCGGCGGCGGCCAGCTCGCTGCGCAGCGCCTCGGCATAGGCGCCCTGCTCGAGGCTGGCCTGCTGGGCAGCCGTCAGGTTCATCCGGTAACCGCGCCGGGCGTCGGCCGGCCAGTCGTGGAAGGCCACCACGTCGGTGCGCAGCGTGGGCGCCGCGCAGCCGGCCAGCAGCGCGGCCAGCGCCAGCGCAGCCACCTTCCGACCGATCCCCCTGGCCCCGGCAGCCCACGCCGAAATGCCGGCCGGCCTGCGCTTACAATCCTTCATCATCATCCTCGAGTTGCACGAAGCGGCCCTTCCACCGGGCGGCGCCCTTCGCCGATGGACCGTCATTCGCCGGTCCCCCATCGATAACGTCCGAGTGCCGCCTGCCCGATGACACAGAAATGACCACCGCGACGACCATCCACCGCAGCGACTATACCCCCGCCCCGTTCGCGCTCGACCGGGTGCTGCTGCAATTCGACCTCGACCCGGCCGACACCCTGGTGACCGCCACCTCCAGGGTGCGCCGGACCGCACCGGCAGGCGCGCCGCGGGCCTGGACCCTGGACGGCGACGGGCTGCGCCTGGTCGACGTGGCGATCGACGGCCGGCCGCTCGGGCCCGACGAGTATTCGGTCGTGCATGACCGGCTGACATTGCACCAGCCGCCCGACCGTTTCGAGCTGAGGGTGCGCACCCGCGTCGACGCGCAGGCCAACACCACGCTGATGGGCCTTTACGTGTCCAACGACAACTTCTTCACCCAGTGCGAGGCCGAGGGGTTCCGTCGGATCACGTTCTTTCCCGACCGGCCCGACGTGATGACGCGCTATGAAACGGTGATCCGCGGCGACCGGCAGCGCTATCCGGTGCTGCTGTCCAACGGCAACCTGGTCGCGGTCGGCGACTGCGACGACCGGCCGGACTGGCACTGGGCGCGCTGGGAAGACCCGTTTCCGAAGCCCAGCTACCTGTTCGCGCTGGTGGCCGGCCGCTTCGTCGCGCGCGAGGAGCGGATCAGGACGGCCTCCGGCAAAGACGCACTGCTGCAGGTCTGGGTCGAGCCCGGCAACGAGGACAAGACCGGCCATGCGATGCAGTCGCTGAT
>DAISWF010000365.1:0-4980 GCA_036826495.1 Burkholderiaceae bacterium
TGGGTGGGGAAATTTCAAATGCCACAGGTGGGGATTATTGGAGTACCGCTGACACCAGGTGCGCTTAGCTATGGAAAAGCGCGCTCGCACCTGGCGGGAAGGGTGCACCGTGCCGCCGCTCGCGCAGGCCGTAGGTGCGTCGCGGGTCGTCCGACTAGAGGATGGACGTTGCCACGCGCGGCGCCGAGCATTCATGGACGATCGCGGCCGCGCCGTTCGATCACGTCGCACGCTGATGCTCGGCCTGCTTGCGCGCGACGCCGAAAAACTGGTCCCGGCGCCGGCGGCCCTGCACGCCGGCGCCCGGCGCGCTTCCCGTGGCGCGCCGTCGGGATTCATCAACTGAACATCCGTGCGACCCGCTGCCGCAGGGTCGGCCCGCGACCGCGCAACGTCACCGTCGCGCCCACGTCGTCCAGGCGCACCTGTACGTCATGCTCGCCGATCGACTCGGCCGCTTCGCGCAACGTCTGCTCGATCCGCTCCAGGACGTGCGGCGCAGCGACGTGCGCGCGGAACCGACCCATGAGCCGGTCGATCAATTGGTCGTTGTACGTCACGTCACCGCTCCATCCGGCCGCGGCTCGGCGCGTCGATCGTGCGCGGCAAGTAGACCTTGACGCCGCACAACTCGATCTCGACGGCCAGCCCCATGCGAGCCAGGTCGTGCAGCCTGCGTGTGGCGGCGATCACTTCGTGCGACGCAACGCCGCGGGCCAGCGCCTCGCCAGCGAACCGCGCGATTACGGTATCGGCGCTCATGTCAGGTGATCGAGTCGATATGCGCGAACGCGCCCGGCTTCGGGAACCCGATGCCGACCTCGGCGTGCATCGTGAACTCGACCAGGCCCGACGTGCCGTACTTGAAGGGATTCACCAGCAGCGCCGGCCGGCCGCCGTAGAACACGACGTGTGCAAGCGACCAGTCGCCCAGGAACATCGCATTGGCCGGCCCGTCGTTCGAGTACCCGACCGGAATCGCGCCGATCTTGTCGGACTCGATGACGTGCAGACTGCCTGCGGCCCGCTCGCGCGTCGTCAGCAGCTCGCGCACCTGCGGGTCGGTGATGTAGCGCAGCCGCTCGGCACGCACGCCAGCGGCGAGCACCTGGCGCTCGACGTCGGCGATCGTGGCCCAGCTCAGCGACGTGCCCGATTGCGTGATGCGCCCGCTCGTGCCGGCCAGTCCGACCGGAACCGCGCTGCCGCCGGCATTGAGCACCGCCGCGTCGAGCGCGCGACCGCACGCCAGCAGCAGCTCGGCCATCAGCATTCGCTCGGCGACCGGCGACGTTTTCAGCAGCCGGCGCGACGCCTTCGCCGAAACGCGCAGCGTGTACGGCGTCAGCGCGATCGGCGCGCCGAACGTCATATCCGTCGAAGTGTCGGCCGCGCCCTCGGCGACCCATTCGTGTACGGCCGCCGTCGCCGCCACCGCGATTTCCGCCGTGCCCGGCCCCACGTCGGTGACGGTGCAGCCGGAATCGACCAGGACGCTGAAACCCTGCAGGGTTGCCTGCGCGCCGACAAACGGCGTCGTGCCCGCGACCGTGTTGCCACCCGCGCTGGCCGTGCCGACCACCAGGTCGCGGAACCAGGCCCACGGCACCGATGCCGCGATGCCGCCGCGCCCGGTCGGCAGCGGCGCATCGGGTTCCGGCGCCAGGTCGCCCAGCGGCCCCTGGGTGTAGGCCCGCTCGGCCAGATCGCTCAGGCCTGCAGGCGTCGAGATTCGGTACTTGGTGCTCATCGCGGCCTCGGAAAGGTTGATGCCCGAGTCTTGCGCGCCGCGTCCGCAGAGTCACCGCAAGTCACCACCTCCAGCCGATAGATCGCGCCGTCGCGGTCCTGGCCGTCACGGTGCAGACGGAACCGGCCGACGACGCCGCCGGCACGCACCGCCGACGACAGCAGGTAGCCGACCCCCCTGCAGGCGGCCGGCTCGACATAGCCGTGCGAGCGCAACTCGGCCACCGTCCAGAGCCGGCCGGCGTGCTTGTGCCAGATCATCTCGAGCAGCGCCACCAGGTCGGCGGTCGGCGCAGGTTTCGGCCGCAACAGCCGCGCCACCTCGGCAGACGCGAACAGCGGTCGCCGACCGCGGCGTGCCAGGCGGAACGTGCCGAGTTTCACCAGTCCCGCCGGTCCGGGTCGTGCCGCTCGAGCCAGCGGTCCAGCTCGGCGAACTCGGCGCGCTGCCGCACCTGCTCGCGCTCGCGCCGCAGCCGTTCACGCACGTCCGGGTCATAGACCAGGCGCGCGCCGGCCTTCAGCCACCGCCGGATGAACGCTTCACGCAAACCTGACATGATCGGACCCGTTTGAAAGGGAAACGGAAAGGTTTGGCTCTGGCGCGAAGTCGCGGCTCGAATGCACCCGTAACGTACCCTGTGGGAAGAACCTAGACATATCAGGCGCTTACGGGTCCTTGTTCATGTAGTAGGTGCGGGTGACTCGATCCCCGCTAGTCTCCCAGCGCCAGCTCGACCGGCGTTTCCTACCCCTGGCCTGCGCTGGCAGTCGTCCAGAATCGAGTGCCGGCGCACCTCGGCCGGCCAGCCGTCGAGCAGCCGGGACAGGCGTCGCGCCTCGGCAGCCGGTGCCGCGAGCAGCCGGCAGACGACGTGCCAGCGGTCAGTCCCGTCGGTGTAGTCAGTGATCCGCCATTGCGTACTCTCCCCTCCGGACATGTCCCGACCTTCACCTTCGCAAAATGCACGCGCGCGAGGGGTGGAAGTCCGCAATGGTTTTTCACTGACTGCACCGACCACGCTGACCATCACAGTCTCCTGGCCGTGCGGATTTGCTCGGCGGCCGGCGCCGTCTTGCGGCCGTAGACGGCCTGGCGCCGGCTGGCGATCTTCCACAGTCCGTCATCGGCGTCCGGGTTGCGGACCGGCACGTAGCCGGCGCGCTCGAACTTGTGAGGCAGTCGGCGGCGGTTCTTGCGGTCGGCCAGGTCGTCGGCGAGCTCGTTCATGCCGATGGCGCGTGCGGCGTTCACCACCATGTCAAGCGTCAGTGCAGCCGGATGGCGCAGGTAGTCGAGCACGTCGCGCAGCTCGGAATCCTCGGGCGCCTGGCCGGCGGCGACGATCGCGTAGAACGCCTGGGTTTTCGGCGGCGGTGCCTTCGGGTCGAACCCGGACAGGCCCAGTGTCCGCAGGTAGGCCGCGACGTTGCCGATCCCGCCGCGCCCGTACCAGCCCCATAGCCGCTGCCAGTAGTCCTCGGCGAAGTCCTCTTTCGCAGCGTCCGACCAGGCCACGTAGTGGCGGCGGTCGTCGCTCGGCAGGTAGAGCCCGTCGGTCTTGTGGTTCGTCGTGATGACCACGCCCATGCAGTTCATCACGTAGTACTCGCGCAGGTGCTTTTCGTCCACGCGGATCACGTCGGGTGGCGCGGCGATGTACGCCTTGCTGTGGTCGTAGAACGCGAACCGATCGACGTCGCCCAGGTCGCGCGCCTCGGATACCCGCACGATGACGGCCTTCGCCCAGCCGTTGAACCGGCCCATCATCTGGCCCGGACTGATTTCGTGGGTATTCCACTCGCCGACGGCTGCCTTGACCGGCTCGAGCAGCGTGTCTTTGCCGATGCCTTGCTGCCCGCCGAAAACAAGTGCGTGGTTCACCTTCACGCCCGGCTGCTGAACCCGCTGCGCGAGCCACAGGACGATGTGCTCCCAGTCGTCGGGGTAGATGAGGCGCACGTGATCGAGCCAGGGGAGCACGTCCGAAGGGTCGCCGTGCATGGGCATCGCCGGCCGGTACAGGTTGAACACTCGCGCGCCCGGCTCCGGTATCCAGCCGCCCGCGTCGATGTGCTTGTTCTCGATCACCTCGGCCTCGCCCGGCGCCCACGTCATCTGGTGCAGCGGGCGCATCTTCGAGAGCCATGTGGCCGGCGCCATGCGTTTGGCCGGCTTCATCGGGTCGGCGGGCCAGTCGGCCACGGCGGCGTTGACGGAATCACCCGGCCACAGCTCGCGCGTCGGTGCATACAGGAACGCGCCCCGCGGCAGGTAGCAGTAGAAGTCCTCCAGGCGGCGTGCGGTCGCGTCTCGCGTCGCGTCGGTTTCACTCACCTTCTCGGCGGCCTGGCGCAGCAGATCAGCGTCGGCGTGCGTCATGCCTTCGCTCCCATCGTCGTGACGTGATCGAGGAACCGGAACAGGTGCCCGACCCCGCGACCCTCGCAATGGCCGTGATGGCACTTAAACGCGCCGACCATGTTGTTCTCCGGTGCCGGCTCGCGGTATGCGGTGCCGGTGTCGACGCCGCCCGAGTGCTCATGCACCCAGGGGCAGGTGATCGCGTGCCAGCCGTCGCCCAGCGGCGCCTGATACATGCCGAGCGCGTGCAGCCATCCGAGCACGTCTGGCAGCGGCCCGTCGGGCGGCGGTCGCATCGGCCGCGGCGCCTCGGGGGTCAGGTCGAGCCCGTAGGCTTCTGCGATCTCGTCGGCCGTGTACGTCAAGTGCTCGCGCACCTCGACGACGCGATGCAGCCACGGCCCGGACTCGCGCGGCTTGTTGTTCGTGCCCTCGGGCAGCCTGCCGTAGCGGGTCACGCCCTTCATGCCGGGGTCTTTGCCGTCGGTAGCCAGGCCGGCCGCGACCATCCGCTCGATCAGTCGCTCGCCGAGCTCACGGTCGGCGACGGGCGGGTCGAGTTTCAGCCACCCCTGGCAATTGCCCGGACTGGTCTCGACCATGACCGTGAACGGCAGCGCGATCGACCGCTCGGGAACCTTCGTGCCGATGTCGTCGACCATGACCATGTGCATCGCGGCGAAGTTGGGCTTGCGGCGCCGATAGCGGCCTTCAGTCGCGACGAACGATGAGATGGCCACGTAGGTATTGCCGACCTTCGGAACGGCGCCCAGACGACGCACAGGCCAGCCGGCCCACTCGCCGCGCTCGGCCTCGGCCGGCGGACTACTGACCGCCGTCACCCAGGGCAGCGCGCCGTCGGGCCG
>DAISWF010000366.1:0-4953 GCA_036826495.1 Burkholderiaceae bacterium
GTTGAAGTTCTGCACCGCGATCGAGTGGCCGGCGCTCATCAGCACGTGGCCGCGGTGCTGCAGCAGCGCGTTCATCGGCACGACGAAGAAGCCCGCCATGCCGCCGATCAGGATCAGCAGCGGATAGGCGAAGGTGGTGGTGGACACCACCGTCATCATCGGCACGACCAGGCCCATCGCGACGCCGAACGGCAGCACCCGCAGCGAGCGCTTCAGCGGGATGTAGCGGGCCGCGATCACCGCGCCGAGCGCCATGCCGACCGCCGCGACCCCCTGCAGCAGCGCCGCCTGGCTGAGCGGCATCTTCAGCGCCGACTTGGCCCAGTCGAGCACGATGAACTGCAGGGTGGCGCCGGCCCCCCAGAACATCGTGGTCACCGCCAGCGAGATCTGGCCCAGCTTGTCGCGCCACAGGGTGTTGACGCAATGCGCGAACTCGGCGATCAGCTTGAACGGATTGTGCTGCTGGTTCGGATAGCGCACGCCGGTATCCGGAATGCGCAGGTTGAACAGCGCAGCGATCAGGTAGATCACCGCGATCACCAGGATCGCCGATTCGGCCGGACTGTCGATGCCGGTCTCGATGCCCGGCATGTCGATGTTCAGCAGGAAGCCGGCCACCTTGGGATTGATCAGCATGCCGCCCAACGCGGTGCCCAGGATGATCGAGCCGACGGTGGTGCCCTCGATCCAGCCGTTGGCCGCGACCAGCTTCTCCGGCGGCAGCATCTCGGTCAGGATGCCGTACTTGGCCGGCGAGTAGGCGGCGGCGCCGAACCCGACGACTGCATAGGCCAGCAGCGGATGCACGGTGAAGAACATCATCGCGCAGCCGGCGACCTTGATCGTGTTGGTGACGAACATCACCCGACCCTTGGGCATCGAGTCGGCGAACGCACCGACGAACGGTGCCAGGACGACGTAGGAGATCGTGAAGAACAGCTTCAGCAGCGGCTTGATCCAGTCCGGCGCATGGAGTTCGATCAACAACTGGATCGCGGCGATCAGCAGCGCATTGTCGGCCAGCGACGAAAAGAACTGCGCCGCCATGACCGTGTAGAAACCACGTTTCATCGATATCGTCTGTCTCTCACCCGGCACCGGGGTCGGCCAGTGGTCATCGCGAACGGCTCCGACCCCTGGCGGCGCGCAGGCTTTATACCATGAGAATCAGGCACGTCCGACGGTTATAGTAGGCAATACCGCACGTTCCTTTCGCGTTTCTCATCGACCATGCCCCGACCTCTGCGAGCCTCGATCTCACGTTCCGCGATGGCCCACAACCTGGCGCGTGCGCGCGCGCTCGCGCCGCGGTCGCGGGTGTGGGCGGTCGTGAAGGCCGATGCCTACGGCCATGGCCTGCTGCGCGCCGCCGCCGGTTTCGAGGAGGCCGACGGGCTGGCGCTGCTGGAGTTCGACGGCGCCCGGCGGCTGCGCGAAGCCGGCTGGCGCAAGCCGGTGCTGATGATCGAGGGGCCGTTCGAGCCGGCCGACGTGGCGCAGGCACAGGCGCTCGACCTCGAGCTGGTCGTGCATCGGGCGGCGCACCTCGATTGGCTGGCCGCCGCCGACCCCGCCCGGCCGCTGGCGATCCACGTCAAGTTCAATTCCGGCATGAACCGGCTCGGCTTCGATGCGCGCGGCCTGCGCGAGGCGGTCGCGCGGCTGCAGCGCTCGCCGGTGGTGCGCTCGGTCACGCTGATGACGCATTTCGCCAATGCCGATGTGCCCGGCGGCGTCGACCAGGCACTGGCCGACTTCCTGGCCGCGACCGACGGGCTCGCCGGTCAGCGATCGGCCAGCAATTCGGCCGCGACGATAGACCATCCGCAAGCCGCGTTCGACTGGGTGCGCCCCGGCGTGATGCTGTACGGCGGCACGCCGTTCGCCGACCGCGACGCCGGTTCGCTCGGGCTGCGGCCGGCGATGCAATTGCGCTCCGAGCTGCTCGCGGTGCAGACGCTGCGGGCCGGCGACTCGGTCGGGTACGGATCGCTGTTCACCGCGCGGCAGCCCACCCGCATCGGCATCGTCGCCTGCGGCTATGCCGACGGCTACCCGCGCCATGCGCCGGTCGGCACTCCGGTGATCGTCGACGGCGCGCGCACCGTCACCGCCGGCCGGGTGGCGATGGACATGCTGATGGTGGACCTGACGCCGGTGCCGCGGGCGGTGCCGGGCTCGCCGGTGGAGCTGTGGGGCGATTCGCTGCCGATCGACGAGGTGGCGCAGGCGGCAGGCACGATCGGCTACGAGCTGATGTGCGCGCTGGCGCCGCGGGTCGAGGTGATCGACGCGCCATGATCGCGACCGCGGAAGGACCGATGGCGGCGAGCGGGGGAATCCCGATGACGGCGCCCATGACGGCGGCGGCGGCGACGACAGCGAGAGCGGCAGCGGCGGCGTGCTCGCGGCGGCGGGCCGGCTGATGGCGCGCGCCCGCACCCAGTACGTCTGCAGCGAATGCGGCGGCAGCACGCCGAAGTGGCAGGGCCAGTGTCCGCACTGCAGCGCCTGGAACACGCTCGTCGAGACGCCGGCCGAGCCGGCCGGCGGGCATCGCTATCAGTCGCTGGCGCCCGCCTCGGCGGTGATCACGCTCGATGCGGTGCCGCCGGAGGACATCAGCCGGCTGGCCACCGGCAGCGACGAGTTCGACCGGGTGCTGGGCGGCGGGCTGGTCGAAGGCTCGGTCGTGCTGATCGGCGGCGATCCCGGGATCGGCAAGTCGACGCTGCTGCTGCAGGCGCTGGCGCACCTGGCCGCCCAGCGGCCGGCGCTGTACGTGAGCGGCGAGGAGTCGATCGGCCAGGTGGCGCTGCGGGCGCGCCGCCTGGGACTGGACACCAGCCGGCTGCAGGTGCTGGCCGAGATCCAGCTCGAACGGATCGTCGCGACCTTGGAGGCGCAGCGGCCGACGGTGGCGGTCATCGATTCGATCCAGACGCTGTATTCCGAAGCGCTCAATTCGGCGCCCGGCTCGGTCGCCCAGGTCCGCGAATGCGCGGCCCGGTTGACGAGGCTGTCCAAGCAGACCGGCGTGGCGATCGTGATGATCGGCCACGTGACCAAGGAAGGCACGCTGGCCGGGCCGCGGGTGCTCGAGCACATCGTCGACGCGGTGCTCTATTTCGAAGGCGATCCGCACTCGTCGTTCCGGCTGGTGCGGGCGTTCAAGAACCGCTTCGGCGCGGTCAACGAGCTGGGCGTGTTCGCGATGACCGATCGCGGGCTGCGCGGCGTGTCGAACCCGTCGGCGCTGTTCCTGTCGCACCACGAGAAGGCGGTCGCCGGTTCCTGCGTGCTGATCACGCAGGAGGGCAGCCGGCCGCTGCTGGTCGAGGTGCAGGCGCTGGTCGACACCGCCAACGCGCCGACCGCGCGGCGGCTGTCGGTCGGGCTGGAGCAGAACCGGCTGGCGATGCTGCTGGCGGTGCTGCATCGGCATGCCGGCATCGCCTGCTTCGATCAGGACCTGTTCATCAACGCGGTGGGCGGCGTGCGCATCGCCGAACCGGCGGCCGACCTGGCGGTGATGCTGGCGATCGTCTCGTCGCTGAAGAACAAGCCGCTGCCGCGCGGGCTGGCGGTGTTCGGCGAGCTGGGCCTGGCCGGCGAGGTGCGGCCGGCGCCGCGCGGGCAGGAACGGCTGCGCGAGGCGGCCAAGCTGGGCTTCTCGAAGGTGCTGATGCCGAAGGCCAATGCGCCCAAGCGCTCGCCGGAGGGCGTCACGACGATCGCGATCGAGCGGATCGAGCAGGCGCTGGACGCAGCGTGGGATTGAGCAGCGTGAACGCGGCCGTCGGGCTTCAGACGCGGCGGCCGGCGGTGCGTGCGGCGATGATCGCGCGCGCGGCCGCCAGACCGCTGCGAACGGCCGACTCCAGCGTGGCCGGATAGTCCGGCCACAGCCAGTCGCCGGCGAGCCACAGGCCGGGCGCACGGGACCGGAGCTGATCGGCCCGCCACAGCGGGCGCCGCGGCGTGCAGCGGAACGTCGCGCGCTTGTCGACGATCAGCCGGGTTTCGTCGGGCGGCGGTATCCGCAGTTGTGCCGCCACCTGTCCGGCGATCAGCATGTCCGGCGAAACCGGCGCGGCGGCATCCTGCCGGTCATCGAGCCCGGCCAGCCATTGCCGCCCGCGGGCGCTGACGACCACCGCCGCGCAGCGCCAGTCGCCGAGCCGGCCGCGATCGAACAGCCACTGGCCATGCCAGCGCCGCTGCGGCTGTTCGTCGAGCATGATCCAGTCGGGCAGGGCGGGGGCCCGTGCTGCCCGCCACCACAGATAGGCGGTCGCGATCGGCTCGTAGTCGAAGCCGTCCAGCTCGGCGAGCTGTGCCGCATCCGCCACGCCGGTCAGCAGGCGCGCCGCATTGACCGGCGGCACGGCCAGCAGCAGATCGGTGCCCTCGAGCGGACCGGCAACGGTGTCCACCCGCCACCGCTCACCGCGTCGTTCGATCCCGCGCGCCGCGCAGCGCCACTGCAAGGTCGCGCCCTGTCCGGCGAGCCAGGCCGCAGCCGGTTCGGGCAGCACCTCGCTCAGCGTGATGCGCGGCAGCACGAAATCGCAGGCGGCGCGGTCGGCGCCCAGCGTGTCGCGCAGCACCGCGGCGAAGGTGCGGGCGCAGGCGTGCTCGAGCGGTGTGTTCAGCGTCGCCACGCACAGCGGTTCCCACAGGCTGCCGATCAGCGAAGCCGGCTGCCGCAGCCGCGCCAGCAGCCCGGCAACGGTTTCGCCGCGCGGCACCGTCCAGCCGGCGCGGCGCAGCCCGGCCATCAGCCGCACCAGCGCGATCCGGTCTCGCCAGCTCAGCCCCCGTGCACGCAGCAGGGCCGTCGCCAGGTGCCACGGCGCAGGCAGCGCCGACGGCACCAGCGACAGACCGCCGACCGACTCCAGCCGCATCGGCATCCGCCGCAGCGCCTGTCCGGGCTCGCGATGCACG
>DAISWF010000367.1:0-4903 GCA_036826495.1 Burkholderiaceae bacterium
ACGACGACGCTCGGCAAGGGGTGCGTGCGCGCGAAGGACACGCCGAACTTCATCGGCAACCGGATCGGCATCTTCGGCATCCTGGCGACGTTCAAGGAGGCCGAGAAGTTCGGCCTGTCGTACGACGTCGTCGACGACCTGACCGGCGAGAAGCTGGGCCGCGCGAAGTCCGGCACCTTCCGCACCGCCGACATCGTCGGGCTCGACACGCTGGGTCACGTGATGAAGACGATGCAGGACAACCTCGCATCCGATCCGTTCCATTCGCTCTATGCGACGCCGCCGGTGGTCGCCGCGCTCGTCGCGCAGGGCGCGCTCGGCCAGAAGACCGGCGCCGGCTTCTACCGCAAGGACGGCAAGGCGATCCTGCGGATCGATCCGGCCACCGCGCAGTACGTGCCGGCCGGCGCGAAGGCCGATGACACGGTCGCGCGGATGCTGAAGAAGAAGAGCTGGGCCGAGCGGTTGAAGCTCCTGCGCGGCTCGAAGAATCCGCAGGCGCAGTTCGTCTGGTCGCTGCTGCGCGACAACTTCCACTACGCCGCCTGCAAGCTCGAGGAGATCGCCGACAGCGCGCGCGACGTCGACAGCGCGATGCGCTTCGGCTTCGGTGCCGCGCAGGGCCCGTTCGAGATCTGGCAGCAGGCCGGCTGGCTCGAGGTCGCGCAATGGATCCGCGAGGACATCGAGGCCGGCCAGACGCTGGCCGCGGTGCCGCTGCCGGCCTGGGTGTTCGACGGCCCGGTGGCCGAACGCGGCGGGCCGCACCAGCCCGAAGGTTCGTGGTCGCCGGCGCGCCGCGCGTTCGTGCCGAAGAGCGAGCTGCCGGTGTACCGCCGCCAGCTCTTCCGCGCGCGGCTGCACAACGACGGTTCGCCGGATCCTGCCACTGCGGGCAACACGGTGTTCGAGGACGATTCGATGCGGCTGTGGACCGTCGCCGCGCGGGCGCCCGACGGCGCGCCGCTCGACGACGTGCTGATCGCATCGATCAAGACCAAGGTCCATGCGATCGGCCCCGGCGTCATCGCCGGCCTCCTGAAAGGCATCGAGCTGGCCGAGGCCTCGTACCGCGGGCTGGTGATCTGGTCGGCCGACGAGCCGTTCTCGTTCGGCGCCGACCTGCAGGCGATGCTGCCGCTGTTCATGTCGGGCGGCGTCAAGGCGATCGAGCCGGAGGAGAAGAAGCTGCAGGAGGCGATGCTGCGGATGCGCTATGCGGCGGTGCCGACGGTAGCGGCGGTGGCCGGCATGGCGCTGGGCGGCGGCTGCGAGCTGGCGGTGTACGCCGCGCGCCGCGTCGCGCACCTCGAGAGCTACATCGGGCTGGTCGAGGTCGGCGTCGGGCTGATACCGGGCGGCGGCGGGCTGGCTCATGGTGCGCGGCGCGCCGCCGAGGCGATGTCGGCGGCGCCGGACGGCTTCCTGCTCGACTTCCTGAAGCCGTACTTCATGGCTGCCGCGACCGCGCAGGTATCGCGCTCGGCGATCGAGGCGCAGCGGATCGGCTATCTGCTGCCGTCGGATCCGATCGTCTTCAACCGCCACGAGCTGCTGTACACCGCGATCCGCGAGGCGCAGGCGATGGACGACGCCGGCTACCGGCCGCCGCGGCGCGCATCGATCCGCGTCGCGGGCCGTGACGGCATCGCGACGATCGCCGCGCAGCTCGTGAACATGCGCGATGGCGGCTTCATCTCGGCGCACGACTTCCATCTCGGTCGCACGATCGCCGAGGTGATGTGCGGCGGCGACGTCGATGGCGGGTCGGTGGTCGACGAGCCGTGGCTGATGACCTTGGAGCGCAAGGCGTTCATGTCGCTGCTGGTGCATCCGAAGACCCAGGAACGGATCATGGGGATGATGCAGACCGGCAAGCCGGTGCGGAATTGATTTGCGAAGGACCAAAGTGATGACCAAGCAACTGCAAGACGCCTACATCGTCGCAGCCGCCCGCACGCCGATCGGCAAGGCGCCGCGCGGCGTGTTCCGCAACCTGCGGCCCGACGACCTGCTGGTGCACGCGATCCGCTCGGCGCTGGCCCGGGTGCCGGCGCTCGACCCGGCGACGATCGAGGATGCGATCGTCGGCTGCGCGATCCCGGAAGCCGAGCAGGGCCTGAACGTCGCCCGCCTCGGCGTGCTGCTGGCCGGTCTGCCGAACACCGTCGGCGGCGTCACCGTCAACCGCTTCTGCGCATCGGGCCTGACCGCGGTCGCGATGGCCGCCGACCGGATCCGCGTCGGCGAGGCCGACGTGCTGATCGCGGCCGGCACCGAATCGATGAGCCGTGTGCCGATGATGGGCAACCGGCCGTCGATCAACCCGCGGGTGTTCGACGGCGACGAGAACATCGGCATCGCCTACGGCATGGGCCTGACCGCCGAGAAGGTCGCCGCCCAGTGGAAGGTCTCGCGCGAGGCGCAGGACGCATTCGCGCTGGCCTCGCACCAGAAGGCGATCGCCGCCCAGCAGGCCGGCGCCTTCACTGAGGAGATCGCGCCGATCGACGTGACGGTGCGCGAGCCGGTGCTGGCCGACGGCCGCATCGACACCCGCACCACGCCGGTCGCGCTCGACGAAGGCCCGCGCGCCGACACCACCCTCGAGGCGCTGGCCAGGCTGCGCCCGGTGTTCGCCGCAAAGGGCAGCGTGACCGCCGGCAACAGCTCGCAGACCTCCGACGGCGCCGGCGCGCTGATCCTGGTGTCGGAACGGATCGTCAAGCAGTTCGGCCTGACCCCGCTCGCCCGCTTCGTGTCGTTCGCGGTGCGCGGCGTGCCGCCCGAGATCATGGGCATCGGGCCGAAGGTCGCGATTCCGGCGGCGCTGAAGAACGCCGGTCTGAGCGCGGCCGATCTGTCGCACATCGAGCTGAACGAGGCGTTCGCCGCACAGGCGCTGGCGGTGATCGGCGACCTTGGGCTGGACCCGGCGGTCGTCAACCCGATGGGCGGCGCGATTGCGCTGGGCCATCCGCTGGGCGCCACCGGCGCGATCCGCGCCGCCACCGTCGTGCATGCGCTGCGGCGGAACAGGCAGCGCTATGGCATGGTGACGATGTGCGTGGGGACCGGAATGGGCGCGGCCGGCATCTTCGAAGCCGTCTGATCGCGTGCGCGCTGCGCATCCGGGCCGCGCGGGCTCAGGTGCGCGATGCCGCCGTCGCCGCGACGCAGCGGCCGCCGCCGGAACGCTCCGTTCCGTGGCACGCTGTCGCCGTACGCCGATGAACATCCATCCGAAACAGGGAGAACGACCGCAATGTCGATCCGCATCGAACACCAGGGCCCCGTCGTCACGCTGAGCTTCGACCGGCCCGACCGCAAGAACGCGATCACCGCGGCGATGTACGCGGCACTGGCCGATGGCCTGAACGCCGCCGCTGCCGATGGCGGGGCGCGCGTCGCCGTGATCGGCGGCAGCGCGGCGGCGTTCACTGCCGGCAACGATCTCGGCGATTTCCTGAACAATCCGCCCTCGGGCGACGACACCCCGGTGTTCCGCTTCCTGCGCGCGATCGCGACGTTCCCCAAACCGCTGATCGCTGCCGTCTGCGGCCCGGCCGTGGGCGTCGGCACCACGCTGCTGCTGCACTGCGACCTCGTCTACGCCGGCGACAACGCACGTTTCGCGTTGCCGTTCGCGAACCTGGGACTGTGCCCGGAGGCGGCCTCCAGCCTGCTGCTGCCGCGCCTGGCCGGTCATGCACGCGCCGCTGAGAAGCTGCTGTTCGGCGAGCCGTTCGACGCGAACGAGGCGCGCGCGATGGGGCTGGTTAACGAAGTGCTGCCGGCCGATC
The DNA here is from genome assembly GCA_036826495.1 of Burkholderiaceae bacterium. Taxonomy (GTDB): domain Bacteria; phylum Pseudomonadota; class Gammaproteobacteria; order Burkholderiales; family Burkholderiaceae_E; genus DAISWF01. The sequence continues at coordinate 3,804 of DAISWF010000367.1, forward strand.
AGGTGGCTGCCCGCGCCCAGGTCCGCGCGCAGGAGCTCGCTACCCGGCCGCTGTCGTCGCTGCTGGTGACGAAGGCGCTGATGCGCGCGCCGGTCGACGAGGCGATCGCCGCGCAGATGACGGCCGAAGGCAAGCATTTCCGGCGGATGCTGGGGGAGCCGGCGGCGAAGGAGGCGTTCTCGGCGTTCCTGCAGAAACGCAAGGCGGATTTCTCGAAGGTCTGAATCGTCGCCCGAGAGGGCCGCAATGCCGTCACGTCACTGGCGGGCCTCCCTTTGCCGACCCCGCCGCGCTCTGTTTCCCGTGCGGGTGCCCGCGTGACTTCGGTGACCAGCAATGCATGGCAGGGCACGAAAAAGCCCTGGCATATTCCTTCCTCCATGAGGTCCTGCGCGCGCGGCGCGTGAATTCTGGTAGTCGTCGAATGCGGCGCGTCATCCGCCCCGAGGAGATCGGTGAACTGGCTGCCTACCTGTTGTCGCCGGGCGCCGCAGGCATGACCGGCCAGTCGATCCTGTACGACGGCAGCGTGCTCCAGGTCTGAAGTCGCCGCGATCGACGGATGCTCTTCACCGCCCAGCGATCACCCGCCCGACCGCCCCCAAAGCTGCCGCATCGCATCGACCAGCGTAGGCGTCACCTGCACCGGATAGGACCCTGGCGGGCCGGTCGGACAGCGCCGGCACGTAGCGCGTGATCGGCGCGACGGGGTCGAGCCGGCCTTCGGCGACAGCGATGCCGACCATCATCGTGGTCAGCGTCTTCGAGCACGAATGCACCACGTGCAGATCGTCGGCGCGGTAGCCGTTGCGATAGGTCTCGAGGCGCACCCGTCCCCGGTGCATCACCAGCAGACCGTCGCTGAACAGACGTCGGTCGATGAAGGTGTCCCAATCGATCGGCCGTTGCAGCAGCGGGTCGTCGAACCGCAACGCCGCCGTGTCGATGGGTGCGCCCTGCGGCAGCGGCAGCGCCGGGCCGGGCCGGGCGGGTCGATGACCGCCGTCGGCATCCGCCGGGCTCCTCGACGTGTGATGCGGGCGATCCTACACCCGCCCCGACAAGCTCCGCGCCGCCGTCAGCAGCTCCGGCAGCAGCTT
>DAISWF010000368.1:0-4872 GCA_036826495.1 Burkholderiaceae bacterium
AGATCGTCGGCATGGCCAGCCATGCCGGCACCACGCCGATGGACCGGCGCCGCGATGCGGCGGCCGCCGTCGCCGAGCTGGTGCTGTTCCTCGAACGCCGCGCCGCCGAGCATCCGGAGCTGGTCGGCACCGTCGGCATGCTGGAGGTGCCGAACGGCTCGGTCAACGTGGTGCCGGGCCGCTGCCGCTTCAGCCTCGACATCCGCGCGACCACCGATCCGGTGCGCGACCGGTGCACCGGGGACGTGCTGGCCGAGCTCGAGGCGATCTGTGCGCGCCGCCGGCTGGGCTTCCGGATCGACGAGGTGATGCGCGTGCCGGCCGCGCCGTGCGCGGACGACTGGCGGCAGCGCTGGGAACAGGCGGTCGGCGCGCTCGGCCTGCCGGTGTTCCGGATGCCGAGCGGCGCCGGTCATGACGCGATGAAGCTGCACGAGCTGATGCCGCAGGCGATGCTGTTCGTGCGCGGACTGAACGCCGGCATCAGCCACAATCCGCTGGAGGCGGTCACCAACGACGATGCGGATCTGTCGGTGCGCGCGTTCCTGGTGCTGCTGGACCGGCTGAGCGAAGAACTGAACGAAGAACTGAACGAAGAGTAGCGAAGCCCCGCGATGAACGACGAACGACTGGACGCCTGGATCGACGCGCACTTCGACGAGGAGGTCCGCTTCCTGCAGGAACTGGTGCGGGTGCCGACCGACACGCCGCCCGGCGACAATGCGCCGCACGCGGAGCGCACCGCGCAGCTTCTCGAGGCATTCGGTTTCGGCGTCGAACGCCATCCGGTGCCGGCGGCGCGGGTGGCCGAGCAGGGCATGCGCTCGATCACGAACCTGGTCGTGCGCCGCCGCTACGGCCCCGGCGTGACGATCGCGCTGAATGCGCACGGCGACGTGGTGCCGCCCGGCGAGGGCTGGACGCACGACCCGTACGGCGGCGAGATCGTCGACGGCCGGTTGTACGGCCGTGCGGCCGCGGTCAGCAAGAGCGACTTCGCGACCTACACGTTCGCGGCGCGCGCGCTGGAAGCCTGCGGCGCGCCTTCCGCCGGCACCGTGGAGCTGGTGTTCACCTACGACGAGGAGTTTGGCGGCGAGCTCGGCCCCGGCCTGCTGCTGGCGCAGCGGATCATCGCGCCCGACTTCGTGCTGGCTGCCGGCTTCTCGTACGAGGTGATCACCGCGCACAACGGCTGTCTGCAGATGGAGGTGACGGTGCATGGCCGGATGGCGCATGCGGCGATCCCGCACACCGGCATCGACGCGCTGCAGGGGGCGGTGGCGATCCTCGATGCGCTGTACGGCTGCAATGACCGCTATCGCGCGGTCCGTTCTTCGGTGCCGGGCATCGAGCATCCATACCTGAACGTCGGCTGGATCGAGGGCGGCACGAACACCAACGTGGTGCCGGGCAAGGTGGTGCTGCGGCTGGATCGCCGGATGATTCCCGAGGAGAACCCGGCCGACGTCGAGCGCGAGGTGCGCGGCGTGATCGCCGAGGCGGCCGCTGCCTGCCCGGGCATCCGCGTCGACGTCAGGCGACTGCTGCGGGCCGATCCGTGGCCGCCGCAGACCGCCAATGCGCCGCTGGTCGAGGCGCTGCAGCGGCATGGCGCCGCGGTGTTCGGCGAGACCATCCCGACCTCGGGCACGCCTCTCTACACCGACGTGCGGCTGTTCGCCGCGGCCGGCGTCGCGGCGGCGATCTATGGCGCCGGGCCGCGCACGGTGCTCGAATCGAACGCCAAGCGGGCCGACGAGCACCTGGTGCTGGAAGATCTGCGGCGCGCGACCAAGGTGGTGGCGCGCACGCTGGCGGAGCTGCTGTCGGAGCCGACCGCTGGCGGCCGCGCTGCAACGCCCTCGCCGGCGAGCTGAGGCCGGCGGCGCCGCGCCGGCAGGCATCGCCGCCGGCCGGCCAGGCGACGACCGCCATTTCGCACGCCCTCGGTGTGCCCTTCGTGCGCCTTCAGTGCGCGCCGCCGCCGCCGGCCGCCGCGCCCGTCTTCGGCCTGGCGATCCAGATCAGCACGACCAGCGCGAAGAACAGCATCGCCGACAGATAGAACAGGTCGGTGACGGCCAGCGTGTACGCCTGCTGATCGATCAGGCGGTTGATGTTGGCGAGCGTCTGCGCCCGGTCCAGGCCGCTGGCGGCGAGCTGGCCCATCACCCGGTTGGCGCTGTCGTTGCCGTAGTTGATCGCTTCGACGAGCTGCGCATGATGCAGCGCTGCGCGGTTCTGCCAGACGGTCGTGAACAGCGAGGTGCCGATCGCGCCGGCGGTGATCCGCACGAAGTTCGACAGCCCGGCCGCCGACGGCAGGCTCTGCGGTGGGATGCCGGAGAACACGATCGCCTGCAGCGGGATGAAGAAGAAGGCCATCGCGGCGCCCTGCAGCACCGTCGGCACGAGGATGGTCGCGAAATCGGCCTGCACGTTGAACTCCGAGCGCATCCACAGCACGCCGCCGAAGCCGACGAACGCGACGGTCGCGAGCTTGCGCGGATCGATGCGCGCGACGTTCTTGCCGACCCATGGCGACAACACGATCGCCAGGATGCCGACCGGCGCCGTCGCCAGGCCCGCCCAGGTCGCGGTATAGCCCATGTACTGCTGCAGCCACAGCGGCAGCAGCACGACGTTGCCGAAGAACAGCCCGTAGGCGACCGACAGCGCCAGCGTGCCGGCGGTGAAGTTGCGGCGCCCGAACAGACGCAGGTCGACCACCGGATGGCGCTCGGTCAGCTCCCAGGCGAGGAAGAACAGGAAGCTCACCGAGGCGATGACGGCCAGGATCACGATCTCGCGCGAGCCGAACCAGTCGAGCTCCTGGCCCTTGTCGATCATGATCTGCAGCGTGCCGATGAACAGCACCAGCAGGCCGAGGCCGACGACGTCGAGCGGCACGCGGCGCGGGCCGGGGTCGCGACGGCGGTAGATCGACCAGGTCAGCGCCGCCGCGCCGAGGCCGATCGGCACGTTGATGTAGAACACCCATGGCCACGAGATGTTGTCGGTGATCCAGCCGCCGAGCAGCGGCCCGGCGACCGGCGCGACCAGCACCGTCATCGACCACATCGCCATCGCCATGCCGGCACGCGCGCGCGGATAGCTGCCGAGCAGCAGCGTCTGCGACAGCGGGATCATCGGGCCGGCGACCAGTCCCTGCAGCACGCGGAATGCGATCAGCATCGGCATGTTCGGCGCCAGGCCGCACAGCCACGACGCGATGACGAACAGCAGCACGCTGACGGTGAACAGGCGCACCTGGCCGAAGCGCTGCGTCAGCCAGCCGGTCAGCGGCACCGAGATCGCGTTGGCGACCGCGAACGACGTGATGACCCAGGTGCCCTGCGACGGGCTCACGCCCATGTCGCCGGCGATCGCCGGGATCGACACGTTGGCGATCGACGAGTCGAGCACGTTCATGAACGTCGCCAGCGACAGCGCGAACGTGCCGAGCACGAGCTGCATGCCGGCCAGCGGCGGGAACGTCGGCGGCGCCGCAGCCTCGGGGTGCCGGCCCGGGCGGCCGGACCGGTCGGGTCGTTCGGGCAGGGCGGCGTCGATCGAGGCCATCGTTGAGAAACCTTTGCCGGCCGTGCTCAGTGGGCGGGGGCGGCCGCGAGGCCGCCGCCGACTGCGGACCCGGGCGCGCCGCGCGCCGGCTGCGGTGCCGGCGCCGCGCGGCTCGTCGATGCGCGGGTGTCGGCCGTCACGCGGCGGCCCAGGTTGGCCGCGATGATCTTGCGCACCTCCTCGTCGGCCGACGTCTTGTCCTCGTCGAACACCCGGGTCTGCGCGGCGTTCGACGGCAGCGCGCCGTCGGCCAGCATGCGGCCTTCCGTGTTGCGGATGTCGACCTTCGCTTCCATCGACAGGCCCACGCGCAGCGGATGGGCCGCGACCTGCTGCGGATCGAGCGCGATGCGCACCGGCACCCGCTGGACGACCTTGATCCAGTTGCCGCTCGCGTTCTGCGCAGGCAGCAGCGCGAACGCCGAGCCGGTGCCGGCGCCCAGCCCCTCGATCGTGCCGCGATAGGCGACCTTCCTGCCATAGACGTCGGCTTCGAGCTCGACCGGCTGGCCGATCCGCAGAGTGCGCAACTGGCTTTCCTTGAAGTTCGCCTCTACCCACACCTGCTGCAGCGGCACGACCGACAGCAGCGGCGCGCCGGCCTGCACGCGCTGGCCGAGCTGCACGCTGCGGCGCGCGACGTGGCCGTCGACCGGCGCCAGCAGCTCGGTGCGCTTCAGCGCCAGATACGCCTCGCGCACGCGGGCGGCCGCGCGCAGCACGTTCGGATGCCGGTCGACGTCGATGCCGTCGGTCAATGCCTGGTTCGACGACAACTGTTCGCGCGCCGCCCGCACCGCCGACTCGGCGGCCGCGAGGCTGCTGCGCGCCGCCGCGAGCTGGGCGTTGCTGTGATTGAATTCTTCCTGCCCGACGGCGCCGGTCGCCAGCAGCGGCGAGCGGCGCGCGACGTCGTCCTGCGCGCGGGCCAGATCGCTGCGCGCCTTCGCGACATCGGCCTCGCGCAGCGCGATCTGTGCCTGCAGCGCGCCGTTGTTCGCGTACAGCGTGCGCACTTCGCGCACCGTCTGCGCGAGCTGCGCCTCGGCCTGCTCCAGCGCGACCTGCGCGTCGGCGGGATCGAGCCTGACGAGCAGCTCGCCGGCCTTCACGTGATCGGTATCGTCGGCGGCGATCGCGATGACGGTGCCGCCGACCTGCGGCGTCAACTGCACGACGTTGCCCTGCACGTACGCATTGTCGGTCGACTCATAGTGATCGAGCACCAGCGCCCAGTAGACGCCGTAGGCGATGCCGGCGATCGCGACCAGAGCGGTGACGGCGGCG
>DAISWF010000369.1:0-4870 GCA_036826495.1 Burkholderiaceae bacterium
TACGATGCCGGGAGATCGGCCTCCCGCACTTCATGGGCGACCATGATGTCTAGCGCACCCGCTCGGCCCGCCAGGCGCCTGCGCCCGCGGCCGTTCCCGTGATCCGGTCGCCGTCGACCCGTCCCGCGTAGCGCCTGTCGCCGGCGGTGAACGTGATCTGCGCGCCGTCCATGCGCGCCTCCCTGATCGGCACGGCGTCGGTGCCGGCGCCGGTGCGCAGCGTGCCTTCCAGCATCTGGAAGGTCTGCGTCAACGTCAGCTCGCCATCGCCGAGCTTCCAGGTGCCGGCGACCTGCGCCGGCACGATCCACTTGTAGGCGTTGCAGTAGCTCGAGCAGCCTTCCTTCACCTGCGCGGTCTCGTCGGGCTGCCACTCGCTCATGTTGAACGAGTTCGACACTATCCTCGTGCCCGGTTTCATCTTCAGCAGAGTCGGGCGCAGCCGCACGTTCAGATGCGGCAGCAGGAACAGCGTGACGACGGTGGCCTGCGAGAAGTCGGATTCGAAGATGTCGGCGCGTTCGAAGGTCGCGCGGTTGCCGACGCCGGAGGCCTTGGCGTTGCGCTGCGACAGCGCGACCATGTCGGGATTGAACTCGATGCCGTGCGCGCGCACGCCGCGTTTGGCTGCGGTGATGACCGTGCGGCCGTCACCCGAGCCCAGATCGACCAGATAGTCGTTGGGCGTGACCTTGGCCATGTCGAGCATCCGGTCGACCAGCGCCTGGGAGGTCGGCAGCCAGATCACGTCCTTGCCGGCCTGGCCCAGCGACGGCTTGTAGGCCGGGTCCGGCGGGTTGGCGGCGCAGGCGCTCAGGATCGCGGTGCAGACGGTGGCTACGAGGACGCTGCGTAGACGACGGGTCATCGAGAGTCTCCTGGCGGGGCGGCCGCCGGTAGGCGGAATCGGCTGGAACGGCAAGGCCGCATACTACGTCGGGCGGGAAGATGGTGCTTGCGCGGGGGCGCCGGCGTCTGCCGGCCGGCCATCCACCTAGTATCCCGGGAACAGGACGCCCGGGACCCGCCTGGCGAGCTGCTTCGCCGCATCCCGGTAGGCGGTCTCGCCGGTCAGCAGCGCGACGACGGTCTGACGGGCGCCGGCGTCGCGGAAGACCCGGCGCACCAGCATGCCGGGAAGCCGGTACAGCAGCCGGGCCAGCCGGTCGGCGGCCGTCAGGTCGGGCACCATCTCGCGCGCCATCACGGCGTCGAACCCACCGTCGCGGGCGGCGTCGCCCTGCTCGATCAGCACCCGCGCTGCCAACTCGCCGCTTCTGAGCGCGAAGTAGATGCCTTCGCCCAGCAGCGGCTCGGGCAGCCCGGCGGCATCGCCGAGCAGCCATACCCGCTGCTGCTGGAAGCGGCCGATCGTGTTGGCGGTCGGGATCGGATAGCCGGTGGCCTTGCCGGCGTTGCCGGCCGGGATGTCCGGATGCCCGTCGATGAACGCCCGCAGATGCGCCGGCAGGCGCTCGTGCCGGTATGGCGAATAGACGCCGACGTTCAGATGGTCGCGTTTGGGGAAGATCCAGCCGTAGCCGCCGGGCACCGCGCCCAGGTCGAACGTCGCGCGGCCCTGGAAGCGCTGCAGCACCGTGCGGTCCACCGGCACCAGCGCCTCGATCGCCGGCGACAGGCGCACCGCGTCGCGCCCGAAGAGCTGGCGCCGGATCGTGCTGCTGGCGCCGTCGGCGGCCAGCGCGAACGCCGCCTCGATCGGCCCGGCGGACGTCGCCACGACGACATGACCGGCCTGCTGGTCGACGGCTTCGGCGGTCGCGACGTGCGATATCGGCCCGGCGGCGATCGGGCGTCGATGCAGCCACGCATCGAACTCGCGCCGCACCACCATCGCCGCGATGGTCCGCTGCTCCTCATGCGCGACGAAGGGCTTGAAGCGGTACAGCAGGTCGGCGGCGCGGGTCTCGCCGTGGAGCACCGGCGCGACCGACGGGCCGAGCAGCGCCAGCGCCTTGCCCGACAGCGCGCCGCCGCAGACCTTGTCGCGCGGCATCGGCTGGCGTTCGACGATCGCCACGCTGCGGCCGGCCTGCGCGAGCACGAAGGCCGCCCGTGACCCGGCGGGCCCTGCACCGATGACCACCGCGTCGTACCTCATGCTGGTCGGGGCCGGTGGGGCAGGGCGTGCGCCTCGCCTAGACGCCCAGATGACGGGCCAAGGTCGACTGATCCTTCGCCAGTTGCCACGACGGCCGGTCGACCACCAGCCGGCCCTTCTCGAGGACCACGCAGCGGTCGGAATGTTCGATGACGGCTATGTAGTTGCGGTCGACGATCAGCGAGGCGATGCCGGTGGCCCGGATCGCGCCGATTATCCGCCAGATCTCGCGGACGATCAGCGGCGCCAGCCCCTCGGTCGCCTCGTCGAGGATCAGCAGGTCGGGATTGGTCATCAGCGCTCTTCCGATCGCCAGCATCTGCTGTTCGCCGCCCGAGAGCTGCTGGCCGCCGTGCGACAGGCGTTCGGACAGTCGCGGAAAGGTCTGCATCACCCGCTCGAAGGTCCAGTGCTGGCGGCCGTCGCGGCCGGGGCGGGCGGCCATCGTCAGGTTCTCGCGCACCGACAGGTTGGGGAACACGCCGCGGCCTTCGGGCACGTAGGCGATGCCGCGGCGGATGATGCGGTCGGGCCGTTCGCCGGTGCAGTCTTCGCCCAGCACGCGCACGGTGCCGCGGCTGGGCCGTACGTGGCCTACCAGCGTGCGGATCAGCGTGGTCTTGCCCATGCCGTTCCTGCCGAGCAGCCCCAGCGTCTCGCCGGGCGCGATCGCCACGCTGACGTCGTGCAGCACATGGCTCTGCCCGTAGTGGGTGTCCAGATGCTCGGCCTGCAGGAACGGGGTGGCGCTCATCGGCTGCGGGCTTCAGTGGCGGGCGTCGCCGAGATAGGCTTCACGCACCGCATGGTCGTTGCGCACCGCCTCCGGCACGTCGCTGGCGATCACCGCGCCGTTGACCATCACCGTGATGCGGTCGGCGACCCGGAACACCGCATCCATGTCGTGCTCGACCAGCAGGATCGCATGGTCGGGCTTCAGCGTCTCGAGCAGCGCCAGCATCCGCTCGCTCTCCTCGGCGCCCATGCCGGCCAGCGGCTCGTCGAGCAGCAGCACCTGCGGGCCGGTGGCCAGGCACAGCGCGATCTCGAGCTGCCGCTTCTGGCCGTGCGACAGCAGGCCGGCCGGCGACGCGGCGAACGATTCGAGCCCGGTGCGGGTCAGCGCGTCGCGGGCCCGTTCGCCGCTGCGCGTGCAGCGGGCCGCCGACTGCAGCCACGGCGAAGGCTTCAGCGCCTGCGCGGCCAGCCGGCAGTTCTCGAACACCGTGAACGACGGGAAAATCGTCGTGCGCTGATAGCTGCGGCCCAGGCCGGCCAGCGCGCGCCGCGGCTGCGGCCAGCGGGTCACGTCGCGCCCCATCAGGTGCACGGTGCCGCCGCTGGCCGGCAGCTCGCCCGACAGGATGTTGATCAGGGTCGACTTGCCGGCGCCGTTGGTGCCGATCACCGCATGCAGCTCGCCGCGCCTGAGCTCCAGCGACACGCTGTCGACGGCGGTCAGCCCGCCGAAAAGGCGGCTGATGTCCTGCGCGCGCAGCAGCACCTCGCCGGCGGCGGGTGGTCGGTGCGGGGCCGACGTGGCCATCAGGCCGCCTCCGTCCGTGCGTCGGGACGGGCCTTGCGGGCCGCGCGCCGGGCCGCGAGCTGGGCCGGCAGGCCGGCGATGCCCTGCGGCATCAGCGCCACGCAGGCGATGATCGTCAGCCCCAGCAGCAACTGCCAGTGCTTGGCGAACTTGCCGAACACCGCCTGCGACTGGAACAGCTCCTGCAGCAGCACGAACACGAAGGCACCGATCACCGCGCCGCGCAGCCGGCCCAGGCCGCCCAGGATGATCATGATCAGCACCGCGCCGGACTGATGCCAGCTCAGCAGCTCGGGATTGACGAAACCGTCCTTCAGCGCGAACAGGAACCCGCCCAGACCGGCCAGCGCGCCGGCGATGACGAAAGCGGTCAGCTTGTAGGTGTACGGCGTGAAGCCCACCGCGCGCATCCGCTGCTCGTTGACCCGGATGCCGGCCAGCGCATGGCCGAAGCGCGAGCGCGCCAGCAGCGCGAGGAACGCGTAGGTGAACACCAGGCAGCCGAGCACGAACCAGTAGAACACCAGCGGCTTGTCGAGATCGAGCAGTTGCAGCGAACCGAGCGACAGCGACGGCTTGCTGTTCAGGTAGATGCCGTCGCTGCCGCCGCCCACGCCGGTGTCGTGGAACACGAAGTAGGCCATCTGCCCGAATGCCAGGGTGACCATGATGAAGTAAACGCCGCTGGTGCGCAGCGCCAGCGCGCCCGACACCAGCGCATAGGCGGCGGCGGCCAGCATCGAGGCGCCCAGCATCAGCGGCAGGCTGGTGACGTCCTGCTGGCCGAGCAGGGCCGCGACGTAGGCGGCGATGCCGAAGTAGGCGGCATGGCCCAGGCTCACCAGGCCGGTGGTGCCTGCCAGCAGCTCCAGGCTCAGCGCGAACACCGACAGGATCATGATCTTGGCGATCAGCTCGACGTAGAAGCCCTTGACCAGCAGCGGGAACACCGCGAGCGCCAGCAGCGCCACCAGCAGCGGCGCAAGGCTCATCGATGACGTGTTCGATGACGGCGCGCGGCTCATGATTGTTTGAACAGCCCCTGGGGCTTCCACAGCAGGATCGCCGCCATCAGCACGTAGACCAGCACGCCGGCGGCTTCGGAGAAGAACACCTTGCCGAAGGTGTCGACGAAGCCGACCAGCAGCGCCGCCAGCATCGCGCCGCGGATCGAGCCGATGCCGCCGATCACGACGACGACG
>DAISWF010000370.1:0-4869 GCA_036826495.1 Burkholderiaceae bacterium
GACCAGAGCGCGGGGGTGACGAAGATCAGGGCCTGCGCGATCCGCAGGCGGTGTTCGGGCTGCATCCGCGCATTATCGCGGCTATGATGCGGGCCCTGCTGTCTGTCGGGGTTCGCGGCGATCGCCGTTCCCACGGCGGTGTCCGACCCTGCGTGCTTCCGATGATCGGCGATCCCTGGTTCTATGCGGTGGCGGTTCCCGCGGTGGTGCTGACCGGCTTCTCGAAAGCCGGCTTCGGCGGCGCGGTCGGCGGTCTGGCGGTGCCGCTGATGTCGCTGGCGATCGCGCCGCCGCAGGCGGTGGCGGTGATGCTGCCGATCCTGCTGCTGATGGATCTGATGGGCCTGTACGCGTTCCGCGGCAAGTGGGATGCGGCGCTGCTGAAGCTGACGGTGCCGGCGGGGCAGCTCGGCGCGCTGATCGGCGCGCTGACCTTCCACTACGTGAACGAACGCTGGCTGCGCGGCCTGATCGGCGTCGAGGCGGTGGTGTTCGCGCTGCAGAAGTTCCGCGAGGGCAGCCGCGCCTGGAACGGGCCGCCGGCGCCGCTTCGTCCGGCGGTGGCCCGCTTCTGGTCGACGGTGTCGGGCTTCACCAGCTTCGTGTCGCATGCCGGCGGTCCGCCGATGATGCAGTTCCTGCTGCCGCTGAAGCTCGACCGGGTGCTGCTGGTCGCGACATTGGCGTGGTACTTCGCGGCGATCAATGCGGCCAAGTGGCTGCCGTACGGGCTGCTCGGTCTGATCGATGTGCGCAACGTCAGCACGTCGCTCGCGCTGTTGCCGGCGGTACCGATCGGTTACGGTCTGGGGCTGTACTTCCTGCGTCGGGTGGCGCAGGGCGCATTCGTGCGGCTCACCACCTGGGCGCTGCTGGTGACCGGGTTGAAGCTGATCTGGGACGCGGTGGCCGGCTGACCGGCATGGCTTGCCACGCGGGCAGCGACAGGATCCGGGCGATGCCCCGGCCGGGCGCGGCGCCGCGGCCGGTCAGTTCGATACCACCAGCTCGCCGGCGCGGCCCGGCACCTGGCCCCATTGCAGCGGCTGCACCGGCAGGTCGCGGCCCTGCCAGGCACGGTGGATCGTCTGCAGGTCGGCCAGTTCCCAGCCCTGCTCGCGCCAGCCGGCGAGCAGTCGCTCGAACACCGGCAGCAGCTTCTGGCCCTCGAGCTCGGCATGCAGCGTGAACACCTGCGGCAGGTTCGGGTCGGCGCGTTCGGTCAGCGCCAGCAGATGCCGGTGCACCGTGCGTTCGTCGAGTCCGTCGACGCCCAGCACTTCGTCCAGGGTCGGCAGCGTGGTCGGATACTGTGGCGGGCCGACCGGCACGCCGCCGGCGGACAATCGGTAGGGCCGCGGGCCGCGGCCGTCGGATGCGTATTCGATGCCGCTGGCCGATTGCAGCCGCAGCGTCTCCTCGTTGATCTGCCAGCCGGCGGCGCCGCTGACGCGCGCCGGTGTGCCGAACACCTCGATGAAACGGTCGGCGGCGGCCTGCCACTCACGGCGGGTCCAGCGGGCATCGGCGGCGCGCACGCCGTCGTGCCACTTCACATGGTCCCAGGCATGCAGCCCGGTCTCGAAGCCGGCGTTGCGCACCTCGCGCATCGCATCGGCGGCGCGCCGGCCGATGTCGGGGCCGGGCAGCAGCACGCCGTACAGCAGCGTCTTCACGCCGTAGTGCTCGACGACCGACGTGCGCGACACCTTGTTCAGGAAGCCGCGGCGGAACACCCGTTTCAGCGCCCAGCCGGTGTGGTCGGGGCCCATGCTGTAGAGGAAGGTGGCGCGCGCCTGGTGTTCGCACAGGGTGTGCGCCAGCCGGCGCGCACCCTCCAGCGTGCCGCGCAGGGTGTCGACGTCGACCTTCAGCGCCAGCAGCTTCATCGCGGCCGCAGTGAACAGGCCGGCGACCGGGCTGCGGCGCGGGCGCGCCGCAGCGCGGATCCGGTGGCGGCGATGTCAGGCATCAGCGTAGTGTTGACACACCCTAGTCGACCAGCGCGCGCGCCGCGACGATCTGGCCGCGGTACGCTTCGAAGATCCGGCGCAGCGCGTCGTCCATCGACACCGTCGGATTCCAGCCCAGCTCGCTGCGGGTGTTGTCGATCTTCGGCACCCGGTGCTGCACGTCCTGGTAGCCGCCGCCGTAATAGGCCACCGACGTGGTGTCGACCAGCTTCGTCTTCGCGGCGTTGTCGCGGTACTCGGCCATCTCGCCGGCGATCTTCAGCATCCGCTCGGCCAGCTCGCGGACCGACAGATCGTTGGCCGGATTGCCGATGTTGAAGATCTTGCCGGCTGCCCGGTCCCCGTCGTTGGCGATGATGCGCAGCAGCGCGTCGATGCCATCGTCGACATAGGTGAACGAGCGCCGCTGCCGGCCGCCGTCGACCAGGCTGATCGGCTCGCCGCGCACGATGTGGCCGAGGAACTGCGTGACCACCCGCGAGCTGCCTTCCTTCGGCGTGTTGATCGAGTCCAGCCCGGCGCCGATCCAGTTGAACGGCCGGAACAGCGTGAACTGCAGGCCCTGCTCCATGCCGTAGCCCCAGATCACCCGGTCCATCAACTGCTTGGCGCACGAATAGATCCAGCGCGGCTTGTTGATCGGCCCCAGCACCAGGTTCGACGCATCGGGATCGAACTCGGCGTCGGCGCACATGCCGTAGACCTCCGACGTCGACGGGAACACCAGGTGCTTGCGGTGGCGCACGCAGGCCCGCACGATCGGCAGGTTGGCCTCGAAGTCGAGCTCGAACACCCGCAGCGGCTCGCGCACGTAGGTGGCCGGCGTGGCGATCGCCACCAGCGGCAGCACCACGTCGCACTTCTTCACGTGATACTCGATCCACTCGCGGTTGATCGTGATGTCGCCCTCGAAGAAGTGGAAGCGCGGGTTCGACAGCAGCGCGTCGATGCGGTCGGTGGCCATGTCCATGCCGAACACCTGCCAGTCGGTGCTCGCCAGGATGCGGTTCGACAGGTGATGGCCGATGAAGCCGTTGACGCCGAGGATCAGGACTTTTTTCATGAGGCACTCGCGATGAGAGGCGCCGGGCGGTACTGCCCGCCGAGCGCCGCGGCACGGGCAGGCGGCCCGCGCCGAAGGCCGAATCATGCCACTAGACTAGCCCGAAACGCGCGGCGAACTGCGCGCCATCCAGCTCCTGGCCGTCGATCCGCAGCCGGCGCAGCCACAGCCGGCGGCCGTCGGCGCAGAGCGCGAGCAGGCGGCCGTCATCCAGCAGCAGCGTGGCCGGAGCCGAGCCCGAGGTCGCTGTGTCCGGAGCGTTCGCTGCCGGCGCAGTCGGGGCTGCAGGGTGCGGCCCCGCGGTGCCAGGGGTGGCGGTGCCTGGAGTCGCGGTGCCCGGAGTCGCCGCGGTTGCAGCGGCGGTCGCGGACAGCGCCGACCGGTCTTCGGCCAGCACCCGGGTCTCGAGCACGTCGACCCGCTGCCCGGCCACGTCGGTGAACGCACCCGGATACGGCGGCGCGACCGCCCGCACCAGGTCGTGGATCGCGCGGGCCGGCTGGCGCCAGTCGATCCGGCCGTCCTCCGGCTTGCGGCCGCCGAAGTAGTTGCCGGGCGAAAGTGCCAGCGGGATCCGCGGCGCGGTGCCGGCCAGCAGCGCCGGCAGCACCCGCCACAGCGCCAGCTCGGCGGCCACCGTGACCTTCTCGAACACCTCGTGCGCGGTGTCGTCGGGCAGGATGGGCACCTCGACCTGCGACACCAGATCACCGGCGTCGGGCTTCTCGACCATGTAGTGCAGCGACGCGCCGGTGCTGTTCTCGCCATGCAGCACCGCCCAGTTGACCGGCGCCCGGCCGCGGTACTTCGGCAGCAGCGAGCCGTGCATGTTCAGCGCGCCGCGCCGGGCCAGCGCCAGCAGCGGCGGCTTCAGCATCTGCCGGTAATAGAACGAGAACAGGAAGTCGGGCGCGAACGTGGCGACCCGCGCGACCACGTCGGCGGCATTGGCGTCGGCCGGCGTGATCACCGGCAGGCCGTGATCGAGCGCGGTGCGGCGCACGTTGCCGAACCAGATGTTCTCGTCGGCCGCATCTTCATGGGTGACGCCCCGCGCGACGTCGACGCCGCCGGCCAGCAGCACCTTCAGGCAGCGCACGCCGACGTTGTGGTAAGCGAACACCACGGCGCGCGCCATCAGATGTCTCCGGTCGGCGTGCGGCCGGATCGCGGGCGATCCGGCGGGCGGTCGGGCGGCAGGAGGTCGGACGGCGGCCGCTCCGACAGCGGATCGCCGGCCACCGACCCGTCATCGCCGACGACCGCGGCCTTGCCCGGGTCGCCCTCGAGGATCGCCTGGATCAGGAAGCGCGGCCGCTCGCGCACCTGCTGATAGATGCGGCCGATGTATTCCCCCAGCAGCCCGATGCCGAACAACACCAGCCCGAGCAGGATGAACGCCAGGATGTCGCGGTCGAACAGCGCCCGCAGCCCGCCTTCCAGATCGCCGACGATGACCCGCTTGAACATCAGGCCGATGTAGAACACGACCGCGACCACCGACATCAGCATGCCGAACAGCGAGAACCACTGCAGCGGCATCGTCGAGAATGCGGTGATCAGGTCGAAGTTCAGCCGCAGCAGCTTGACCATCGAATACTTCGACTCGCCGGCGGCCCGCTCGTCGAACGCCACCGTGACCTCGGTGGGCTTGTGGGCGAAGGTGTAGGCCAGCGCCGGGATGAAGGTCGAGATCTCGCGCGAATGGACGATCGCATCGACGATGGGGCGGCTGTAGGCGCGCAGCAAGCAGCCCTGGTCGGTCATCCGGATCCGGGGGGTGCTTTCGCGCACCCGGTTGGCCAGCCGCCAGGGGACGTTGCGCCACCAGGC
>DAISWF010000371.1:0-4858 GCA_036826495.1 Burkholderiaceae bacterium
GTCGCTGCTCATCTGGATACGTCCGTGTGAATCGAGACGGACTGTGGATATTGCCAGACGACGACGCTGCGGTGCGTTGCGCACGGCCCGCCGGCAGCCGCATAGAATCGGCTCTGGTCGTCACGGATGCGTGCATCGGAACGCCGCCGCCGTCGACCTCGTCATCCACCCGGGGAGCATGCTCCCCTCGAGCCACGGAACCTCCGATGCGCGTCTTCACCGCCACCCTGGGCACCGAGACCAACACCTTCGCGCCGCTGCCGACCGGGCTCGCCGACTTCGGCGTCGAGGCGCTGGCGCCGGCCGGCAAACCCGACGAGGCGCTGCATCCGTTCGCATCGGTGCAGCGCGCCGCCCGCGAACGCGCACGCGAGGCCGGCTGGACCTTGATCGAAGGGCCGGTGGCGTTCGCGACGCCGAGCGGCACGACGACGCGCGCGGCTTACGAGACCTTGCGCGCCGGCGTGCTCGACGCGCTGCGCGCGGCGATGCCGGTCGACATGGTGCTGCTGGGGCTGCACGGCGCGATGATCGCCGATGGGTACGACGATGCCGAGGGCGATCTGCTGGAACAGGTGCGGGCGCTGGTCGGGCCGTCGGTACCGATCGGCGCGGAGCTCGATCCCCATGCGCAGATGACCGAACGCAAGTGCGCGAACGCCGACATCATGGTGTTCTTCAAGGAATACCCGCACACCGACGTGCTCGAGCGCGCCCGCGAGGTGGTCGCGCTGACCGAGGCGA
Organism: Burkholderiaceae bacterium; assembly: GCA_036826495.1. Taxonomy (GTDB): domain Bacteria; phylum Pseudomonadota; class Gammaproteobacteria; order Burkholderiales; family Burkholderiaceae_E; genus DAISWF01. Next base: position 745 of record DAISWF010000371.1, read on the forward strand.
CGCAGGCCGGCCGGATCCGGCCGGTCAAGTCGGTGTTCGACTGCCGGATGATCGCGATTCTGCACACCAGCCGCGAACCGATGCGCGGATTCGTCGACCGCATGCAGGCGCTCGAGGGCCGCGACGGCGTGCTGTCGGTGTCGCTGGTGCACGGCTTTCCATGGGGCGACGTGCCGTCTCTGGGCACCCGGGTGCTGGTGATCACCGATGACCGGCGCGCCGACGGCGACGCGCTCGCCGAGCGGTTGGGGCGCGAGATCATCGGCTTTCGCGACCGGCTCACGCCCGCCTATCCCGGGCCCGACGAAGCGATCGATCGGGCGCTGGCGCTGAACGGCGGACCGGTCGTGCTCGCCGACAGTGCCGACAACACCGGCGGCGGCGCGGCGGGCGATTCGACGTTCGTGCTGCGCCGGCTGATCGAACGCGGCGTCGGCGGCAGCCTGCTCGGCCCATTGTGGGATCCGGTCGCGGTGCGCATCTGTTTCGCGGCCGGCGCCGGCGCCCGGCTGTCGCTGCGGATCGGCGGCAAGATCAGCCCGATGTCGGGCGATCCGATCGATGCGCAGGTGGAGGTGGTGTCGCTCGTGCGCGATGCGCAGATGCTCGATGCGTTCGGCCGCAAGGGCTCGACCGCGCCGCTGGGCGATTCGGCGCTGGTGCGGATAGCCACCACAGGCGGCGCTGTGGAGGTGGTGCTGAACAGCGAGCGCAATCAGGCGCTCGGCGACCTGTTCGCGCCGATGGGCCGCGACTGGAAGGCCGCGCGCATCGTCGTCGTCAAGAGCTCGCAGCACTTCTATGCGGTGTTCGGCCCGCCGGCGCGCGAGGTGATCTATGTCGAGACGCCGGGCGCGGTCAGCTCGCAGCTCGACAAGCTGCCGCACAAACGCAGGCCGAAGGGCCTGTGGCCTTACGGCGATTGACGATCCGGGAGCTGGCAGCCCGGCACCGCCGCCCGCCGCCCGCTCAGGCGTTCTGCAGGATGTGGATCTTGCGGTCCGCGACGATGTCCTTGGTCTTCGCCCCATAGGCGGCCATGTGCGGCGACGCTGCATGGGCGGCGAGCGCCGCCTCGTCGGCCCATTTCTCGATGACGACGACGGTGTCCGGGCCCATCTTCGCGGGCGTGCGGGTGGCATCGATCGCCGGCCCGTATTCGATGCAGCCCTGCTCGGCCCGCACCGCCGGCACGTTGGCCTTCATCGCGGCGATCAGCTCGTCGCGCTTGCCCGGCTTGGCGGTGATGATCGCGATCACGTGAATCATGAATGAGTCTCCTCGTGTGGTGGACGACAGGATCAGACGACGCCGCGCCGCTTCAGCTCGCGGGCGATGATGAGCTGCTGGATCTGCGACGTGCCTTCGTACAGCCGGAAGATCCGCACGTCGCGATAGAAGCGCTCGATGCCGTATTCGGACACGTAGCCGGCGCCGCCGAAGATCTGCACCGCGCGGTCGGCGACCCGGCCGCACATCTCGGTGCAGAACAGCTTGCTGCACGACGCCTCCATCGTGACCTCGCGACCTTCGTCGCGTTTGCGCGCGGCGTCGAGCACCATGTTGCGCGCCGCATAGATCTCGGCCTGGCTGTCGGCCAGCATCGCCTGGATGAGCTGGAAGTCGACGATCGGCTTGGAGAACTGCCTGCGCTCCGACGCATAGGCCAGCGCATCGCTCAGCATCCGCTCGGCGGCGCCGACCGACAGCGCGGCGATGTGGATACGCCCCTTATCGAGCGTCTTCATCGCGGTCTTGAAGCCGACGCCCTCCTTCAGGCCGATCAGGTTCGCCGCCGGCACCCGGCAGTTCTCGAAGATCACGTCGCTGATGTGGGCGCCCTGCTGCCCCATCTTCTTCTCCGGCTTGCCGGTCGACAGGCCCGGCGTGCCGCGTTCGACGATGAACGCCGAGATGCCGCCCGCGCCGCGGTTGGACGGATCGGTGCGCGCCATCACCGTGTAGACCGACGCGGTCGGCGCATTGGTGATGAAACGCTTGGTGCCGTTCAGCACGTAGTGGTCGCCGTCGCGGACCGCCACCGTCTTCAGCGCCGCCGCGTCGGAGCCGGCATCCGGTTCGGTCAGGCAGAACGACGCGATGTATTCGCCCGACGCGACCTTCGGCAGGTACTTGTTCTTCTGCTCGGTGGTGCCGTCGATCACGATGCCGATCGAGCCGATTCCGTTGTTGGTGCCGATGAACGAACGGAACGCCGGCGACGTCTTGCCGAGCTCGAACGTCACCAGCACCTCCTCCTCCATCGTCAGGCCCAGGCCGCCGTACGCTTCGGGCAAGGTCAGCCCGAACAGGCCCAGCTCGCGCATCTCCTGCTGGATGTCGGCCGGTATCGCGTCGGACTCGGCGACCTCGGCCTCGCGCGGGACCAGCCGGCCCTTGACGAAGCGGCGCAGGGAGTCGAGCAGCACGTTGAGCGTTTCGGCGTCGCGTATCATGATTGTTCTGGTCTAAGAAATTGTTCGTCGGGGAGTGTCCAGATGCGGATTCTACTGGGATGGGCGATCAACGCCCTGTGCCTGCTGGCGCTGCCCTACCTGCTGTCGGCGGTGAAGGTCCAGGACTTCCCGACGGCGCTGGTGGTGGCGCTGGTGCTGGGCCTGCTGAACGCGATCATCCGGCCGATCCTGATCATCCTGACCTTGCCGATCAACGTGCTGACGCTGGGGCTCTTCACGTTCGTCATCAACGGGCTGCTGTTCTGGCTGACCGCCAACTGGGTCAAGGGTTTCAGCGTCGACAGCTTCGGCTGGGCGATCATCGGCGCGATCGTCTACAGCCTGATAAGCTGGGCGGTCAGCGCGCTGATCATGCGCAGCGACAAGTAGGCTGCATCGGGCGTCGCGGGCGCGTGAAGGCGCGCGGGCGTCGATGTTCCGTCGGCCCGGCCGACAGGCGGGCGAACCGGCGCCCGGACGGCAGGCCGCCCCCCTCAAGCGCACCGTCCGGCGGCCGACATTTCCTGAAGAAACCGCCAGGACGTGTCGACCGATGCAACGCTTTCTTCCCTGCCAGGCCCTGCTGGCCGCCAGCCTGATCGCCGGCTGCCTGCCGGCGTTCGCCAGCGACCCGCCGTCGCGCCGGTCCGACGGCTATACCACCGACTCCGGCGAGCGGGTCGACGGGCGGCGCGAGCGCTCGGCGTCGCGCAAGGGCAAGGAGGCGATGACGTCGGACGAGGCGATCGAGCAGTTGAGCCTGCGGATCGCCGAGAGGCTGGCGGCGATGAAGGCCGAACGCGCGGCCGCCGCGAAGGACGGTGACCGGCAGGCGTCGGACAAGCGCACGGCGGCGCAGCAGCGGCCCGAGCGGCGCCCCGAGCCGAACCGGCTGACGGTGCAGAACCCTTCGCGGACGGTGGCGACGAGCGCCGCTACGGAACCCGCCGCATCGCGCGGGCCGGCCAACCCGCCGATCTACCAGAAGACGACCTACCCCGCGCCGGCCGCCGAAGCGATGCGCCCTGGCAACGGGCAGGCTGCGGCCTTGGCGGCCGCGCATCGGCGCGCGCACGAGGCGGCGGCCGGGCCGGCTGCCGGGGCACCCGCCGTCGTCGCGGCCCCGCCGATCTCGCGCATCACGTCGCTCGCGCATGCGCCGGCGCGCAACGCGGCCGACACGGCTGCGGCTGCACACCCCCACGCGGCCGCGACCGGCCACGTGCACTGGTCCTATGCCGGCGAGTCCGGCCCCGAGCACTGGGCCCGGCTGCACCCCGAGTTCGCCAGGTGCTCGACCGGCGCGCGGCAGTCGCCGATCGACATCCGCGAGGGCTTCCGCGTCGACCTGGAGGCGATCCGCTTCGACTACCAGCCGGCCGCCTTCCGGGTCATCGACAACGGCCACACGGTGCAGGTGAACCTGGCGGCCGGCAGCGGCCTGACGGTCGGCGGCCGCCGTTACGAGCTGGTGCAGTTCCACTTCCATCGCCCGTCCGAGGAACGGGTCGACGGCAAGCAGTACGACATGGTCGCGCACCTGGTGCACAAGGATGCCGAAGGCCGGCTGGCGGTGGTGGCGGTGCTGCTCGAACGCGGCGCCACCCCGCAGCCGGGGATTCAGACGGGCTGGGCCAACCTGCCGCTCGAGCAGGGGG
>DAISWF010000372.1:0-4835 GCA_036826495.1 Burkholderiaceae bacterium
GCGCCTGCGCATCGCGGCCGGGCCAGGTGTAGAGCAGGCTGTAGTCGCCGATCAGCTCGCGCTGCAGCGCCGCGTGCAGCTTCGGAAAGCTGTCGGCCAGGTGCTGGTGCAGCTTCAGGAACTGCTCGGGCTCGACGACCTTGCCGGACTCCACCGATACCGTCGGGATGCGCACCGCAGTCGCCAGCCGCTCGGCCGCCGCCCGGGCATCGACGGCCACCGGCTGCACCGGCGGCACGACGAGCTGCCGCGAAGGGCGGGTCAGCATGATCGCGACGAGGGCGACCGCCAGACCGGCCAGGACCAGAAGGACTGCTGTGAACAGCTTGCGGATCATCGACCCGGATCTTGGCAGAAATCCGCGGCCGCAGCGCAGGGGAGAGGGGTGGCCCTCCCCGCATCATCCGAGCAGTTTCAGCAGCCTGCGCTCCGGTGCCGTCAGTCCCCGGGGCCTGGCGGGCAGCCTGGCCAGCGCGCGCCAGGCGGCGAAGGATTCGTCGCGCAGCCGGGTTCCGAGCTGCTGCACGTCCGGATGCACATAGGCCTTGCGGCATACCGCCACGGTGTTGCCCAGCCGGCCCGCCACATCGCGCAGCAGCGCCACCGGAGAGGGCAGCGGCTCGCACCGGCGGGCCGTCCACAGCAGGTCCAGCGCCAGCGCGCTGCCATGCCAGGTGCGGAAATCCTTGGCGGTGAACCGTTCGCCGGCGATGTCGGCAAGGTAGTCGTTGACGTCCGCCGATCCCACCGCCGAGCATTCGCCGTCGGCTTCGACGCAGGTGAACAGCGTCTGGCCGGGAAGCTGCTGACAGCGGCGGACGATCTTCGCGACCCGGCGGTCGTCGATCCTCACGTCATGCTGCACGCCGCTCTTGCCGCGAAAGCGCAGCCGCAGGGTTCCGGGGCCGACGATCACGTGGCGGTTGCGCAAGGTGGTCAGGCCGAATGATCCGTTTTCGCGTGCGTAGCTGTCGTTGCCGACGCGTATCAGCGTCGTGTCGAGCAGCCGCACGACGGTGGCCAGCACGGTCGTGCGGTCGGGAGCGCGGGCCGCACCGCGTTCCAGCTCACGCGCGATGCGGTTGCGGATCCGCGGAAGCCGCTCGCCGAACTCGGCCAGCCGATCGAACTTGTGCTCGTCGCGCTGCAGTCGCCACAGCTCGTGATAGCGGTACTGCTTGCGCGCACGGGCATCGCGACCGGTGGCCTGCAGATGACCGTTGGATAGCGGGCAGATCCATACGTCCTCGTACGCCGGCGGGATCGCCAGCCGCCGGATCCTGGCGAGGTCGGCTTCGCGGGTCAGCGGCCGGCCATCGGGAGCGCGATAGGAGAAGCCGCTGCCGTTGCGGACGCGGCGGATGCCGGGCATTTCGTCGGTCACGTAGACCAGGCCATCCGGCAGCCGCTCGGGGACGAAGCAGGAGGTGTCGGGAACGGCGGACACGTCAACCGCAATCGGTCAGCAGTCGCAATCGATCGGCGGATCAGCGCAGCGCTACCTTCGGCGGCCCGTCGCTGCGCGCGATCACCGGCTTGCGCAGCGCCTCGGCCTGCGCGAGTTGCGTGCGCAACGCCGGCAGCGTCTTGTCGACCCAGGCCTTCAGCGTCGGATTGCGGACCGAGCGGCTGGCGGCCTCGAACAACCGCACCGTCCCCTGCTGCTCGCCGGCGCCCACCGACTGCACGAAGCGCCGGTCGAACTCCTGACCGACCGCCCGGCCCAGCGCATCGAGGCGCTTCTGCTGGTCGCGCGTCAGCTCGCCCGGCAGCGGCGGCCCATCGCGGGTCTCGATGAAGGCCGCCAGCTCGTCGCGGAACGCCCAGCGGTTCGCCTTCAGCTCCGCTGCATACTCGCCGATCTGCGGGTCGCTCGCCTGCCGGCTGGCCAGCTCCGCCATCCGTGCCTCGTAGGCCATCGTCACCGCCGCCGCAGCGATGAATTCGCGCTCGTGGCTGGCCAGCCGCGAGCTGGCGTTGTCCAGGCTGCTGACCGACACCATCCGCGACTCCAGCGGCGTCACGTGGATCGTCCGCCCGTCGGTGGCCGTGTTGACCGGCCGCATGGCCGACGCCGGCGCGGCGGCGCTCGGTGCGCCGGACGCCCCGGGCGCCGCATGCGACGGTGCGTCGGACCCCCGCTGGGTGGGCGACAGCAGCACCGTGGTGATCGCGACCGCCAGCAGCAGCCACAGTCCCTTGTTCGGATCCATAGCGGTCCCTCGCTCTGTCTGGGCAAGGGGTCTGGCAAACGATGTGCCTGAGAGCGCCGCGCGAGCGCCGCCGGGGATCGGGGCGGGTCGGCCGGCCTGGTAGCCGGCCGGATTCCGGCTGGTCGCCGGTCAGCCGTCCGCCCGCTTGAAGAACGTCGTCATCACGTCCATCAGCGTCCGGCCGGTGTCGGCGACCAGCACCGTGCGGACCACCGCGGTCGACGAGCCGCGATGGACCAGGGTGGCATCGGCATGGATGAAATGGCCGACGCCGGGGGCCAGGAACGACGCGGCGACCCGGCTGGGCAGCCAGTCGCGGCCCAGCACCGCCTGCGCCGTGTGCGTGGCCAGCCCGCACAGCACGCCGCCGTGCACATGGCCGACGCGGTTGCCCACGTGCGGGCCGATCTCCATCCGCGCGGTGGCGCGCTCGCCCCACACCTCGGCGTTGTAGTCCCAGAAGCCGGCGAGGAAACGCCCGGGGCCGTGCCGGTCGAACGCCGCTCCGGCCCGCTCGAAGATGCGCGCCTCGTCCGGCAGCAGCTCGAAATCCGGCAACGGCTGCGCATAGTCGGCCGCCCGGCGGATCGGCGACGTCGACAGCGCGGTGCCGCCCGGCACCGGCAACAGCATGAACGTGCCGCGGCCGAATGCGATCGAACCTTCGGTAGTGCGCAGCTCGACGTCGGCCAGTCCCACCTGGCTGGTGGCGCCGCGGGTGAAGCCGCGCAGATGGCCGATCGAATCGATGCGGCCCGCCCGCCGCACGCCGGTCAGATCGATCGACAGGCTCACGGTGGCCACCCGGCTCGTGAGGTCGCGCATCTTGCGGAACGAGTAGCCGAGCGTCAGGTCGGCCAGCACCATCACCGCGCCGATGTCGAGCTCGCCGGCCTCATCGGTGACCGCCGGCGTCACCTGCAGCGCGGTATGGCCGTCGGCCTGCGGGTCGTCGACGTGCTCGACCTGCAGCAGCGCGCCTGGAAAATGCAGCCCGGTCTCGCGATTCAGCCACAGCGCGCGGCGGACCTGTTCGAGGATCGGATGTTCGGCGTCGTCGGGGCGGCGGCGTGTCGGCATGAGGGCCGATTATGCCTTGGACCCTTCCTTGACCACGCCGCGCCGCATCTGGTCGAGCTCGATCGATTCGAACAGCGCCTTGAAGTTGCCTTCGCCGAAGCCCTCGTCGCCCTTGCGCTGGATGATCTCGAAGAAGATCGGCCCGATCACCGTCTTCGTGAAGATCTGCAGCAGCAGCCCGCCGTCGGGCCCGCCGTCGACCAGGATGCGGTTGCGCTTCAGGCGCGCCAGGTCCTCGCCGTGCCCCGGCAGCCGCTTGTCGATCAGCTCGTAGTAGGTGTCGGGCGTGTCGAGGAACTCCACGCCGCGCGCACGCAGCAGCTCCACCGTGTCGTAGACATCGTCGCTGGCCAGCGCGATGTGCTGGATGCCCTCGCCGCGATAGAGGTCCAGGTACTCCTGGATCTGCCCGCCGGCGTCGTTGCCTTCCTCGTTGATCGGGATGCGGATCAGCCCGCACGGCGAGGTCATCGCCTTGGACTTGACGCCGGTGGCCTTGCCCTCTATGTCGAAATAGCGGATCTCGCGGAAGTTGAAGAAGCGTTCGTAGAAATCCGCCCATTCCTTCATCCGGCCGCGATGCACGTTGTGCGTCAGATGATCGACGCCGGTCAGCCCCGCGCCCTTCGGGAACGGGTCGACGCCGGCGATCGGCACGAAATCCACGTCGTAGATCGAGATGTCGCCGATCGCGCCGGCCGCCGCGCCGTCCTTGCCGCGCCAGCGGTCGACGAAGTAGATCAGCGAATCGCCGATCCCCTTGATCGCCGGGATGTTGAGCTCCATCGGGCCGCTGCGCGAATCGAAGCCCCAGGCGCCCAGATCCAGCGCCCGCCTGTACGCCGATGCCGCGTCGTCGACCCGGAACGCGATCGCGCAGATCGACGGCCCGTGCAGCCGGGCGAAGCGCTGCGCGAACGAATCGGGCTCGGCATTGATGATGAAGTTGATGCCGCCCTGACGGTAGAGGGTGACGTCCTTGTGACGGTGGCGCGCCACCGTGACGAAGCCCATCAGCTCGAACACCGCACCGAGCGCGGCCGGATCGGGCGCTGCGTACTCGATGAACTCGAAGCCGTTCGTGCCCATCGGGTTGTCCCAGGAGGTGAATGGCATGGTGCTGCTCCGTTCATGCGGTCGGCCGGACGGACGCCGGCGCGCCTGCTCATTCTATGTCCGCCGGCGCTGGTCGCAATGTGTGACATCACGTGAATTCGATCACCGGGGTCCGGCGGAGCGATCGATAAAGTTGACGCATCGAAAGGCTTTTTTTCGATGAAGTGAGGGTGCTTGAAAGCTCTGGTGAAGTCCGCCCGATGGTCATCGGTGGCAGGTGTGATGATCGCGATGGCCGCCTGCGGCGGTGGGGGTGGCGGAGGCGCGCCGTCGCCGAATCCGGTCGCTGAAGCGCCGGCGCCCGCCAAGCCTTCACCCGGATCACCGGCCGAAGCGCCTGCACCGGCTCCGTCGCAATCGCCGGCACAATCGCCGACCGCGCCGACGCCCGCTCCGACGCCGGGGCCGACACCGACCCCCGCACCG
>DAISWF010000373.1:0-4805 GCA_036826495.1 Burkholderiaceae bacterium
CGCACAGCTTGCAGGCGATGCAGCGCTCCTCGCCGTTGGGGTAGCGGCGCAGCGCATGCAGCCCCCGGAAGCGCGGCGACATCGGCGTCTTCTCCTCGGGGAACTGGATCGTGATCTTGCGCGCGAAGAAGTACCGGCCGGTCAGCCTGAGCCCCTTCAGCAGCTCCAGCAGCATGAAGCTGGAGAAGAATTCCTTGACTGCTTGCATGGCGGTCTGCGCCCTATCTCTTGCTCTTGCGGTTCATTTCCAGATGTTCCACGGGGTCTGCATCCAGATCGCGAGGACCACGATCCAGATCAGCGTCACCGGAATGAAGATCTTCCAGCCCAGCCGCATGATCTGGTCATAGCGGTACCGCGGGAACGATGCCCTGAACCAGATGAACATCGACACCAGCACGAAGGTCTTGATGCCGAGCCAGATCCAGCCCGGGATGAACGACAGGAAACCGAACGGCGGATGCCAGCCGCCGAAGAACATGATCGCGGCCAGCGCCGACAGCAGGATCATGTTCGCGTACTCGGCGAGGAAGAACACCGCGAAACCCATGCCCGAGTACTCGACCATGTGCCCGGCGACGATCTCCGTTTCGCCCTCGGCGACGTCGAACGGAGGGCGATGGGTCCCGGCCACCGCCGCCGCGAACAGCAGCGCCAGCACCGGCAGCAGCGGCAGCCAGTTCCACGACAGGAACCCCAGCCCCGCCGACGCCGCCCAGCCGCGGCCCTGCCCCTGCACGATGTCGATCATGTTCAGGCTGCCGCTGACCATCAGCACCGCCACCAGCGCGAAGCCGATCGCCAGCTCGTACGACACCATCTGCGCCGACGCCCGCATCGCGCCGAGGAACGCGTACTTCGAGTTCGACGCCCAGCCGGCGATGATGACGCCATACACCTCGAGCGACGTGATCGCCATCAGCAGCAGCAGCCCGGCGTTGACGTTGGCCAGCACCGTATCGGGACCGAACGGGATCACCGCCCAGGCGGCCATCGCCGGCATGATCGTCATCACCGGGCCGATCAGGTACAGCGCCTTGCTCGCCTGCGTCGGAAGGATGATCTCCTTGAAGATCAGCTTCAGCGCGTCGGCGATCGGCTGCAGCAGTCCCTTGGGGCCGACCCGGTTGGGCCCCATCCGCACGTGCATGTAGCCGATCATCTTGCGCTCCCACAGCGTCAGGTAGGCGACGCAGCCGAGCAGCGGCAGCACGACGAGCACGATCTTGGCCAGGTTCCATACCACCGGCCAGACCGCGCCGAGGTAGTTGTTGCCCAGCGAATGCAGTGTCGGAAGAATCTGATCCATCGGCATCAGCCCTGTCAGCCCTGACCTTTTGCGTCTTTGGCGAGTTCCACCGGCCCGAACAGCGACGACAGGCCGGCGGTCGACGGCGATGCGCCGGCGATCCGCACGGCGCCGGTCGCGACCCGGTCGTCGATCGCCACCACCAGCGACACAAGGCCGCCTTCGGGCTGGGTCACCGTCACCGCGTCGCCATCGGCAAGCCCGAGCCCGGCCGCGGTGACCGCCGACAGCCGTGCGGCAGGCGGTGCCGCATCGTGGGTGCGCTGCAGGCTGTCGGCCCGCCGCACCAGCGGATCGGTGGCGTAGATCGGGATGTCGGCGATCCGCTCCAGCCGGCCGGCCGGCAACGTCGCGGGTGACGATGCCGGCGCTGCCCCGGTCACCACGGTGCTCAGCGTGTTGTCCAGCGCCGACGAGGTGCCGTCGCCCAGCACCGCGTCGCGCACCGCCTCGGAGTTGTCCTGATCGAAGCCGGCCAGGCCCAGCAGGTTGCCGAGCACGCGCAGCACCTTCCACGCCGGCCGCGTATCGCCGAGCGGCCGCACGACGCCGTTGAACGACTGGGCACGGCCTTCGCAGTTGACGAAGGTGCCGGAGGTTTCGGTGAACGGCGCGATCGGCAGCAGGCAGTCGGCCAGCTCGTCGAGCTCCTGCGAGCGGAACATCGTCAGCGCGACGACCGACGCGGCGCCCGCCAGCGCCGCCCGCGTCTTGACCGGGAATGCATGGTCGAGCGACGGATCGATGTTCAGCAGCAGATAGGCAGCCAGCGGCTGTTCGACCATCTGACGTGCATTCAGACCGTCGCCGGCCGGCACCGCGCCCGCCAGATGGGCGCCGACAGTGTTGGCCGCTTCGGTCAGGAAGCCGAAGCGCGCGCCGATGCTGGTGGCGATCGCCTGCGCCAGCGCCACCAGCCGGCCGGCCTGCGGATGCTGGACCGCCGCGTTGCCGAGCAGCACCGCCTTGCGTTCGCCGCTGCGCAGCCCCTCGGCCAGCGCCCGGGTGGCGTCGTCGACCTGCACGCCGGCCAGCTCCGGCGGCACCGGCGTGCTGGACGCCTGGTGCAGCGCGACCAGCACCGCCGACAGCGTGTCGACCCAGCGGCTGGGCGCGACGATCGCACGGCCGGCCAGCGGCATCAGCAGGTCGTCGTCGGTGGCATGGACCACCGACACCTGGCAGCCGCGCTTGACCGCCTGGCGCACCCGTGCCGCCAGCAGCGGATGATCCTTGCGCAGGAACGAACCGACCAGCAGAAGCTGCTCGAGCGAATTGATCTCCTCGACCTTCATGCCGAGCCAGGGCGCGCCGGCAAGCTGACCGTCCAGCGAGAAGTCGCTGTGGCGCAGACGGGTGTCGATGTTGCCGCTGCCCAGGCCGCGCATCAGCCGGGCCAGCAGCGCCAGCTCCTCGACGGTGGCGTGCGGCGACGCCAGCGCGCCGATCTTCGCCGGGCCGTGATCGCCGGCGATCGCCTTGAGCGTGCGCGCGACGTAGTCGAGCGCGGTCTGCCAGTCCACTTCCTGCCAGCGGCCGTCGTGCTTGATCATCGGCCGGGTCAGCCGCTCGTCGCTGTTCAGGCCCTCGTACGAGAAGCGGTCGCGGTCCGACAGCCAGCATTCGTTCAGGCTGTCGTCCTCGAGCGGCAGCGTCCGCATCACGCGGTTGTTCTTGACCTGCACCACCACCGGCGAGCCGAGCGCATCGTGCGGCGCGATCGAACGGCGCCGCACCAGCTCCCAGGTGCGCGCCGAGTAGCGGAACGGCTTGGAGGTCAGCGCGCCGACCGGGCACAGGTCGATCATGTTGCCCGACAGCTCGGAATCGACCGAGCGGCCGACGAAGCTCATGATCTCGGAATGCTCGCCGCGGCCGCCCATGCCGAGCTCCATGACGCCGGCCACCTCCTGGCCGAAGCGCACGCAGCGGGTGCAGTGGATGCAGCGGCTCATCTCGGCGGCCGACACCAGCGGGCCCAGGTTCTTCTGGAACACCACCCGCTTTTCCTCGGTGTAGCGCGAGGCCGAGCCGCCGTAGCCGACCGCCAGGTCCTGCAACTGGCACTCGCCGCCCTGGTCGCAGATCGGGCAGTCGAGCGGATGGTTGATCAGCAGGAACTCCATCACCCCCTTCTGCGCCTTGACCGCCTTGTCGGAGCGGGTCAGTACCTTCATGCCGTTGGTGACCGGGGTGGCGCAGGCCGGCAACGGCTTGGGCGCCTTCTCGACGTCGACCAGGCACATCCGGCAGTTGGCGGCGATCGACAGCTTCTTGTGATAGCAGAAATGCGGGACGTAGATGTCCAGCGCATTGGCCGCATGCATCACCATGCTGCCTTCGGGCACCTCGACCTTGCGGCCGTCGATTTCGACTTCAACCATTGCGCGGATTCCGGGCCGTCATGGCCGTCATGGCCTTCAGGGCCACAGGTTCAGACATAGGTGGGCACCTGGCAGGTCTTGTGCTGCACGTGGTACTCGAACTCTTTCCAGTAGTGCTTGAGGAACGCGCGCACCGGCATCGCCGCCGCGTCGCCCAGCGCGCAGATCGTGCGGCCCTGGATGTTGTCGGCGACGGTGTTCAGCCGGTCCAGATCCTCCATCCGCCCTTCGCCGCGTTCGATCCGGTCGACCATCCGGTACAGCCAACCGGTGCCCTCGCGGCACGGTGTGCACTGGCCGCAGCTTTCCTCGTAATAGAAGTACGACAGACGCAGCAGCGACTTCACCGCGCAGCGGGTCTCGTCCATCACGATCACCGCACCGGAACCCAGCATCGAGCCCGCCTTGGCGATCGAGTCGTAGTCCATGTCGGTGGCCATCATGATGTCGGCCGGCAGCACCGGCATCGACGAGCCGCCCGGGATCACCATCTTGAGCTTGCGGCCGTGGCGCACCCCGCCGGCCAGCTCCAGCAGCTTCGCGAACGGCGTGCCCAGCGGGATCTCGTAATTGCCGGGACGCTCCACGTCGCCGGAAATCGAGAAGATCTTGGTGCCGCCGTTGTTCGGCTTGCCGCATTCCAGATACTTCTGCGCGCCGTTGCGGATGATCCACGGCACCGCGGCGAAGGTCTCGGTGTTGTTGATCGTCGTCGGCTTGCCGTACAGACCGAAGCTGGCCGGGAACGGCGGCTTGAAGCGCGGCTGCCCCTTCTTGCCCTCCAGCGACTCCAGCAGCGCCGTTTCCTCGCCGCAGATGTAGGCGCCGAAACCGTGGAACGCGTGGAGCTGGAACGAGAACTCCGAGCCGAGGATGTTGTTGCCCAGATAGCCGGCCGCGCGCGCCTCTTCCAGCGCCTGCTCGAAACGCAGGTAGGTGTCGAAGATCTCGCCGTGGATGTAGTTGTAGCCGACCGTGATGCCCATCGCATAGGCCGCGATCGCCATGCCCTCGATGACGATGTGCGGGTTGTAGCGCAGGATGTCGCGGTCCTTGAAGGTGCCGGGCTCGCCTTCGTCGGAGTTGCAGACCAGGTACTTCGGGCCGTTGTA
>DAISWF010000374.1:0-4793 GCA_036826495.1 Burkholderiaceae bacterium
TGAATCCGCTGAAGCTGGGCGCCGGCCTGCTGGTGTTCGTCGAGGTGCTGCTCGACCGCACGACGCCGAACGTCTTCGAGCAGTTCAAGGCGGCGGTGCAGGTGCATCCGCAGATCCTCGAATGCCACATGGTGGCCGGCGGCTTCGACTATCTGATCAAGACCCGCAGCGCCGACATGAACGCCTACCGGCGTTTCGCCGGCGACGTGCTGTGGCAGCTCCCCGGCGTGCGCGAGACCCGCACCTATGCGGTGATGGAAGAGGTCAAGAACTCGTCGCGGCTGAACCTGCCGGGGTGACTCAGGCCGTCGACCTCGGGGAGAGCCCGAGCAACCCGCACGCCCTGTGGATCCAAAATTGGATATGATCGAAGCCTCGCGTCGACCCACCCTGCCCATGCCTGAAGCGTCGATCCCGGCCGGTTCGAAATCCGGCGAAGCGGTGCTGACCGCCGATACCGTCACGGCCGCGTTGCGCGACCTGATCCTGAAAGGCTCGCTCGGCGTCGGGGTGCAATTGAAGCAGGAGGCGCTCGCGCAGCGGTTCGGCGTCAGCCGGATACCGGTACGCGAGGCACTGCGGCGGCTGCAGGCCGAGGGACTGATCGAGCATACCGCGCATCAGGGATCGGTGGTCGCGACGAAGTCGATCCCCGAGCTGCTGGAGATCCTCGACATCCGGATCGGCCTGGAGACGCGTGCGTTGAAGCTGGCGGTGCCGAACATGACCCGCGCCGACCTGGCGGCGGCCACCGAGATCCTGCGGCGCTATGACGCCAGCGATTCGCCGCGCGAATGGACCGAGCTGAACCTCGCGTTCCATCTGGCGCTGTACCGTCCGAGCGGCCGGCCGCGCCTCGTGAAGATGATCGAGGAGATCGTCCGCGGCGCCAGCATCCATCTGCGCACCCATCAGTCGTCGATCGTCGGCCGCAAATCGTCGCAGACCGAACACCGCGCCCTGCTGCGGGCCTGCACCCGCGGCGATGTCGAGCAGGCGGTGCGGCTGCTCGAGGAACACATCCAGCACACGCAGCGGGTGCTGCTGGAAGCGGAGAAGCGCGGCTGACCGGCGTCGCCCGGGGTGTCCAGCGGATACCGTTGACGATTGGATCCAAAATCGGATACCTTGATAAAGACAGCTCACCACGCGCCCATCGACACTCGCAATGCAGGACACGAGCACCCGCTACGACGTCGCCGTCATCGGCGGCGGCATCATCGGCAGCGCCGCCGCCTACTTCCTGATGAAGGAGGATCCGGCGCTGTCGGTCTGCGTGATCGAGCCGGACTCCACCTACGAGTTCGCGTCGGCGCTGCGCGCCTCGGGCGGCTGCCGCGTGCAGTTCACGGTGCTCGAGAACATCCGGATGTCGCTGTTCAGCCTCGAGTTCATCAGGAACTTCGAACGCACGATGGCTACCGCCGAGCGGCCGGCGCCGGTGGACTGGGTGCAGGGCGGCTATCTGTTCATCGTCCCGCCGGACAACGTCGCGAACCTGGAGCGCAACGTCCGCAAGCAGCAGGCCGGCGGCTGCGTCGTCGATCTGCTGAGCCCGTCGGAGCTCAAGCAGAAATTCCCGTCGATGAACGTCGACGATCTCGGCGCCGGCGCGCACACGCCGCATGACGGCTGGTGCGATCCGAACGGGCTGCTGTGGGGCTTCCGCCGCAAGGCGGTCGAGCTGGGCGCCACCTACCTCGCCGATCGCGTCGTCGATGCCGAGACCACGCCGAGCAAGGCCGTCGCGGTCCGGCTGCAGAGCGGCGGCCGCATCGTCGCCGACAGGTTCGTCAACGCGACCGGCGCCTGGTCGGGCGTGGTGGCGCAGATGTTCGGCATGAATCTGCCGGTCAGCCCGCTGCGGCGGTTCGAGCACTACTTCACTCCCGGCTCGCCGATGGAGTCGCTGCCGTACGTGAAGGACGTCGCGCGGCTGGCGTTCCGTTCGGAGGGCAAGGGCTTCTCGGGCGGCCTGGTGGACGGCAGCGCGCAACGCGGCTTCGACTTCGAGGTCGATCACGGCTACTTCGAACGGGTCGTGTGGCCGGCCGTCGCCCACCGCTTCCCGCCGCTGGAAGCGGCCAGATGTCACCGCACCTGGTCGGGGCTGTACGAGGTCAACGAGCTCGACGGCAATCCGGTGATCGGCGCCTGGAACAACCGGCTGCCCAACCTCTACACGGTGGCCGGCTTCTCCGGTCACGGCATGATGCATGCGCCGGCCGCCGGCCGCGGCATCGCGGAGCTGGTCGTGCACGGCGAATACCGCACGCTGGACCTGACGCGGCTCGGCTACGAAAGGATCGAGAGCGGCACGCCGTATGCCGAGGAAGGCATCCTGTGATCGCGTGGCCTGACGAGCCCGCGCCGCCCGTTCGCCTGCGCTAGCACGCCGGGATGCGCCACTTCACGGAATCCGAGCTGACCGACGCGCTGGCGTCGCTGCCGCTCGACGTCGTCGTCGAGTGCATGCGCGACGTGTTCCGCGAACAGGCCGAAGGCCGTACCGCGCTGCAGGCCCGGATACCGACCGACGCGCAGGGCGTGCGGCTGAACACGATGGCGGCGCTGATTCCGGGCATCGGCTTCGGCGGCGCGAAGGTCTATACCGCGGTCGGCTCGCGCTTCAGCTTCCTGATCGCGTTGTTCTCGCTTCCCGACGGCAGGCTGGTCGCGACCTTCGACGGCGGCGCGCTGACCGGCCTGCGTACCGCGGCGGTGTCGGCGCTGGCCGCCTCGTATCTGGCACGGCCCGATTCGCGCAGGCTCGCGGTGTTCGGCACCGGCACGCAGGCCGCCTCGCATGTCGAGGCGCTGACCCGGCGCTATCCGATCGGCGAGATCCGGGTGATCGGCCGCGCCAACGCGCAGGCGTTCGCCGGGCGGATGCAGGCGGCCACCGGCCGGCCGGCCGCCGTGATGCCGGCCGAGCAGGCACTGGACGGCGCCGATCTGGTCGTCACGGCGACGCGCTCGGCCACGCCGCTGTTCGACGGCCGGCGCATCGATGACGGCACGACGCTGATCGCGGTCGGCTCGGCCCGCCCGAATGCGGCGGAGATCGATGCGGTCACCGTCGAGCGTTCGTCGACGATCGTCGTCGAGACCTTCGACGGCATGCGGCACGAAGCCGGCGATCTGCTGCTCGCCGAACAGGCCGGCATCGATCCCTGGAGCAGGACGGTGGAGCTCGGCGCGCTGGTCACCGGCCGGCGCACCGGCCGCCAGTCGCCCGGCGAGATCAACCTGTACGAATCGCTGGGCAATCCGCTGGAGGACGTCGCGATCGCCGCGCTGCTCCACCGGCGCCTGGGAGGCCGCCGCAGTTGAAAGCTGCCCGCGTCAGCACTCCGACAGGCTTCCGGGCTGCCCCGCCAACCCGACGACACCCCGCAACTTCCGATGGAGCCCGCCTCATGTCAGCCACTTCCATCCCGCGACGCCCGCTGCGCAAACGGATCGGCGCACTGCTGGTCGCACTGGCCGCAGCCTGCCCGTCGCTCGCCGGCGCCGCCGACCCCTACCCGACCCGGCCGATCCGGATCATCGTGCCGTTCGCGCCGGGCGGCGTGGCCGACGTGGTGATCCGGACGATCTCGCCGGCGCTCGGCGACACGCTGGGGCAGCCGATCGTCGTCGAGAACAAGGGCGGAGGCGGCGGCACGCTGGGCACCGCGCAGGCCGCTCAGGCGGCACCGGACGGCTACACCTTCGTTGCGCCGGCGGCCAGCCACACGACGACGCCGGAGCTGTACACGAAGCTGCCGTTCGACCCGATCAAGGACTTCACCGCGGTGACCCAGATCGCGATCGTGCCCTATCTGCTGGTCGTCAATCCGTCGCTGCCGGTGAACAACCTGCAGGAGTTCATCGCGCTGGCGAAGTCCAAGCCCGGCGCGCTGACCTATGGCTCGGCCGGCAGCGGCAGCTCGAACCACCTGGCCGGCGAGCTGTTCGCCAGCATGGCCGGCGTGCAACTGACGCATACGCCCTACAAGGGCAGCGGCCCGGCGCTGACCGACCTGATGGGCGGCCATCTGTCGTTCATGTTCGACGCGGTGAACACCTCGCTGGCCAACATCAAGTCCGGCCGGCTGAAGGCGCTGGGCGTGGGAACGCTGACCACGTCGCGCACCGTCCCCGACCTGCCGACGATCTCCGATTCGGGCCTGAAGGGCTTCGAGGCGATCACCTGGGTCGGCCTGCTGGCGCCGGCGGGCACGCCGAAGGAGGTGGTCGACCGGGTCAATCGCGCGATCGTCGAGGTGATCGCGCGGCCCGACGTCCGCGACAAGCTGCTCGCGCAGGGCGCCGAGCCGGTCGGCTCCAGCCCCGCCGCGTTCGATGCCACGCTGCGCAGCGAACTGAGCAAATGGACCGGGGTGATCCGCAAGGCCGGGATCCCCAAGGTCCAGTAGCCGCTCGCGGTACGTCGCATGCTCCGCCACCGCGCTTTGCGAATCCGCGCATGAAGCCCGTCCGCATCGGTCTGATCGGCCACGGCGTGCTGGCGCAGCGGATCCGTCAGCACCTGGCTGCATCCCTCGATGCGCCATCGGGCACATCGCCGAAGGTGACCGCGACGGCGCAGGCAGGTGCGTCCCCGAGCGCGTCCCCGGCCGTGCCGTCGATGCCCGCGACCGTCAGCGGCGTGCTGGTCCGGCGCCTGCCTGCGCAGCCCGACACGGTGCCGTTCGTCGATACGATCGACGCATTCCTCGCGCTCGGACACGATGTGGTCATCGAATGCGCGGGCCAGCCCGCGCTCAGGCAGTACGGCGAGGCGGTGC
>DAISWF010000375.1:0-2148 GCA_036826495.1 Burkholderiaceae bacterium
AAGCCGGAGCCCTGGCCGCGCATGATGCGCGCGCCTTCCGGCGGCATCTGGAACTGCGGACCGAAGCGCTTGAAGAACTCGAAGTAAGGATCGTTGGGCGACAGGCCCTGGCTGGCATCGGAACGTTCGGCCTTGCCGGTCACGCTGATGTTGACCACCGCAGCGCCGTTCTGCTCGACGATCGCCGAGAAATCGACGCCTGTTGCGCCGGCAACCGCCATCGGCGCGGTCGCGGCCGGGCGCACGACGCTTTCGGCACGCGCCTGCCAGAACGACGGATCGGCCTGCAGGCCGATGCCCGCCACCGCGCCGGCCACCGCCAGCGCGATCGCACCTCGCTTGAAGACTCGCTGATTCATTTGCTGGACTCCCTGTAGTCGGATCGGCCCGTGCCGTCCGGCGGACGGCTGCGGGGCCTGGATGCCGGCATCGTAGGGGGCGATACTTAAGGGAGGCTTAAGGGCACGCTCAAGGAGACGCTAGGCGCCGCTCTTCGCATGATTGAACTTGAGCATGTTGCAGAAGAGCGCCCCCTGCTCGATAGCGTCATCCAGCGCGACGTGCGTGTGGGGAAACTCATCGAACCACTGCCTGGGCATGTTGCGCTTGGTGCTCTTGCGGTACTCGGTCTTCAGCACCGCCATCGCGTAGGACTTCATGTCCAGCGCTGAATGGCTGAACGGGCTCTCCCCAACGAAACGGATGAGATACCAGTAGACGAAAAGGAAGTCGAACCCAGCGGCGGAGCCGAAACTCAACATGGAATGCGGCCCCGGAATCGGGCCGTCGGTCTCGACATCGGTGCTTACGTGTATTTCGCTCATGGTCTGGTGTCCTGTTCAGGAGATGACTGGCATGAGGATTCGTCCAGACGGGGATGATCGGACGAGAACCCCGTTTGGGCAAACCCTTCGGGCGAGGGAGGAAGCGGCGCCTGCGGCGTTGCGAACCGGGGTCGATACCACCGGTATCGACCCCAGAACCACGCGTTGCATTCGCCCCTTGCTCGCTCGTCCTTGTGCCAGTTATCTCCGGAACAGGACACCAGGATCCAAACCATCGAGCCCTACGGCGCTTGGCGCCGGAAACATCACGTCGGCAATCAGCCCCGGCCCCGGCTCGGCATTGCGCAGCTCGATATGCGCCCGATGCCGCTCGGCGATGCTGCGCACGATCGCCAGCCCCAGCCCGCTGCCCTGCGACGCATCATCGCCACCGGGCGAATCATCGCCTTCATGCACGACCCGATAGAACCGATCGAACACCCGCTGCAGCGCCTGCGGCGGAATGCCGGGACCATGATCGCGCACGCGCAGCCGCACTCCGCCGCCGTCGGCCGCTGCCAGCGACACCTCGATGCGGGCGGGCGGCGGATTGTGACGCAACGCGTTCTCGAGCAGATTGCCGACCAGGATGCGCAGCGAATCCGCATGACCCTGCACGGTGGCAGCCACGCCGTCGGCCGGGTCGAACGTGATCGTCGCCCCGCGCTCGCCGGCGGTGACCGCCAGGTCGGCGATCACGGTGCGCACCAGCGCAGCCAGGTCCACCGGCGCCGTCGTCTGCTCGAATGCGCCGGGCTCCTGGCGCGCCAGGGTCAGAAGCTGCGACACCAGCCGGATCGACCGCTCCAGGCCGCCGCGCACCATCGCGAACGCCTCGCGGCGTTCGTCGTCGTTGCGCGCGCGTTCAGCGAGCTGGATCTGCAGCTTGAGCGCGGTGAGCGGCGTGCGCAGTTCGTGCGCGGCGTCGGCGACGAATGCGCGCTGCGCCTGCAATGCGCGCGCCAGCCGCTCCAGCAGATCGTTCAGCGAATGCGTGAGCGGCCGGATCTCGCTCGGCAGGCCGGCCTCGGCGATCGGCTGCAGGGTCTGCACGTCGCGCGACTGCAGCTCGGCCGCGACCCGGCGCACCGGCGCCAGCCCCGCACCGACGACGACCCATACCAGCGCTCCGAGCAGCGGCAGCACCAGCAGCAGCGGCGCAACGGTGCGCAGCGCCACCCGCGCGGCGAAATGCCGGCGCCCGGCCAGCGGCTGCGCGACCTGCACGACGGTGTCGCCAAGCTGCGTGCTGTACACCCGCCACAGGCCGCCGGGCGCGTCACCGCCGCCGGTGCTGAGTGCGACCCTGCGGATGGTGGACTGG
>DAISWF010000375.1:2158-4791 GCA_036826495.1 Burkholderiaceae bacterium
CCCGCCACATGCCGCCGGGCGCGCGCACGTCGGTGAAGCCGAGCTGCGCTCGTTCGGGCAGGATGGTCTGGCCGTGCGAGAAGTACAGCCGCAGGCCGCTGTGATCCCAGATCTGGATCACGATGTCCTCGTCGACGTCGATCAGCGACGGGCGGCCCGGCGCCATCGGCGAGAACGCCTGGCTGGGCAGCGCCGCTGCGAGCTGCTTGAGCTGGTAGTCGAACACCTCGTTGGCCTGGGCGAGTGCTTCGCGATAGATCAGCGCGGCCGCGAGCGCGATCGCCAGCACGAAGCCGGCGACCAGCGAGACGATCAGCGTTCGCCGGATCGAGCGGCCGCCGCCGGCTGCTGTCACTCCGACCTGCGGTCCGCCTATCGGTGAGGCGTCGGAGGATGACGCACCGGCGGGTGCCGCGCCGGCCGATGACACACCCGCCGGTGACGCGCCGGTCTGCGACCCGCGATGCCCGTTCGCCGGCTCAGGCAGAGTCTGCATGATCCAGATTCCCGCCAGTCACCCTGCAGCCTCCGGCGCATCGCCGAGCGTGTAGCCGACACCGCGGATGTTGCGGATCAGGTCGGCGCCGAGCTTGCGGCGCAATGCATGGATGTGCACCTCGATCGCATTGCTGCCGGGCTCCTCGTCGTCGAAGCCGTAGACCCGCTGCTGAAGCTGCGCCACCGACAGCACCGCCTTCGGCCGGTCGAGCAGCGCCTGCAGCAGCGCGTATTCGCGCGGCGACAGCGCGACCGGCCGGCCGGCCCGCGTGACCTCGCGGGTCAGCGGGTCGAGCTGCAGATCGCCGTGGCGGATCACCGTCTGCGCCCGCCCGGCGCGCCGGCGCAGCAGCGCATGCACGCGGGCGATCAGCTCGTCGAGATCGAACGGCTTGACCAGGTAGTCGTCGGCGCCGGCGTTCAGCCCGCGCACGCGGTCGGGCACAGCGTCGCGCGCGGTGACCACCAGCACCGGCAGCGTGTCGCCGCGCGCGCGCCGCTGCGTCAGCAACGTGATGCCGTCCTTGCGCGGCAGCCCGAGGTCCAGGATCGCCAGGTCGTAAGGGGCGGCATCTAGCGCCAGCTCGGCGGCGCGGCCGTCGCGCACCCAGTCGACGGTGAAGCGTTCGGCGCGCAGCCCGCGGCAGACGCTCTCACCGATCATCGGATCGTCTTCGACCAACAGCAGACGCATCTCGGAATCTTGAAGGTGTTCGGGTGAAGGTGTCGAGCTGAACGGTGAACGGCTCGGCTGTCGATCCATCGGTCCGCTGGTCCGCCGGTCCGCCGGTCCGCTAGTCTGCGTGCCGGGACGCTACAGGGCCGCCGGGCCGCGCCCGCTCAGGATGCTCGCACGAAACGCAGCGCGCGGCCGTCGTCCTCGAAGCGGATCACCACCGGCGAGCGCTCCTCGTCGGCGCTCATCCAGAAGTCGATGTTGGTCGGCGCCGCGGTGTCGGTGCCGATGCGCCGCACGCGCTGGGCGCGCACCGTCGTCGCATCGAGATCCACGTCCTCGACGTCGCCGACCTGCAGACGCACCGTGTCGACGCCGTCGAAGCCGGCGAACGTCACCTGCCAGGTCGCGCCAGGCTCCGCGCGGCGCGGATCGGAACGGGCGAGCAGCGACATCTGGATCAGCACGCTCAGCCGGTCCTGCGCGCCGGCCGGGATCACCCGCTGCGGCGGCGCCGGGGAGAGTGCCGGGGATGCGCCGGACGACGGCGCCGGTGTTGGCGCTGGCGCTGAAGATGGCGCTGGGGCCGACGCCGACGGTGGCGCTAGCGCCGACGGCAGCGCGGGCTGCGCGCCGGCGCCTTCGACGAACTCGACCGCCTTCTCGCGGTGGCCGCGCAGCGGCAGCTTGCGCGATTCGCGGTAGTGGCGCGGATGCAGGCCGAACTGATCGAGCAGGCCGCTGCTTTCGTAGCCGAGCTGCGCGAGCGGACTCGACACCTTCATCGACAGCGCATAACGCTCGCCCGACGGCACGAACTCGCACTGTGCCTGAGCAATGCGCATGCCGGGGCCACTGCCCGATTCGAGGAAGCCGGCGTACCGCAGCAGCAGCGGAGATGGCTGCGCCTGCAGACGCGGCGCGGCCACCTCGGCGGCCGGCAGCCGCGCGGCGAACCCCGGCAGCAGCAGCCCGGCCGCCGCGATCCTGAGCATCGCGCGCCGGGCCGGCAGCGGGCCTGCCGATGGATCGGTGATGTCGGAGACAGCGTTCATGTCGTGACAACGTTCGAGGCGCCGCCGCGGACGACGCCGGAAGGTCCAGCTTAGTCCAACGGGCCGCGGGGGGCTGACAAGACCGCCGGGCAGGTCCGGTCACGCACGCTGGCAGCTCCGCCGCCCGTCAGGTATCCGCCCTCGCTCCCTTCCCTCACTCG
This sequence comes from Burkholderiaceae bacterium, assembly GCA_036826495.1. Taxonomy (GTDB): domain Bacteria; phylum Pseudomonadota; class Gammaproteobacteria; order Burkholderiales; family Burkholderiaceae_E; genus DAISWF01. The sequence continues at coordinate 4,549 of DAISWF010000375.1, forward strand.
TCCCTGCCCCACTCGCCCCCTGCCCCACCCGCCCGCCTCGCCATCCCACCCACCACCTCGCCCGCCTCCCGCTTTCGCCACACCCACCCCATCACCGCCGAGCGCCGCCCGGCCGAGCTGGAGGCCCGGATGGAGCAGGCCACCGTTGCGCGAGCTCGCGCCGTGACCGAGGCCCTCTTTCTCCAGGAGCGTCACCTTCGCGCCGGCGAGCGCGAGGCCGATCGCGGCGACCAGGCCGGTGTA
>DAISWF010000376.1:0-4776 GCA_036826495.1 Burkholderiaceae bacterium
GAACAGCGCCGGCTTCGTCGTCAACCGGATCCTGTGCCCGATGATCAACGAGGCGATCTTCGCGCTGCAGGACGGCCTGGCCACCGCCGAGGAGATCGATGCCGGCATGAAGCTCGGCTGCAACCATCCGATCGGCCCGCTGGCGCTGTGCGACCTGATCGGCCTGGACGTCGAGCTGGCCGTCATGCAGGTGCTGTACGAAGGCTTCAACGATCCCAAGTACCGCCCGGCGCCGCTGCTGAAGGAGATGGTCGCGGGCGGCATGCTGGGCCGCAAGTCGGGCCAGGGTTTCTACAAGTACTGATCGCGCGGCGGGAACGGGCCTGACGGAACGGGCCCGGTGTGAACAGGCATCGCCGGCGGGCGGCGCCACGACTTGCAAGGAGACGATTGCGATGAATGACCGCGTAACGGTTGCGATCACCGACGGCGTCGCCGACGTCCGCCTGGTGCGGGCCGACAAGATGAATGCGCTGGACGACGCGATGTTCCAGGCGCTGCTGGCGACGATCGAGTCGCTGAAGGGCAACCGCCAGGTCCGGGTGGTCGTGCTGTCGGGCGAGGGGCGGGCGTTCTGCGCCGGCCTGGACATGGGCAACTTCGGCCGGATGAAGGCATCGGCCGCCGGCGGCGCGGCCGACCAGCAGTCGATCGCGCGCAACCTGGGCGCGCGCACCCATGGCATCGCCAACCGCGCGCAGTACGTGGTGTGGGGCTGGCGCGAATTGCCGGTGCCGGTGATCGCCGCCGTGCACGGGGTCGCGTTCGGCGGCGGCTTCCAGCTCATGCTGGGCGCCGACGTCCGCCTGCTCGCGCCCGACACCCGGCTGTCGATCATGGAGATCAAGTGGGGCCTGGTGCCCGACATGGCCGGCACGCAGATCCTGCACCACCTGGTGCGCGAGGACATCGTGCGCGAGCTGACCTACACCGGCCGGGTCTTCGATGCCGCCGAGGCGCAGCGGATCGGCCTGGCGACCCGGGTCGTCGACGACCCTCACGCGGCCGCGCTCGAGATGGCCCGCGAGATCGCCGGCAAGAGCCCGTCGGCGATCCGCGCCGCCAAGCGGCTGCTGAACCGTGCCGCGGTGGCCGGCGAGGCGGCCGGCATGCTCGCCGAATCGGTCGAGCAGGAGGCGCTGATCGGCAGCCCGAACCAGGTCGAGGCGATCAGCGCGAACCTGGAGAAGCGCGCGCCCCGGTTCGCCGATCCGGACTGAAGGTCCCCCGAAGCGCCTGCGGCGCCTCCCCCAGGGGTGCCCGGCGGCCCTAGTCGCCGAAGCGCCGCAGCCCCTCGAGGTCGAGCACGGTGATCCCGCCGTACTCGACCTTCAGCAGCCCGGCCCCCTCCAGCGCCTGCAGCGCCTGGTTCGCGCGCTGCCGCGACAGGCCGGTCAGGTAGCCGACCTCGCCCTGCGAGATGTCCAGCCGCGGCCCGCGCGGCGGATACAGCACCGGATTGAAGAGCTGCGCGAGGCAGCGCGCGACCCGCGCATCGGGCAGCAGCATCCGCTCGAATTCCACCAGCGCGATGAACTGCGCGAGCCGCTCGTTGAGCTGGCGGATCAGGAAGCGGTTGAACGGCAGGCAGGTGTCCAGCAGCCACTGGAACGTGGCGCGCGGCATCACCGCGATCAGACTGTCGCGCAGCGCCACGCCGTCGTAGCGGCGCGGCTCTTCCTTCAGCAGCGACCCTTCGCCGAACCAGCCGCCGGCCGGCACCCCGGTGAACGTGACCGCCTTGCCGTCGGACGACACCGACGCGATCTTCACCAGCCCGTCGATGACGCCGAAGCAGGCGGTGACCGGCGCGCCCTTGGCGCAGACCAGCCCGTTGGCCGGCACCTCGCGCACCTGCAGCTCGCGCACCGCCCGCTCGCGGTCGGCCGGCGCCAGCTCGCAGGCCCACGGCGATTGCGCGAGTAGCGACTGCAGCGATGAGGGGGTGGACATGTCGGGATTTCCCCGATACCGCGATTGTCGTTCGAACGACAACTATACGCTGACGGAGTGACTAGACTCCGGGGGCCGGCGCGTCCTGCGCCAGGCGGCCGGGCCCGCGACGGTCCGCCGGGGCTGGATGACTGCAAACGGGACACCAAGAGGATGACGGAGCCGGAGACGAGCGCCGTGCAGGCGGTGCGCGAGCTGGGGAACACGACGTTTCCGCGGCTGCTGCTGGCCAACGCGTCGCAGCGACCCGCAGCCCCTGCGCTGCGCGAGAAGGACCTGGGCATCTGGCAGACCCTGAGCTGGGCCGCGCTGAAGGACGAGGTCGAGGCGGTCGCCGGCGGGCTGGCCAGTCTGGGCTTTCGTCGCGGCGATCATCTGGCGCTGGTCGGCGAGAACCGGCCGCGCTTGTACGCGGCGATGATCGCGGTGCAGGCGCTGGGCGGCGTGCCGGTGCCGCTCTATCAGGATGCGGCCGCCGCCGAGATGCTGTTCGTGTTCCGCGAGGCGGCGATCGCGTTCGCGATCGTCGAGGACCAGGAACAGCTCGACAAGATGCTGGAGGTGCGCGAGCAGCACCCGGCGCTGACCCATATCGTCTACGACGACTCGCGCGGCCTGCGCAACTACCGGCACGCCGGCATGCTGGACTACGAGGCGTTGCGCGAGGCCGGCCGGCGCCACCTGGCGGCCCATGCCGGCTTCTTCGCCGCCGAGGTCGACGCCGGCAGCCCCGAGGACGTCGCCGCGATGTTCTATACGTCGGGCACCACCGGCAATCCGAAGGGCGTGATCCACACCCATCGCAACCTGATCGCGATGTCGCGGGTCGCCTCGAAGATGGAAGGGCTGACCGCCGACGAGGACGTGCTCGCCTATCTGCCGATGGCCTGGCTGGGCCAGAACATCTTTTCCTATGCGCAGTGGCTGGTCAACGGCTTCACCGTCAACTGCCCGGAGTCGCAGGCCACGGTGGCCACCGACATGCGCGAGATCGGCCCGACCTATTATTTCGGGCCGCCGCGGGTGTTCGAAGCGCTGCTGACGCAGGTGACGATCCGGATGGAGGACGCCGCCGCGATCAAGCGGCGGATGTTCGAGCACTTCATGAAGGTGGCGCGCCGCGTCGGCGGCCGGATCCTCGACGGCGACCGCGGCATCGGCTTCATCGACCGGCTGAACTATGCGCTGGGCAACCTGCTGGTGTACGCGCCGCTGCGCAACGCGCTCGGCATGAGCCGCATCCGCGTCGCCTACACCGCCGGCGAGGCGATCGGCCCCGACCTGTTCGCGTTCTACCGGTCGCTGGGCGTCAATCTGAAGCAGCTCTACGGCTCCACCGAGACCTCGGTGTTCGTCTGCATCCAGCCCAACGGCCAGGTGCGCGACGACACCGTCGGGCTGCCGGTCGACGGCGTCGAGCTGAAGGTGGCCGACAGCGGCGAGCTGCTGATCCGCAGCCCGGGCCTGCTGCGCGAGTACTACCGCAATCCGCAGGCCACCGCCGAGGTCAAGGACGCCGACGGCTGGTACCACACCGGCGATGCCGGCTACGTCGGCCAGGACGGCCATCTGCGGATCATCGACCGCGCCAAGGACGTCGGCAAGCTGGCCGGCGGGCAGTTGTTCGCGCCCAAGTACGTCGAGAACAAGCTGAAGTTCTTCCCGTTCATCAAGGAGGCGGTGGCCTTCGGCGACGGCACCGACCGTGTGACCGCGTTCGTGAACATCGACTTCGACGCCTGCGGCAACTGGGCCGAACGGCGCAACCTGCCGTATGCCGGCTATGTCGACCTGGCGTCGCGGCCCGAGATCGAGAACCTGGTGCGCGACTGCGTCGAGCAGGTCAATGCCGACCTGGCCCGCGACCCGATGATGCATGCGTCGCAGGTGCACCGGTTCCTGATCCTGCACAAGGAGCTGGACGCCGACGACGAGGAACTGACCCGCACCCGCAAGGTACGCCGCCGCTTCATCGCCGATCGCTACCGGGTGCTGGTCGAGGCGATGTATGCCGGCCGCAAGGTCCAGCACGTCGAGACGCCGGTCAGGTTCGAGGACGGCCGCACCGGCACGGTGTCGGCCGATGTGCGCATCGGCGATGCGCGGGTATTCGATGCCGCCGCCGTGCAGCGGGCGGCCTGATCGCGCATGAACGACACGGCATCAACGACACGCGCATGAACGACACCGGCATGAACGACATCACCTCCGCCGCTGCCGCCTCCGCTTCGCTGCCGGCTTCCGCCGAGCCGCCGGCCAGCGGCCGCCGGGTCGGCGACGTGATCCTGAACCTGAAGAACATCTCGCTGTCGTTCGGCGGCGTCAAGGCGCTGACCGACATCTCGTTCGACGTCCGCGAGCACGAGATCCGCGCGATCATCGGCCCCAACGGCGCCGGCAAGAGCTCGATGCTGAACGTGATCAACGGCGTCTACCAGCCGCAGCAGGGCGAGATCGTGTTCCGCGGGCAGCACTTCAGCCGGATGAACCCGCGCAAGGTGGCCGAGATGGGCGTGGCGCGCACGTTCCAGAGCCTGGCGCTGTTCAAGGGCATGAGCGTGCTCGACAACATCATGGCCGGCCGCAACCTGAAGATGCGCTCCGGCATCCTGGCGCAGATGGTGCGGGTGGGCCCGGCGCTGCGCGAGGAGATCGCGCACCGCGAGCAGGTGGAGCGGATCATCGACTTCCTGGAGATCCAGAGCTACCGCAAGACGCCGGTCGGCCGGCTGCCGTACGGGCTGCAGAAGCGGGTCGATCTGGGCCGCGCGCTGGCGATGGAGCCGTCGCTGCTGCTGCTGGACGAGCCGATGGCCGGCATGA
>DAISWF010000377.1:0-3653 GCA_036826495.1 Burkholderiaceae bacterium
GGCCGTAGCAGTCATGCCGACCGGATCGCGACGATCCGTGAGGTGTCCGGCCGCCACGGCGTGACGATCGATCCGCACACCGCCGACGGCGTGTTCGTCGCCGCCCGATATCGCGAGCCCGGCGTGCCGATGATCTGCCTGGAAACCGCGCTGCCGGCCAAGTTCGCCGCGACGATACGCGAGGCGCTCGGCCACGATCCGCTGCCGCCGCCCGGCTTCGAGGGGATCGAGGAAGCGGCGCAGCGTTTCACGCTGATGCCGGCCAGCGTGCCGCAGTTGAAGACCTACATCGCCGGGCATTGCGCATGAAGTTGTTCGGGCTGGCCGGCTACTCCGGCTCCGGCAAGACCACGCTGCTCGAACGCGTGGTGCCCGGCCTGATCGCCCGCGGGCTGTCGGTGTCGGTGGTCAAGCATGCCCATCACGACTTCGACATCGACCGGCCGGGCAAGGACAGCTTCCGCCACCGGCAGGCCGGCGCCCGCGAGGTGCTGATCGCGTCGGGCTATCGCTGGGCGCTGATGCACGAGTTGCGCGACGAGGCCGAGCCGTCGCTGGCCGACCTGCTGGCCCGGCTGAGCCCGGTGGACCTGGTGCTGATCGAGGGATTCAAGTTCGATCCGCTGCCCAAGCTCGAGATCCATCGTCCGGTGCTGGGCAAGCCGCTGCTGCACCCGCACGATCCGCACATCGTCGGCGTGGCCAGCGATGCACCGATCGACACCCGGCTGCCGCTGCTGCCGCTGGACGACGCCGCCGCGATCACCGATTTCGTGCTCGCGCATGCGCGGCCGGCGGCGCTGTCGCGGCCTGCGCCGTGAGTCCGGTCATGCGGCGGCATCCGAGACCGCTTCTGGACCCGCTTCTGGACCCACCTCTGAACCTACTCCTGAAACCTTGTTCGAGCCGGTTTTCCATGGGTGATCTAAGCTAGTGGCCATGACCAGACCCGAACTGCTGTCCTTCGACGATGCGCTCGCGGCGCTGATGGGCCACGCGAGCCCGGTCGCGCAGCGCGAACAGGTGCCCACCGCGCAGGCTGCCGGCCGGGTGCTCGCCGACGATCTGCGTTCGTCGATGAACGTGCCGGCGATGGACAACACCCAGATGGACGGCTATGCGGTGCGGGCGGCCGACGTGTCGCCGGGCCGGCCGCTCGCGGTGGCGCAGCGCATCGCCGCCGGCCAGGTGCCCGGCCCGCTGGCCGCCGGCACCGCGGCGCGGATCTTCACCGGCGCGATGATGCCGGTCGGCGCCGACGCGGTGGTGATGCAGGAAGAGGCCACCGGCGACGGCGACTCGGTGACGTTCGCCGCTGTCCCTCGACCCGGCCAATGGATACGCCGGGCCGGCGAGGATATCCGCGAAGGCAGCGTGGTGTTGGCCGCCGGCACCCGGCTGAGCCCGCAGGCCACCGGCCTGGCCGCCTCGGTCGGCGCCGCGGCCCTGCCGGTGTACCGGCGGCTGCGGGTCGCGTGCTTCTTCACCGGCAACGAGCTGGCGATGCCCGGCGAGCCGCTCGCGCCGGGCGCGATCTACAACAGCAACCGCTTCGTGCTGGGGGCGCTGTTGCGGCAGTTCGGCTGCGAGGTGACCGACCTGGGCATCGTGCCCGATTCGCTGGCCGCGACCCGCGAGGCGCTGCGCCAGGCGGCGGCCGGCAACGATCTGATCGTGACCTCGGGCGGCATGTCGGTCGGCGAGGAGGATCACGTGCGCCCGGCGGTACAGGCCGAGGGCGAGCTGACGATGTGGAGCATCGCGGTCAAGCCCGGCAAGCCGCTGGCGCACGGCCGGGTGCGGGCCGCCGGCCGTCCGGTGCACTTCATCGGCCTGCCGGGCAACCCGGTGTCGGCGTTCGTCACGTTCCTGCTGTTCGTGCGGCCGTTCCTGCTGCGGCTGCAGGGCGTCGCCGAGGTGGCGCCGCAGCGGCTGCCGATGCGCGCCGGCTTCGACTGGCCGGGGCCGGACCGGCGGCGCGAGTTCCTGCGCGTGCGCCTGAATGCCGCCGGCGGTCTGGACCTGTTCTCGAATCAGGGATCGGGCGTGCTGACGTCCACCGTATGGGGCGACGGCCTGGTCGACAACCCGCCGGGGCAGCCGATCCGCAGCGGCGAGACGGTGACGTTCCTGCCGTTCAACGGCCTGCTGGCGTGAACAGGGGCGGGACGATGGCGCTGACCGTGCTTTACTTCGCCAGCCTGCGCGAGGCCGTCGGCACCGGCCGCGAGCAGGTCGACCTGCCGGCCGGCGTGGCCACCGCGGGCGAGCTGCGCGCATGGCTGCGCCAGCGCGGCGGTGCCTGGGCGCAGGCGCTGGCCGAGGGGCGGGCGGTCAGGGTCGCGGTCGACCAGCGGATGGGCGGGGCCGACACGCCGGTGGCCGACGGCGCCGAGGGGGCGTTCTTCCCGCCGGTGACCGGCGGCTGAAGCGACCAGGGCCGGGCATGCCGATCACTACTGTCGTACGACCAGGGCCGGGCGATGATCGCGACCGGCGCCACGACGATGACTGATACGACCACCACGACCACGACCACGACGACGGCCACGACCGCGATTTCGGTGACCGTCCGGCACGGCGACTTCGATGCCGGCACCGAGCTCGCGGCGCTGCGCGGCGCCGACCCGCGGGTGGGTGCGGTGGCAGCGTTCATCGGCACGGTGCGCGACGTCAACGACGGCGCCGGCGTGGCCGGCATGACGCTCGAGCACTATCCTGGCATGACCGAACGCTCGCTGCAGGCGATCTGCGAGGAGGCGGCCGGGCGCTGGTCGCTGTACGGCCTGCGGGTGATCCACCGGATCGGCGCGCTGCGGCCGCTGGACCAGATCGTGCTGGTGGCCGTCACCTCCGCGCATCGCGGCGACGCCTTCGCCGCCTGCGAGTTCGTGATGGACTACCTGAAGACCCAGGCGCCGTTCTGGAAGAAGGAAGCCACCGCCGGCGGCGACCGGTGGGTGCAGGCACGCGACAGCGACGACGATGCGGCGGCGCGGTGGCAGGGGCAGGAACCCTCACGATGACGGGTCCGTTCGCGTCGGTCACGGTGGCGGGTGCGATCGCGGTCGCGGCCGGTGCGGTGCTCGGGGCGTGGCTGCGCTGGCTGCTGGCATTGGTGCTGAACCAGGCGTCGCCGTGGCTGCCGGCCGGCACGCTGGTGGCCAACGTCGGCGGCGGCCTGATGATCGGTGCGGCGCTGGCCTGGCTCGGCAGCCGGCCGGAGCTGGACCCGGCCTGGCGGCTCTTCATCGTCACCGGATTCCTCGGCGGCCTGACCACCTTCTCGACGTTCTCGGCCGAATCGCTGGCATTCCTGCAGCGCGGCGAGGTCGGGCTGGCGCTGACGCACACGCTGGTTCACGTCGCCGGCTCGCTGGCCGCCGCGGCGCTGGGCTTCAGGCTGGTAACCGGAATGGGCCGCTGATGCGTGAACCGTCGGTGTGGGGCGGCTGGTGGATCCTGTTCACCTTGGCCGCTGCGGTGCTGCAGACGTTCCGCAACGCGATGCAGTCGAACCTGACGAAGAGTCTGGGGACGCTGGGCGCGACCCATGTGCGCTTCCTGTTCGGGCTGCCGTTCGCCTGCCTGTTCCTGTTGATCACCGCCGTCGTGCTGGGCGGTCCGTGGCCGGCGCCGACCGTCGGCTTCGT
>DAISWF010000377.1:3711-4760 GCA_036826495.1 Burkholderiaceae bacterium
GCTCGCGGCGATGGGGGAGCGTTCCTTCGTCGTCGCCACCGCCTACATCAAGACCGAGCCGATCCAGGTCGCGCTGTTCGGCCTGGTGTTTCTCGGCGACCGGCTGACGCCGCTGGCCAGCGCCGCGGTGATGATCGCCACCTGCGGCGTCGTCGCGATGGCCTGGCCCCGGCCGGCGGCGCCGGCCGACGGCCCGGGGACCCAGGCGCTGGGCGGCCTGTTGCGTCCGGCGCTGTACGGCGTCGGGTCGGGAGCGCTGCTGGCGCTGGCCTCGGTCGGCTTTCGCGGCGCGATCCTGGCGCTGGGCGAGGGCTCGTTCGTGCTGCATGCGACGATCACGCTGGCGACCAACCTGCTGCTGCAGACCCTGACGCTCAGCGGCTGGCTGCTGCTGCGCGACCCGGCGGTGCTCAAGGCGGTGATCGCCGCCTGGCGGCCGTCGGTGCCGGCCGGCTTCGCCGGTGCCGCCGCGTCGCAGATGTGGTTCCTGGCCTTTGCGCTCGAAGCGGCCGCCCGGGTGCGCACCCTGGCGCTGGTCGAGATCCTGTTCGCCCAGGTGCTGTCGCGCCGGGTGTTCGCCCAGTCGACCAGCGGCCGCGAGAAGGCGGGGATCGGGCTGGTGATGCTGGGCGTGGTGTTGTTGCTGATGGCCGGCTGAGACTACAGCAGCGGCGCCGCCAGCCGCGCCGCGCTCGCCACCAGGCGGTCCAGCAGCGGCCCGCGCGAGCCGCGCACCGACAACGGCCGGCAGCGGGTCAGGTCGCGCTCGAACATCGCCGCCGCCCGGGCGGTGACCTCGGGGTCGTAGATCGCCGCGACGACCTCGAAGTTGAGCCGGAAGCTGCGGTTGTCCATGTTCGCGGTGCCGACGATCGTCAGGTCGTCATCGATCACCATCGTCTTCGCATGGATCATCGTCGGCTGGTACTCGAACACCGCGACGTCCTCGGTCAGCATCTCTTCGGTGAAGGTCGATGCGGCCCGCGACACCAGCCAGGAGTCGCCGGCATGCGGCACGATCAGCCGCACGTCGACGCCGCGGGCGCGCG
>DAISWF010000378.1:0-4735 GCA_036826495.1 Burkholderiaceae bacterium
GTCGAGCTCGACCTGTCGGGAGCGGATCCGGCGTCGAGGATGGATGCCGACACCCGGCGCGAGCTGCTGACGCACGTCGATGCGCTGATGCAGCGCAACGGCTTTCAGCAGGCGGTGCCGGTCGATGCCCGCGCGGTCGCCGATGCCCGCCAGGCGCTGCTGCGGGTGCCGCCCGCCCAGCGGCTGCTGGCCAACCTGAAGCGGCAGGTCGAACGGCTGGGCCTGCCGGACTTTCCGTCCGACGCGGCCGACGGCGACGGGGCCGGTGCCGGATCGCTGCTGGTCCGGGCCGACGGGCAGCCGCTGCGCGGCGCGATTCCGGCGGTCTACACCCGCGAAGCATGGCGTCAGGGCTTCGGGCCGACCTTGGACGGCACGGTTGCGGCGGCGCTCGAGGACGAAGCCTGGGTGCTGGGCAGCGGCGCCGCGGCGCCCGCCGGCGCGCGGCAGCGGCTGGTCGACGAGGTGCGCCGCCGCTACCTCGACGAGTACGGCGGCCGCTGGGAGGCGCTGCTGGCCGAGCTGACGGTGCCGCCGGTGCAGAGCGCGGCGGACCTCGGACGGCTGCTGCGCCGTCTGGCCGACGGCGACTCGGCGCTGCGCAAGTGGCTGCAGGCGGCGGTCCGCGAGGTCACGTTGCCGCCGCTCGACGGCGTGCCGCGCGGCGCGACCGCCGCATTCGATGCGCGGTTCGCGGCGCTGCGCCGCTATGTCGCCGGCGAGGCCGGCGCGCCGTCCGCGCTCGACGGTCTGCTGGCCCAGCTCGATGCGCTGCGCAAGGCGCTCGCCGACGAGGGCCGCGCGGGCGAGGCCGGCGGCGAGTTGCTGGGCCGGCTGAAGAGCGACGTCGCGGCGGCGCCGGAGCCGGTGCGGGCGCTCGCCGGCACCGTGGTGGCGGCCGCGGCGACGCAGCTTCAGCGCCAGCAGCGCGACACCGCGATCCAGGCGCTGCGCCGCTCGTTGCTCGATGGCTGCCGGCAGATGGTCGCCGGCCGCTACCCGTTCGTGCCGGGCGCGCGGCAGGAGGCCAGCCTCGCCGACTTCGCCCGGCTGTTCGCGCCCGGAGGGCTGTTCGACGAGTTCTTCACGCAGTATCTGGCGCCGCATGTCGACACCTCGGCGCGGCCGTGGCGGTTGCGCGAGGCGGCATCGGCCGGCGGCGAACCGATGCCCGACATCGGCGGCGCCGAGGGTCTGCTGCAGTTCGAGCGGGCCGGCGACATCCGGCGCGCATTCTTCGACGGGCAGTCGGGATCGCCGGCGCTGCGGCTGCAGTTCAAGCCGCTCGAGATGGATCCGTCGGCGCTGCAGTTCACGCTCGACATCGGCGGCCAGGTGCTGAAGTATGCCCACGGGCCGAGCCTGCCGAAGCCGGTGCAGTGGCCCGGGCCGGGCGGCGCGGTCGCGGTGCGGATGCAGATGTATCCGGCCGGCGCGTCGGGCGATGCCGGCGTCCGTTATGCGGGCCCGTGGGCGATGTTCAGGATGTTCGATGCGGCGCGGGTCGCCGAGCTGGGCGGGCCGGAGCGGCTGCGGGTGGTGCTGACGGTGGATGCGCAGCCGGTGACCTTCGAGGTGACCTCGCCGCGCTCGCCCAATCCGCTGCGGCTGCCGTCGCTGCAGGCGTTCAAGTGTCCGGGGCAGCAGGGATGAGTACGGTGACCATCGACAACGGCGTGGGATGGTTCGGCAAGGTGCCGTCGGTCGGCGACTTCGTGCGGCGCGGCCTGCCGGACGAGTTCGTGTCGGCCTGGGACGACTGGCTGCAGCGCGCGGTGACGGCCGGGCGGCAGGCGCAGGGGGCGCGCTTCGACGCGGCGCTGCAGGCGTTTCCGACCTGGCGCTTCCTGATCGCGCCGGGCGTCATCGGGCCGGGCGCCTGGTGCGGCGTGATGCAGGCATCGGCCGACCGGGTCGGCCGCACGTTTCCGTTCACGCTCGCGCAGTCGATCGCGCAGCCGGCCGACCATGTCTGCGACACCGAGTGGCTGGAGCGGCAGCTCGATGCGTTCGCGCGGGCCGCGGTCAGCGCGCTCGACCCGTCGTCGCTGGCGCGCTTCGAGGCCCTGGCGGCGACGTTGGATGCGCCGCCGGCGCCGGCCCAGGTCGACGGGCGGCTCGAAAGCCTGTCGCGGCTCGGCAGGCCGGCGCAGCAGCCGGTGCCGCTGGGCGCGCCGCTGCATCAGTGGATGCGGCAGCTCGGCGAGCGCGATCTGAGCCGGCGGCTGGCCGGCCGTTGCCTGTGGTGGATTCCGCCGGCCGCGCACGACGAGGCCGGCGCCGCGCTGATCGTCGAGCATCCGTTGCCGGACGATCTGCTGCAGGTGCTGCTGCAGGCGGTCTGAAGGGCGGTCTGAAGGGCGGCCAGGAGGGCGGTCAGGAGGCGGTGCTGCCGCACCAGACGGCCAGTGCGGAGTAATTGTCCTGCGACGGCACCGCGCAGGCGACCACGTGCTCGGCGAGCTGGTCGAGCCAGTCCTGCGGGCTCGCCGAGAATTCGAGCGTGCGCACGATCAGCTCGTCGCGCGCGACCCGCCACAGTCCGTCGGAGCACAGCAGGAACGCGTCGCCGTCGCGCAGCTCGACCGGCTCGCCGGCGACCTCGGGCCGGAACGCGTCGGCCGAACCGAGCGCGGTGGTCAGCATGTCGACGCCGGCATGGCGTTCGCGCTGATCCTCGGTCGCGAAGCCGGCATCGAGCAGCGACTGGAACAGCGTGTGATCGCGGCTGCGCCACAGCACGTGGCCGTCGCGCAGCCAGTAGAGCCGCGAGTCGCCGGCATGGGCCCAGATCGCCCGGCGGTTCGGCGGATCGATCGTCAGCACGACCAGCGTCGCGCGCATGTCGGCCGCGCTGCCGCCGGCGCGCTGCGCATCGAGCACCGCGTGATTGGCACGGTCGAGCAGACCGCTCAATGCGCTGGCGCTGACCTGCGGCCGCGCGGCGAAACCCTCGAGCACGCTGCGCACCGACAACTGCGACGCGAGGTCGCCGCCGCCATGGCCGCCGGCGCCGTCGGACAGCACGCAGCAGGCGGGGCCGTCGGCGCCCCACCAGCCGCAGGCATCCTCGTTGGCGGTGCGCACGCCCGGGCGCGACAGGACGGCTATGCCGAGATTCATCGCACGTCGTCCGGTGCGGGATCGGCGGCCGGCGGGTCGGCGTCGGGCCGCTGCAGCAGATCGATCTGGCGCTCGTAGGCGCGCACGAACTCGCGGCCGAAGAACGATTCGAAGTCGTCCTCGGCCTCGGCGACCATCCGCGCATACGCCTCGTCGAAGCGATCCCATAGCCGCGCCTTGCGCAGCGCCGGCACCAGCGCCGCGAGCCGCCCGCCGCCGACCTGCAGGTCGAGCTCGAGCTGCGCGGGATCGAAGCGGTCGAGCACGCCGGTCATCGCCGCCCGCATGCCGGCGACGAAGCCGACCTGATGGGCGAGCAGGTCGTCGAACGCGTCGCGCAGCGCGGCGACCGGATCGAGGAAGCCGCGCACCGGATCCGGACGCAGCAGGTTCGACAGCGCGGCCGCGGCGTCGGGCGAGAACTTCAGCGGATTGTTCTGGCGTTCGGCGATCAGCGTCACCTCGGCGCGCATCTCGCGCTTGACGGTGGCGCGGGCCTGGATGAGCTGGATCGTGCCCTCGGTGGTGGCCCGCAGCAGCTCGCCGAGCCGCTCCATCAGCTCGGGTGTCAGCGCCGTGGGCTGCTGCGCGCCCTGGGCGCGGGGCAGCGCGGCCAGGCCGGCGCCTTTCAGGAAATGCGCGAGCAGCGGGTCGGCGTCGGCGCTTGCGGACGGCGGGCCCGCGGCGCTGTCGGGCGTCGATGACGGGGTCGATGGCGAAGGCGGTGACGGGGCGGCCGCCGGTTCGGCGGTCGATGTCGACGCAGCGGCGGGCGTTGGCGAGGGGCCGGCGGGGATGTCGAACGTCAGCGTGGCGGCCGTTGCAGGCGTCGGCTCGGCCGCGGATGGCAGCCGGCGCGAGGCCGCCTCGTCCAGCCGCGCGTTGAACGCCGCCACCGTGCGCGCGTCGGGCTTGGGGCGCGCCGGGGGCGGCGCCGGCGTGGCGGCTGCCGGTGCGGATGCGGCCGGTGCGGATGCGGCCTGTGCGGATGCGGCCTGTGCGGATGCGGCAGGTGCCGATGCAGACGCAGCCGATGCAGACGCGGCAGGTGCAGATGCCGCAGGCACAGGGTGCGGACGTGCAACGCCGGGATGATCCGCCGAGGATCGCGCGGTCGAGGCCGTCGCGGCTGGCGCGACTGGCGGCGCGACCACCGCGGGCGACGTCACAGCAGGCGACGTCACAGCGGGCGACGTCACAGCGGGCGATGCCGCCTGCGCCGCGGGGACCGGCGCTGCCGGGGCGGGTTGCGGGGGTTCGGGCGGTGACAGCCACGACAGCACCGTTCCGGGCAGCCGCGACGACGCGTTGGGTACGGGTGTCGCGACGGGTGCGTCACCGTCGATGGCCGGCAGCGGGGAGTCGGCGGCGAGCAGGTCGCGGGCGTCGTCGAGCCCGAACAGCGCGTCGACGTCGTCGCTTTCATCGGCGGCCAGGGCCGGTGTTGTCGCGGTGCGCGGTCGGGCGGACGGTACGGCTGATGGCGGTGTGTCGGTGGCGTGCGCTTCGGCGTGCCGGGGGCCCGCATGCGGCGGCCCGGCGGTGACGGGTGCGGGCAGGGCGCCCGCCGGCGAGCCGGTGATCGGCATGTCGACCGCGGGGGTGGCCGGCG
>DAISWF010000379.1:0-4625 GCA_036826495.1 Burkholderiaceae bacterium
CTGCTGGTACAGCCCCCACATCACGCCGCCCAGCCCGGCCAGCGCCGAGCCGGCGACGAACACGCCGACGAACAGCCGCCGGATGCGGTAGCCCAGGCTCTCGACCATCTCGCGGTCCTGCACGCCGGCGCGGATCAGCAGACCGACCTTGGTCCGCGTCAGCACCCACACCATCACGCCGAACACCGCCAGGCCGATGACCACCGCGATCAGCCGGTAGCGCTCGATCGCGGCGTCGGCGACCAGGATCGAGCCCTTCATCGCCTGCGGCAGCGGCAGCGGGATCGTCTGCGGGCCCCAAATCACCTTGATCAGCTCCTCGCCGATGATCATGCCGCCCATCGTGATCAGGATCTGCTTCAGGTGCTGGCCATACACCGGCCGCACGATGACGCGCTCGAACGCCCAGCCGATCGCGCCGGCCAGCGCCATCGCCGCCGCCACCGCCAGCAGCACCGCGACACCGTTGCGCCACAGCGAGTCGGCGGTGGTCCAGTCCTGCATCGGCGCGAGCACCGAGGCCGCGATGAATGCGCCGAACGCGATGAACACGCCATGGCCGAAATTCAGCACGTCCATCAGGCCGAACACCAGCGTGAGACCGGACGCGACGATGAAGATGATCATGCCCATCGCCAGGCCGGCGACCGTCAAGGTCAGCCAGCTCGACGTGCTGCCGACCAGCGGCAGCGCCAGCAGCATCAGCGCCGGCACCAGCGCGATCGGCAGCCAGTCGAAGCGCTGGATCGGGAGGGCCTGGATCGTCGGGGTGGGGACGGCGCTCATTGATGCGCTCCCAGCGACAGCCCCAGCAGCCGCTGCTGCAGTGCCTCGTCGCCGACCAGCTCGCGCATCGCGCCGCGATGGACGGCCTGGCCGTCGTCCATCACCGCGACGGTGTCGCCGAGCTGACGGGCGAACTGGAAGTTCTGCTCGACCAGCAGGATCGTCGTGCCGGCATCGCGCAGGTCGCGCAGCGCCGCGATCAGGTTCTGCACGATCGCCGGCGCCAGGCCCTTGCTCGGCTCGTCGATCAGCAGCAGCTTGCGCGGCTCGATCATCGCCCGCGCCACCGACAGCATCTGCTTCTGTCCGCCCGACAGCAGGCCGGCCGGCTGCTCCCAGAACTTCTGCAGCGCCGGGAATGCGGCGAACACCCGCTCCAGGCGGGCGCGGTCGATGTCGGCCAGCGTGCGCGCGCGGCGCGCCGCCAGCAGCAGGTTCTCGCGTACCGTCAGGTCGGCGAACACGCCCATGTTCTCCGGCACGTAGGCGATGCCGGCCTGCGAGATGTCCGGCGTCGGCAGCTTCGTGATGTCGGCGCCGTCGAACACGATGCTGCCGCTGCGCGCCGTCCACAGGCCCATGATCGTGCGCAAGGTCGTGGTCTTGCCGGCGCCGTTGCGACCCAGCAGCAGCGTGATGCCGCCGCGCGGCACCTCGAAGTCCACGCCGTGCAGGATGTGATAGGCGCCGATGTGGGTGTGCACGCCGGACAGGCGCAGCAGCGCGGTCATGTCACGGCCCCCGGGGGCCTGCGGCCCGATCGCCTCCGGAGCGGCCGTGCGGCGATCATGCTGCGGCCTCTGCTTCGGGCGCGATGCCCAGATAGGCCTGCTGCACGACCGGCGACGCGATCACCGCCGCCGGCTCCCCGTCGGCGACCAGCCGGCCGTTGTGCAGCACGATGATCCGGTCGGACAGCTCGCGCACCACGTCCATCTTGTGCTCGACCAGCAGCACCGTGTGCGTGCGCTGCTCGCGGATGCGGCGGATCAGGTCGAGGATCACCGGCACTTCGTCGACGCTCATGCCGGCGGTGGGCTCGTCGAACATGAACACCTTCGGCTTCATCGCCAGCAGGATGCCGACCTCCAGCTTGCGCTGGTCGCCGTGCGGCAGGCTGCTGGCGGCCGCGTCGCGGCGCGCGGTCAGCGCGATCGATTCGAGGATCTGGTCGGCCTCGTCGATCAGCGTGCGGTGATCGGACCAGATCGACCACAGGTTCAGGCCGACGCCGGAGCGCGCCTGGATCGCCAGCCGGATGTTCTCGATGACCGACAGGTTCGGGAACAGATTCGTCAACTGGAACGCGCGACCCAGGCCGCGGCGGCTGCGCAGCGGCGCCGGCAGCGACGTGATGTCCTCGCCGTCGAGCCGCACGCTGCCCGCGGTGGCGCGCAACTGACCGGAGATCAGGTTGAAGTAGGTGGTCTTGCCGGCGCCGTTGGGGCCGACGATCGCGGTCAGCGTGCCCGGATGGAATGCGCACGACACCGCATCGACGGCCACATGGCCGCCGAAGCGGATCATCAGGTCGCGCGTCTCGATCGAAGGGGTCACGCTATCTCTTGTTACGGATGGGCACGTCCATCTGCTCGGGCTTGATCTCGCTGACCAGCTCCGGCACGCCCCAGGTGAACGCCGGGTCGTTCTTGATCTTGAAGTGATACATCGACTGCATCGCCTGATGGTCTTCCTTGCGGAACGTCATCCTGCCCTTCGGCGTCTCGAAGCTCATGCCTTCCATCGCGCTGATCAGCTTGTTGGTCGAGGTGTCGCCGCCGGTCTTCTTCAGCGCCTCCACGACCGCGATGCCGGCCGCCATGCCGCCGGCGGTGAAGAAGTCGGGCGGGGTCTTGAAGCGCTTGTAGTGCTCGGTGACCAGCCAGTTGTTCGCCGGGTTCTTCGGGATCGCGAAGTAGTAGTAGGTGGCGCCTTCCATGCCGGGGAAGTTCTTGTAGGCCGCCATCGCCGGCAGGATGTTGCCGCCGGTGGATATCTCGATGCCGTAGCGCTTCGGATCGAGGTCGGCGATCTTGAACGGATTGCCGGCGCCGGCCCAGATGATGAAGATCACCTTGCGGCCCGGCTTGTCCTTCAGCGCATCGAACAGCCGCTGCGCGCCGGCGGTGAAGTCGGTGGTGTTGGTCGGCAGGTATTCCTCGTGGACGATCTTCGCCTTCTTCAGCGCGTCCTTGAACGCCTTCACGCCGTCGCGTCCGAACGCGTAGTCCTGCGCCAGCGTCGCGATCGACACGCCCTCCTTGTCGAGCGCGAGCGCGTTCGAGATCGCGTCCTGCGACGAGTTGCGGCCGGTGCGGAAGATGTAGCGGTTCCACTTGTCGCCGGTGATCGAGTCGGCCACCGCCGGCTCGACCAGCAGGATCTTCTTGTACTCCTCGGCCACCGGCAGCATCGCCAGCGCGACACCCGACGCGGTCGGGCCCACCGCCAGGTCGACCTTGTCGTCGCCGTAGGCGGCGGCCAGCAGCGACTTGCCGACGTCGGGCTTGCCCTGGTCGTCCTTCTCGATGACCTCGATCTTGCGGCCATTGACCGTCATCGTGCCGTTGGTGGCGTAGTCCAGCCCCAGCAGCAGGCCGGCGGCGGTCTGCTTGCCGTAGGCCTCGAGCGGGCCGGTCTTCGAGTAGATGTGGGCGATCTTCAGCGGGCCGCTGCGCGCCTGGGCGGCGGCGGGCGGGCTGACACTGGCGAACGTGGCGGCAACGGCGGCGGTCACGGCCGAGGCCGCCACGGCGGCGCCGAACAACCGGCGGGTGGAAGCAATGACTGTCACGGGAGGTCCCTCCTGATGGACGTGATCGTTCGAATTGAACGGGAACGGTGCAAGGGCTGTGCCATGTTGGCGCAGCGGCGGCAAGCCGTTGATTCTGCAGGTCCGGGCGCGACGGTTCCATCGGGCCGTACCCTCGATTGACCGGTTTCCGGACATATTCATGTCCGAATGTCAGTCACCGTTGCTGCTGCGCTCCGTCCGAAAATCGGACAGCTCGGGATAGTCGCTCAGTTTCTGGTACAGCGTCGCCCGGGCGATGCCCAGCCGGCGCGCTGCCTGCACCCGGTTGCCGCCACAGGCGGCGAGCGCCGCCCGGATCGCCTGGACCTCCAGCCGGGCGATCCGCGCCGGCAGGTCGAGGCCGGGATCGTCGCCGGCAGCAGCCGGAGCCGGTGTCGTTCCGGCTGCGTCGTCGGTGGGAGGCCCGGCCGGCGGGGCCGCCACAGCTCCGGGCCGGCGGGCGGCGGCAGCCCCACGCGCCCCGTCAGCAGGTGGCGCGGCGGACATCGACAACCCGGGCATCACCTTCTCGAACGTCGCCAGGGTCACGCGGATGTCGTCGGAGAACAGCGACACCTGTTCGAGCAGGTTGCGCAGCTCGCGCACGTTGCCGTGCCACGGCAGCCCGGCGAGCGCCTGCAGCACCGGCGCATCGAGCTCGCGCGGCGCGATGTCGTGCTCGACGGCGATCAGCTCGAGCAGATGCTCGCACAGCGGCACCAGGTCCTCGATCCGTTCGCGCAGCGGCGGCAGCCGGATCGGCAGCACGTTGAGCCGGTAGTACAGGTCGGCGCGGAAGTCGCCGCGCTGCACCAGCTCGTTCAGGTCGCGGCTGGTGGCGGCGATCACCCGCACGTCGGTGTCGACCACCTGATTGGACCCCACCGGCTCGAACGCGCGTTCCTCGAGCACACGCAACAGCTTCGATTGCAGCGCGAGCGGCATGTCGCCGATCTCGTCGAGAAACAAGGTGCCGCCGTCGGCGAGCCGGAACTTGCCGTCGCGGCCGCGCCGGTCGGCGCCGGTGTAGGCGCCGGGCGCGACG
>DAISWF010000380.1:0-4177 GCA_036826495.1 Burkholderiaceae bacterium
TCGCGGTGGCCGGCATCTCGGTGCAGAACGGCGTCATCATGGTCGAGCAGATCCTGGAGCTGATCCAGCGCGGCGCGCGCACCAGCGAGGCGGTCATCGACGGCGCGGTGATGCGGCTGCGGCCGATCATCATGACGGCGCTGATGGCGGGCCTCGGTCTGCTGCCGGCCGCGCTGTCGTCGGGCATCGGCTCGGAGACCCAGCGGCCGTTCGCGGTGGTGATCGTCGGCGGCATCGTGACCGGCACGATCTTCACGCTGCTGCTGCTGCCGATGCTCTACCCGTGGTGGTGCCGCACCGCCGCCGCGCGCAACGGCGGCGGGAACTGAGTCCGAAGACGCGAGCGGCAGCGGATCCGGGCGTCAGGCGGCCAGCGTCGGCGCGACCCGGTAGCGGTCGCGGCCGGCACGCTTGGCACCGTACAGCGCCTCGTCGGCACGGCGCTCCAGCATCTGCCGGCTCTGCGGGCCGCCGTCGTGGAACGCCACCCCCAGGCTCGCGGTGATCGTCAGCACATGCCCGTCGAGCTGGAAGGGTGCCCGCATCACCTCGATGATCTTGTCGGCGATCAGCGCGGCATGGGCGGTTTCGTCGAGCTCCTCGAGGACCAGCGTGAACTCGTCGCCGCCGACCCGGCAGATCGCGTCGCGACTGCGCAGCACCGAACGCAGCCGCAGGGCGAGCTCGCGCAGCAGCGCGTCGCCGACCGGATGGCCGTGGCTGTCGTTGATCGACTTGAAGTGATCGATGTCCAGGTACATCAGCGCCATCAGCGTGCCGGTCTGGCGGGCATGGACGATCGCCTCGTCCAGCCGCAGATCGAAGCCGGTGCGGTTCAGAAGGCCGGTCAGCGCATCGATCAGCGATAGCTGACGCAGCCGCCGTTCCTCGTTCGATCGCGCGGTGATGTCGCTCATCAGCACATGCACGCCCAGCACGATGCCGCGCTCGTCGCGGTGCGGGATCTGCGTGACATGGACCTGGCGGACGTGGGTGATGGTCTGCAGCTCGCGTTCGTACTCGACGTTCTCGCCGGCCAGCGCGCGCCGGATGTAGGGTGCGATCCGTTCGTACACCGCGTCGCCGTACAGCTCGCGCAGGCTCTTGCCGATCAGGCTTTCGGGGTCCACGCCCAGCCAGTCCTGGTAGGTGCGGTTCGCGTAGCGGAAGCGCTGGTCGGTATCCAGGTACGACACCATCGCCGGCATGCTGTCGGTGATGGCCCGCAGGTGCGCCTCGCTGTCGCGCAAGGCCCGTTCGGCGGCCACGTCGCGCGGCGCCGGCCACCGCCGCGCCAGCAGCCAGGCGAACGGTGCGGCCAGCAGCGCGAGCAGCAGCGACCCGA
The DNA here is from genome assembly GCA_036826495.1 of Burkholderiaceae bacterium. Lineage (GTDB taxonomy): Bacteria > Pseudomonadota > Gammaproteobacteria > Burkholderiales > Burkholderiaceae_E > DAISWF01. The sequence goes on from DAISWF010000380.1 coordinate 1,346, forward strand.
GGATCAGCCGCCGTTCGGCGCGCTGCACCGGTGCGAGCGCATTCCCGGTCGGCAGCGTGCTGACCAGCAGCCAGTTGACGTTGTGCAGTGCCCGCATGACCGCCTGCTCGCCGTTCAGCGTGCGCGGCTTCAGGATCCGGCTGCGGTCCGGATGCATCACGTAGACCGGCACCGCGTCGCGGGTCAGGATCGAGTAGTAGCCATCGCCGCCCACCCGCTGCGTCGCCACGCGGCCCAGCACGTTGTCCTCATAGAGGCGCAGCACCCCCATCGTCACCGCGACCAGCTCGCCGTCGCCGTCGAGCACCGGCGCCGTCAGCGTGACCAGCGGTTCCTTGCGCATCCGGCCGCTGAAGGGCGGCGAGATCTGCGGCCGGCGGGTGTTCAGCACCGCCTGCCAGCCCTGGCCGTCGGACAGGTCCATGCCGGTCCGCCCGGCCAGCGGCGGCATGTCGGCGACCACCCGGCCGCGGGCATCGAGCACCACCAGCTCGTCGACCAACTGGTGCGCCGGGAACTCGGCGAGGAAGCGGCGGATCGCGTCGGGCTCGCCCAGCCGCGCCACCGGAAGCTGGCGGCTCGCCTCGGACAGCATCGCCAGCCCGTCGCGCAGCGCATCGTCGATCTGTGCGGCGACGCGGTCGAGATCGGCCGACTGCTGATCGGCCAGCCCCCGCGTCAGCTCGCCGCGCAGCAGCCTCACCTGGATCAGCGCACCCAGCGCGAGCAGCGCCGCACAGACGCCGACGACGATCAGGCTGACACGGGATTTGTTGTTGAGCGCAGGCATCGGACTCCGCGGTCCGTGGGAACGGCCGAATCTATCGGATTGTCCGCTCGGCCGGTCGCCGTCAGCGCCGGAAAAGGGCGGCAATGCCGGCCATTTCCGGCGCGCCGGCGCTCATTCGCCCAGGTAGGCGGCCCGCACCCGCGGATCGTCGAGCATCGCGCGGGCGTCGCCGCTCATCGTGATCTGGCCGGAGTCCATCACGTAGGCCCGGCTGGCACCTTCCAGCGCGAGCTTGGCGTTCTGCTCGACCAGCAGGATGGTCACGCCCTGCGCGGCCACCGAGCGGATCACCTCGAAGATCCGTTCGACCATCATCGGCGACAGCCCCATCGACGGCTCGTCGAGCAGCAGCAGCCGGGGGCGCGACATCAGCGCGCGGGCCATCGCCAGCATCTGCTGCTCGCCGCCCGACAGCGTGCCAGCGAGCTGGTTCGCGCGTTCCCGCAGACGCGGAAAGGTCTCGAACATCCGCGCCAGGTCGGCCTGGATGCCGTCGCGGTCGCGCCGCGCGTAGGCACCCATCTGCAGGTTCTCGGTGATCGTCATCCGCGCGAACACGCCGCGTCCCTCGGGCACCATCGCCAGTCCGCGGCCGACCAGCCCGTGGGCATCCTCGCCGGTGATCGGTTCGCCGAGGTAGCGGATGTCGCCGGCCGCCGGCCTCAGGCCGCCGGTGATCGCATTCAACGTGGTGGTCTTGCCGGCGCCGTTGGCACCGATCAGCGCCACCAGCTCGCCGGCATGGACCTCGAGGTCGACGCCCTTGACCGCCTGGATGCCGCCATAGGCCACCCGCAGTCCGCGCAGCTCGAGCATCGGCAGCATCGGTGCATCGGCGGCCATCAGTGCGCGGTCCCCAGGTAGGCCTCGATGACCGCCGGGTCGTGCTGCACCTGCGCCGGCACCCCTTCGGCGATCACCTTGCCGTAGTCGAGCACCGTCACCCGGTCGCACAGCCCCATCACCAGCTTCACGTCGTGCTCGATCAGCAGGATCGTGCGCCCGTCGGCGCGGATCGCCGCCAGAAGCTGGCGCAGGCCGAGCTTCTCGGTGGCGTTCATGCCGGCTGCCGGTTCGTCGAGCGCCAGCAGCTTCGGATCGGTGGCCAGCGCCCGGGCGATCTCCAGCCGCCGCTGGTCGCCGTACGACAGCGTGCGCGCCTGGTAGTCGGCGAAGCGGGCCACGCCGACGTAGTCGAGGAGCTGCCAGGCGCGCTCGCGGATCGCGTCCTCCTCGGCCCGCTGCGCGGCGGTGCGCAGCACCGCGCCGAACACGCCGGCGCGGGTGCGCACGTGACGGCCGACCATCACGTTCTCCAGCGCCGTCATCCGGCCGAACAGCCGGATGTTCTGGAACGTGCGCGCGATGCCGGCGGCGGCCACCTCGTGCACCGCGCTCGGTTCGTAGCGGCGGCCGTCGAGCTCGAAGCTGCCCTCGTCGGGCAGGTACAGGCCCGTGATCACGTTGAAGAACGTGGTCTTGCCGGCACCGTTGGGGCCGATCAGCCCGTAGATCTGGCCGGGATGGATCGTCAGCCGCACCTCCGACAGCGCCTGCAGGCCGCCGAAGCGCTTGCTGACGCCTTGCACCGACAGCAGGGCCGGTGCGCTCACGGGGCGGGCTCCCCGGCCGGTCCATTGCCCGCCTGCCCATTCCCGGCCTGCCCGTTGCGGCGGCTGCGGCCATGAGCCGGCGCCGGCCACAGCCCTTCGGGCCGGAACAGCATCACCAGCACCATCGCCAGCCCGAACAGCAGCATCCGCAGCGACTCGGCCGGCACCACCTCCTCGCCGAACAGCGCGATCTGCACCGGCCGTGCGACATGCCGCAGCGACTCCGGGATCGCATAGAGCAGCAGCGCGCCCAGGATCACGCCGGGCACGTGCCCCATGCCGCCCAGCACCACCATCGCGACGATGACGATCGACTCCATCAGCACGAAGCTCTCGGGCGACACGAAGCCCTGGAACGCCGAGAACATCGCGCCCGACACGCCGCCGAACGAGGCGCCCATCGCGAACGCGAGCAGCTTGACGTTGCGG
>DAISWF010000380.1:4347-4562 GCA_036826495.1 Burkholderiaceae bacterium
CAGGTTGTTCAGGAAGATCCGGATGATCTCGCCGAAGCCGAGCGTGACGATCGCCAGGTAGTCGCCGCGCAGCCGAAGCACCGGCGCCCCGAGAACCACCCCGAAGAACGCGGCGAGGAGCGCCCCGAGCGGCACGACCAGCCAGATCGAGTTGTGCAGTCCGTCGGGAAAGGCCGCGGCGATCCACTCGAAATTCTCCATCAGGTGCGGCGAGG
>DAISWF010000381.1:0-4542 GCA_036826495.1 Burkholderiaceae bacterium
GCCCGACGATCGAACCGACCGAGCCGGCCGCAGCCGACACCACCACCGTCTCGCCGGCCACCGGCCCGCCGACGTGCAGCAGCCCGAAGTACGCCGTCAGCCCGGCGATGCCGTAGACGCTCAGCAGATGCGTCAACGGCTCGATCTTCGGCATCTTCATCAACTGCCTGGCCGGCAGTACCGCATAGTCCTGCCAGCCGGTATCGCCGAATGCGAGGTCGCCCGCCGCGAATCCCGGCGCGTTCGAGGTGACGACCTCGGCGATCGCGCCGCCCGCCATCACCGAGTTCGCCTCGACCGCCGAGCGATAGGTGGCACCCTGCATCCATGCACGGTTGGCCGCGTCGAGCGAGATGTAGCGGGTGCGCAGCAGCACCTGGCCTTCGCCGGGCTGCGGTACCGGCGTCTCGACCAGCCGGAAATGCTCCGGCCCGAGCTTGTTCTTCGGTGCCTCGACCAGCAGGATCTGGCGGTTCACGGCGGCGTTCGGCATGGCGTCGTCTCCTCGGGGGCTGCGGGTTCGCCGCAGAGGATACTCCGGTCGATGCTCCGTCCGGCGCGACAGCCGATCAGCCGCGATCGATCAGCACCCGCCCGTCCTCGACCCTGCACGGATACACCTTGATCGGCAGCTCGGCCGGGTAGGCGGTGGGCTCGCCGGTACGCACGCAGAACCGGCCGGCATGGAACGGGCACTCCACCTGATCGCCGTCGAGCCAGCCGTCGGCCAGCGACGCATCGCCGTGACTGCAGGTGTCGTCGGTCACGTGGAACTGCCCGTCCACGTTGAACACCGCCAGCGGCGGCAGTCCCTCGAACTGGTAGCGCCGGCCGGTGCCTTCGAACACGTCGCCGGTGTCGCAGATCTCCAGCCACCGGCCCTCCGGTGCGGCTTCGCTCATGTCGTCCTCCTGCTTTGCCTGGCTTTGCCTGGCTTTGCCGCGACCGCGGAATCCGGCGTTGACAGCGCCGGAATGTCACAGCAGAATTCGAGAATACAAGAAACCGACTGTTTGGTTTGTAAATGTCGGCACAGGAGACACGCACATGAATGCCCCCGCTCCGGCCTACCTGCAGGTCGATCCCGTCAAAGGACTGTTCCGCGTCGCCCGCCGCGCGTTCACCGACGCCGAGGTGCTGGAGCGCGAGCGCAGCGAGATCTTCGACCGCTGCTGGCTGTTCCTCGGCCACGGCTCCGAGCTGAAGCGCCCCGGAGCGTTCGTGACCCGCCCGGTCGGCGGGCGCAACCTGATCTTCAACAAGGACGGCGAGGGGCGGGTCCGCGCGCACATGAACGCCTGCACCCATCGCGGCGCCACCGTCGTGCGCGAACGCTCGGGCACCGCGAAGTTCTTCACCTGCAGCTATCACGGCTGGGTGTTCGCCGCCGACGGCAAGCTGCGCGACCTGCCGGGCATCGAGGCGTACGGCCCGGATTTCAACGACGACGGTCAGTCGAACCTGGTGCCGGTGCCGCGGCTGGAGCAGTACCGCGACTTCTGGTTCGTCTGTTTCGACGCGGGCGCGCAGCCGCTGAAGGACTATCTGGCCGGCGCCACCGAATACCTGGACCTGATCGCCGATCAGTCGGACAAGGGCATGGAGCTGGTCGGCGGCACGCAGGAATACTCGATCCGCGCGAACTGGAAGCTGCTGGTCGAGAACAGCTTCGACGGCTATCACGCATTGTCCACGCATTCCACCTACTTCGATTTCCTGAAGAACGCCAACGGCGCGCTCAGTCAGGGGAACGTGTTCGGCGTCGCCCGTGATCTGGGCAACGGCCACGCCTGCGTCGAGTACACCGCGCCGTGGGGCCGGCCGGTGGCGAACTGGGTGCCGGCCTGGGGCGACCGCGGCAAGGCCGAGGTGCAGACGGTGCTCGAACGGCTGGAAGCCCGCCACGGCGCGGAGCGGGCCGACCGCATCGCGCGGATGAGCAAGAACATCCTGATCTTCCCGAACCTGGTGATCATCGACGTGATGTCGCTGACCCTGCGCACGTTCTATCCGCGCTCGCCGGACTACATGGAGGTCACCGCCTGGTCGCTGGCGCCGTCCGAGGAGAACGAATGGATGCGCGGCAACCGGCTGTCGAGCTTCCTGGAGTTCCTCGGCCCCGGCGGCTTCGCGACGCCCGATGACGTGGAGATGCTCGAGCAGTGTCAGAAGGGCTACCGCAACCTGAAGGAGGCGGGCTGGAACGATGTGTCGCGCGGCATGCTGAAGGTCGAGCCGGCCACCGTCGACGAGCACCAGATCCGCGTGTTCTGGCGCCGCTGGCACGAGCGGCTGGGGGGCGCGCCGCTGCCGCCGCCGCTGCCCCAGGCTCCGAAGCCCGAAGCCGCCGTGCTGGCCAAGTGAGCAGAGGCTGCACCATGGCTCCGTTCCGCTACCGCAAGCCCGGCTACGTCGCGCTGAACGTCACCGATCTCGATCGGGCGATCCCGTTCTATCGCGACCTGGTCGGCCTGACTCTGGAGGAGCAGCGGCCCGATGCGCTGTTCTTCCGCTGCTCCGACGATCATCACAACCTGGTGCTCTACCGCGCGCCCGAGCCGGGTATCCGGCGCATGGGCTTCGAGCTGGAATCGGCGGCCGACCTCGAGCAGGCGCGCCGCTGGATCCGCGGACAGGGCTGGGCGCTCGAGGAGCTGGATGCCGAGGAATGCCGGTCGCTGCACCAGGGCGAGACCTTCCGTTTCCGCATCCCTGATTGCACGCTGACCTTCGAGTTCTATGCGCGGATGGCGCGCGCCGCTTCGCCGTTCAAGCCGACGGTGGCGCGGATCCAGCGGCTGGGCCACGTGGTGGTCGGCGCCGCGCAGGCCGAGCAGGTCGTGCACACGTTGACGGAGCGGCTGAACTTCCGGATCTCTGACCGGTTCGGCGACCAGGTCACCTTCATGCGCTGCTTTCCGAATCCGTATCACCACTCGTTCGGCATCGCGCGGGCCGATAGTGACCGCTTCCATCACGTGAACTTCATGGTGTCGGACGTCGACGATGTGGGCCGCGGGATGAACCGGATGAAGAAGCACGGCGTCGAGATCGTCTACGGTCCGGGCCGCCACGACATCTCGAATTCGATTTTCCTGTACTACCTCGATCCGGACGGCCTGACGGTGGAGTACAGCTTCGGCATGGAAGAGTTCGCGGAAGACGGCGCGCGCGATGCGCGCCTGCTGCCGATGAAACCGGAGATCCTGGATAGCTGGGGCGGGCTGCCGGCTCCGAGGTTCGCACAGACCGGTAACGTAGACGGCGCGGCCTGACCCACGCGCCGTCATCTGCAATCGCGGGCTATCGACCCGCTGGAGGAGACACATGAGCATTCGATTCGCGCGGCGCATGCCGCGCCACGTGGCGGCCGCGCTGTGCGCGGCGGCGATCGGCCTGCCGGCCACTGCGCAGGCCCAGGGCAAGGACCTGAAGATCGGCACGGTGCTGTCGTTCTCCCAGGTGATGGGCGTCTACGGCAACGCGATCATGGACGGCTTCAACCTGGCGATCGACGAGGTCGGCGGCCAGGTCGCCGGCCGCAAGGTCGTCATCGTCCGCGAGGACGACAAGAACGATCCGAAGGTCGCGCTGCAGCTCGCCCGCCGGCTGGTCAAGGACGAGAATGTCGACTTCCTGGTCGGCCCGGTCGGCTCGCAGATCGCCGCGGCGATCCGCGACGAGGTGCATCGTTCGAAGACCTTCCTGATGGTCGCCAATGCCGGCAACGACGAGCTGACCCGCGAGCAGTGCAGCCCGTACATCATCCGCGTGTCGTTCTCGAATTGGCAGTGGAACCATCCGCTCGGCGAATTCGCGGCGAAGGAGCTGGGCAAGTCGGCCGCGGTGGTGGCGTCCAACTTCGTCGCCGGCAAGCAGATGGCCGGCGCGTTCGCCGACGGCTTCAAGAAGGGCGGCGGCGCGGTCGTCGACGAGAACTGGCCGGCGATGGGCACCGCGGACTTCGCCAACGTCTTCACGAAGCTGCGCGGCATGCAGGACAAGGTCAACGTGGTCTACGCGTTCATCCCGGGCAGCGGCACGGTGAACTACGTGAACCAGTTCGCGCAGGCGGGGCTCAAGATGGCCAACATCGGGCCGCAGAGCAATGCCGACGACTTCTTCTTCGATGCGATGAAGGACAATGCGGTCGGCGTCATCGGCTCCGGCCACTACGTGCTCAGCATGGATACGCCGCGCAACCGGCAGTTCGTCGAGGCGTTCCGCAAGAAGTACAACCGGATGCCGGCCGCGGTGGACGTGCAGGGCTACGACTCGGCGCGAATGATCATCGCCGCGGTCACGAAGCTGAAGGGCGACCTGAGCGACAAGAAGGCGGTGCGCGAGGCGATCCTGGCGGCCGAGATCGACAGCCCGCGCGGCTATCTGAAGATCGATCCGGCCACCGGCAACGCGATCCAGAACATCTACATCACGAAGGTCGCCAAGCGTCCGGACGGCAAGCTGTACAACCAGATCATGCACACGATCGAGAAAGTGCGCGATCCCGATACCTCGTGCAAGCTGGAATGGTGACGGCGG
>DAISWF010000382.1:0-4514 GCA_036826495.1 Burkholderiaceae bacterium
CCACAGGAATTCCTGGCGGATCACGGCGCCGGCGGCCACCTGCGGGAAGTACATCGCCGCCTGCGCCGTGCAGATCAGCGCGATCAGCCCGGCCAGGATCGATTCGGCGTTGCGCGCGGTGGCCGGCATCACCGCGGCGATCAGGCTGCCGGCGAACGGCAGCACGATCAGAGTCAGCAGGGGCAGGTCATGGAAGAACGGGGGCATTCCGATCCGGACGACAACGAGAGGGCCTGGAGATCACCGGCGATCCCGGCGCGGCCGGCATCCACGGCGCTACAGGATGCGGAAGGCACGCGAGGGCGATATTACAACGGGGAATCCCGATGACTTTCGATGCATGACTTTCGGCACATGACTTTCGTCATCGCCGATGCGCTCACAGCGGCACCCGCAGGCTGAGCCGGGTGCCGGCGCCCACCGCCGATTCGATCCGGAAGTCCGCCCCGATCATCTCGGCCTGCTCGCGCATGCCCTGGATGCCGTAGTGCCCGGCGCGCGGCTGCTCACCGGTGTCGAAACCCACGCCGTCGTCGGTCACCGACAGATGCAGACGGCTGCCGCCGTCCGCCGCCTCGACGTTGAGCGACACGCCCAGCCGGCTCGCCCGCGAGTGGCGCTGCACGTTGCGCAGCGCCTCCTCGGCGACCCGATAGACGACCTCGGCGCGCGAATCGACGCACGAGGCGGCCTGCGGATCGATGTCGTAGTCCGCCTGGAAGCCGCAGCGCTCGGCGGTGCGGCAGGCGAGCTGGTGCAGCGCCGGCCCCAGACCGGTGTCGCGCACCGCATGGTGGCGAAGCTGCACGATCGCCTCGCGGGCTTCGCGCAGGCCGGTCTGGGCCGCCTGCTCGGCCCGCAGCAGCTCGTCGTGCACGCGGGCCGGATCGCTGCGCGCCAGCTTGCGGATCAGCCGGATCTGCGCGAGCAGCGACATCAGCGACTGCGCCAGCGTATCGTGCATGTCGCGCGCCAGGCGCAGCCGCTCGCGCATCAGCGCGGCATGCCGGTTCTCGTCGGCCAGCCGCTCGACCTCGCGGGTGCGTTCGGCCACGCGCGCATCGAGGTCCTTGTTCAGTTCCTCCAGCGCCCGGGTCCGCCCCCTCAGCATGCCGAGCAGCGCCTGCAGCGAGTGACCGATGCGGGCCGCTTCGTCGCGGCCGCCGGTCACCGCCAGGTCCGCCCGCTGCCCGGCCCGGATCTCGTCGGCCGAGCGGGCGATGTCGGCCAGCTCGCGGGTCAGCCGCCGCATCACCAGCAGACCGGCGATGATGATCGACAGACCCGCCAGCAGCACCACCAGCAGCACGCGGATCTGCTGCACCCGGGCCTGCGCGAACGCCTGCTCCTGATTCTCGCGGACCCAGACGGTCCAGCCCAGCCCCGGGAAGCGCCCATAGCCGTCGGACAGCGCCCAGCCGGACAGGTAGGACACGCCGTCGGGCCACTGCATCAGCAGATTGCCGGCCGGCGCCTCGTCGCGCCGCACCTGGCCGCCGGCCCGCAGCGCCCGCAGCGATTCGGCGGCCTGCAGGATCTGCTCGCCGGGCTGCCCGGGTATCCGCGTGCCGAGCACGCCGGGCGGGCCGAACAGCACGATGCCGGTCTCGTTGACGACCAGCACCTGGATCGTGCGCCGCACCCGCAGGCTGTCGGCCAGCTCGTTGCCGAACGCGCGCGCCCAGTCCAGGCTCAACTGCGCGCCGAGCACGCCGACCAGCTCGCCCGACGGATTGCGCACCGGTGCGGAGATCGTCAGGAAGCCGGTGGTCGATTGCAGATAGCCTCGCTGCGCCAGTCCAGATCGTCGGCCCACAGCGCATCCCGCCCCTGGCGGAACCATACCTCGTCGGCGACCGAGCCGGCCGGCGCGTTGCCGCCGGTCACCGCGCTCAACCGGCCATCGGTGCCAGCCAGCGCGATCCATTCGAACTCGGGCAACTGGCGGCGGAACTCGCCGAGCAGCCGGTTCATGCGCGACGCCTCGTCGCCGGGCGACATGTCGCCGAACACCGCCGCCGACGCGGCCAGCCATTGCAGCTTCGCATAGAGCTGGGCATCGATCTCGTTGGAGATCTGCGTGGCGTACTGCTGAAAAGCATCGCTGGTGCTTTCCTCCAGCCGCGCCCGCGATTCGTTCGCGAACCACAGGCTCGCGACCACCGCGGCGACCAACGTCATCAGCACATGGGCCCAGCCCAGCCGCGCGGCCAGGCTGTTGGCCGGGGACAGCTCGTTCGGCAGCCAGCGGCCGAGCCCCCTTCCGGCGTTCGTCGCGATCCTGTTCATCGGACGAAGGGTACACTCGGATCCATGTCCCGAGCGCTTCGCACCGGCTGCCGCCCATGTCCTCCAACCCGCCGTCTTTCGCGCTGAAGGTCCTGGTCGTCGACGATCAGCCGCTGATCCGCCGCGGGCTGGCGCTGACGCTGGCGGCCGAGCCGGGCATCGACATCGTCGGGCAGGCGGCCGACGGGGAAGAGGCGATCGCGCTGGCCCACCGCCATCGGCCCGACATCGTGCTGATGGATCTGAAGATGCCGCGGATGAGCGGCGTGGCGGCCACCCGCGCGATCACCGACGAGCTGCCCGGCACCCAGGTCGTCGTGCTGACGACCTACGACACCGACGAGCTGGTGTTCGACGCGATCCGCGCCGGCGCCCAGGCCTATCTGCTGAAGGATGCGACCGAGGAGGAGCTGATCGAGACGATGCGCGCCGTGCATCGCGGCGAGTCGCGGCTGCAGCCGCAGCTCGCCCGCAAGGTGCTGGAGGAACTGCGGCGCACGCCGGTCCCGTCGGCGACCGCGTCGTCGGCGCCGCGCGCGCGGGATCCGCAGGACGCCACGTTCACGCCGCAGGAATCGCGGGTGCTCGAGCTGATCGCCCAGGGGCTCAGCAACCGCGAGATCGCCCAGGCGGTGTCGCTGGCCGAGGGCACGGTGAAGAACTACGTCAGCCGCATCATGGAAAAGCTGCACGTGCGCTCGCGCACCGAGCTGGCGGTGAAGGCGCTGCAGCGGCGCCACGGCGGTGACGTTGGTCACTGACCTTCGGCACTAGCGCACCGGGGCGCGGCCCCGCAGACTTGCGGGGATATGATCCCGCAGCCCTCACCGGAGCCGCGCCGGTGAAGCCGGTGACGGCCGTCTGCGGAGCGCTGCTGTTGGTGGCGCTGGGGTATGGATTGGCGAGCTGGCGCCTGCAGCCGCCGCCGGCCCCGGCCGAACCGGCGCCCGAGGCGGCCCGCGACCTGCCGGCCGATTCGGTGCGCTTCGACATCGGCGCCTCGCAGCTCACGTCGATCCGTGTCGAACCGGTGGTGACCGCTCGGGTGCCGCTGGCCGAGCCGCTGAATGCCCGCCTGGCTTACAACGAGAACTCGACCGCGCGCATCATGGCGCCGATCGCCGGGCGGGTGACCCGGCTGAACGTCGAGCCGGGCGACCGGGTGCGCGCCGGCGATCCGCTGCTTACCCTGGATTCTCCGGAGCTGGCTGCGGCGGTGGCGGACCTGCAGAAGGCCCGCGCAGACGAGCAGCGCAAACGGCTGACCCTGGAGCGGACGCAGACGCTGGTGCAGGCCGACGTCTCTCCGCGCAAGGATCTGGAGAATGCGGTCGCCGAGCACGGCGCCGCCCGCGCCGAAACGATGCGTGCCGAGCGGCGGCTGCGCAACCTGTCGCCGCGCGCCACCGACGACGGATCGTTCGTGCTGCGCGCGCCGCTGGCCGGCGTCGTGACCGAACGACGCGTCAACCGCGGCAACGAGGTGCGGCCCGATCAGGCCGAACCGCTGTTCGTGATCAGCGACCCGTCGGCGTTGTGGGTGCTGGTCGATCTGCCGGAACGCGACCTGGCGCAGGTGCGGGTCGGACATCATGCGCTGGTCGAGGTCGATGCCTATCGCGGCGGCTTCGACGCGGTGATCGAGCGGATCGGCGAGACCGTCGATCCGGCGACCCGCCGGGTGCAGGTGCGGGCGGTGGTGCGCAATGCCGACGGCCGGCTGAAGCCCGAGATGTATGCGCGGGTCGTGCTGGTGGCCAGCGACACGGTGCTGGCGGTGCGCATCCCGAATTCGGCGCTGGTGACCCAGGGCCTGTACAGCTTCGTGTTCGTCGAGACCGAGCCGGGGCTGTTCACCCGCCGCCGGGTCACGATGACGGTGCAGGACCGCGAATACGCCTATGTGTCGCAGGGCCTGGCGCCCGGCGAACGGCTGGTCACCACGGGTGCGCTGCTGCTGAATTCCGAGCTGTCCACCGTCTCGCGACAGTGAGAACCTGACCACATGCTGGAACGCCTGATCGGCTTTTCCGTCAGCCAGCGCGTGTTCGTGCTGGTGTTCACCGCGGCGCTGATCGCGTTCGGCTACAACGCGATGACCAACCTGCCGATCGAGGCGTTCCCTGACGTGCAGGACGTGCAGGTCCAGGTGGTCACGCAGCTCCCCGGTCTGGCGCCCGAGGAGGTCGAGCGCAGCGTCACGCTGCCGATCGAGCGCGAGATGA
>DAISWF010000383.1:0-4510 GCA_036826495.1 Burkholderiaceae bacterium
CCCGACCAGCTTCTTGTCCTTGCTGTGGCAGGCCATGCAGCCGGCCTTGTTCATCGCCGCTTCGGGGTTCGCCCAGGCGCCTCCGGCGGCGACGGCCACCGCCAGCGCGATCAGGATGCGGAGGTGCTTCATGCTGCGTCTCTCGGTAGACATCGTGCCGAGTGTTGTTCCGGGCGATACCGCCGGTCCTTGAAGCAGTTCAAGGAATCGTCGACGGCCCGAATGGGGAGGGGTCCTCAGGGCACCGCGGCCGAATATCCGCCTCATCGCCGGGCATTCGCCGCGGTTGATCTAACGCAACGCACGCGGCCCGGCCGGGTAGCCGTCGCGGACCGATGTCTGGCAGCATGCCGGGACTGCAGGAGGTCCCCATGCTCGACACACGCCGCTTCGACGTCCCTCGCTACCTGTCGTTGCTGCCGCTGTTCAGCGATCTCGATGCGTCGGAGACCGCCCGTCTGGCCGAGGGCTGCCAGTTGCACCGCTTCGAGCGCGGCGACCTGATCTTCCGCCAGGGCGAGCCCTGCGCCAGCTTTCATGTCGTCGTCACCGGGCAGGCCAAGCTGTTCGTGCTGTCGCCCACCGGGCAGGAGAAGGTCATCGAGCTGATCGCGCCCGGCCACAGCTTCGGCGAGGCGCTGATGTTCCTCGGCAAGCCCTATGTCGTGAACGCGCAGGCGCTGTCCGATGCGCTGCTGCTGACGGTGGGCCGCTCCGCGGTGCTGGAAGAGCTGCAGCGCGACCCGCGCTTCGCGCTGCGCATGCTGGCCGGGCTGTCGCGCCGCCTGCACGGGCTGGTGCACGACGTGCAGGCCTATGCGCTGCAGACCGGCGTGCAGCGCGTGATCGGCTATCTGCTGCGCGATCAGGAGTCGCGCGACGGCAGCGGCGACGCCAGGCTGACGGTGTCGCTGCCGGTCAGCAAGGCGACGGTGGCATCGCGCCTGTCGCTGACGCCGGAGTACTTCTCGCGCGTGCTGCGCGAGCTGGAGGAGGCGCGGCTGATCTCGGTCGACAAGCGCGACATCCACATCCTCGACGTGCAGCGGCTGGCGGCCTATCAGGGGTGAGCGCCGACGACTCCACCACCGGTCGCGCCCGGCACCGCGCCGCCGGCCGGCGCCCTGATGTCCCCGCTGCAACGGGCCGCGTGCCTCGGAATGAAACGGCTTACCACCGACGGCGCCACCAGACCACGCACACCGCCACCAGCACCGCCAGGCCGGCGGCTGCGACGCCCGCTCCAAGCATGAACCGTCGCCCCGGCCGATCGAGCCAGCGCTGCCAGGCGCCCGGCGCCGGCTCGCCGGCACGCGGCAACGCGAACGCAGCGATCGCATCCGATGGCGGCGAGCCGGCCTCGCCGTGACCGCCGGCGGCGATCACGACGTATTGCCGGCCGCCGAACTCGTAGCTGGCCGGCGTCGACATCGGCGCGGCCGGCAGCCGGCCGAACCACAGCTCGCGGCCGCTGGCGGCGTCGAACGCGCGCAGATAGCGGTCCATCGTCGCGCCGATGAACAGCAGGCCGCTGGCGGTGTGCAGCGGCCCGCCGAAGGTCGCGGTACCGGTCCGCAGCGCCAACCCCAGGGGCGCCACCTCCTCGGTGGTGCCCAGCGGCACCTCCCACAGGATGCGCCGGCCGCGCAGGTCCAGCGCCGACAGCACCGACCATGGCGGCCGGTTGCACGGCAAGCCCATCGGCGACAGCACGACCTGCCGCATCATGCCGAACGGCGCGCCGCGCTGCCGTGACACCTCGGCCTTCGGATGTGCCTGACGGATCTCGTCGAAGCGCTCGGCTGCGAACAGCGTGACCCGGTGCACCAGCCGGTTGCTGTTGACATAGACCACGTCGCTGGCCGGATCGATCGCCAGTCCGCCCCAGTTGACGCCGCCGCCGGTGAACGGATGGATGATCGAGCCCTGCTTGCTGGGCGGCGTGAACATGCCGTCGTAGCGGGCCGACTCGAACAGCCGCCGGCAGGCGCCGCGGTCCCACGGCGTGAAGCCGTAGATGTCGTCGGCGGCGAGCCTCTCGGGGCCGAGCAGCGGCAGGTCGGCCGGAAACGGCTGCGTCGGCGACAGCGCCTCGCCGGGCACGCCGCCCTGCGGCACCGGCCGCTCGCGCACCGGCAGCACCGGTTCGCCGGTGTCGCGGTCGAGCACGAACACCATGCCGGTCTTCGTGCCCTGGATCACCACGTCGCGCGGCCGCCCGTCCACCGACACCGTCGCCGGCGCGGGCGCCGACGCGACGTCGTAGTCCCACACGTCGTGATGGATCGTCTGGAAGTGCCACAAGGGCCGGCCAGAGCCGGCATCGAGCGCGACCACCGAGTTCGCGTGCAGGTTGCCGCCGGGGCGCAGGCCGCCGTAGAAATCGGGGCTGGGGCTGGAGGTCGGCAGGAACACCCGGCCGCGCGCCGGGTCGACCGACATCGGCGCCCACACGTTCGCGTGACCGGCGGTGCGCCAGCCGTCGCCCCAGGTCGCGGTCGCCGGATCGGCGGCGTCGCGCGGCACCGGGTCCCAGCCCCAGCGGCGCGCGCCGGTGCGTGCATCGAAGCCCTGGACGGTGCCGTGCGGCGCCTCGACCCGCTGGTTGTCGGCCATTGCCGAACCGACGATCACGGTGTCGCCGACCACCACCGGCGCCGACGTCACCTGGAACTCGCCGGGCCACAAGAGCGGCATGCCCGGATCGAGCTTCACCTGCCCGGACTCGCCGAAGCCGGCGCACGGCATGCCGTCGGCCAGGTCGAGCGCGATCAGCCGGCCGTCGTTGGTCGCGGTCAGCACCCGATCGCGGCAGGCGGCCGCGGCCGGCGCCGCCGGATCGCGCCACACCGTCACGCCGCGGCAGTTGAACAGGTTCGCCGGGCGGTAGTCGTCGGCGATCTTCGGATCGAACCGCCACGACTGCCGGCCGCTGCCCGGATCGAGCGCGATCACCTCGTTGAACGGCGTGCACACCAGCAGCCGGTCGCCGGCGAGCAGCGGCGTCACCTGGAACTTCGTGCGCCGCATCGTCTCGGCGGAACGCCGCTGCAGGTCACCGGTGCGGAAGGTCCATGCCGACGCCAGCTCGGCGACGTTGGCCGGCGTGATCTGCGTGTACGGCACATGGCCGGCGATCGCCGGCTGCGCCGGGCTCGTCGAGGGCTGCTGCTGCGCGGCGCCGCCTGCGCCCTGCGCATGGGCCATTCCGACGAACACTGCCAGAGTCGCCGCCCGGATCATCGAACTCGCCATCATCATCCGGGCGATGTTACGCGGTCTTCGACCCACGCCGGGTCAGGACCGCGACTCGACTACATGCTTGCTTGCCTTGCTCATACGACCTCTGAGACCTGCCGGCCTTCGGCGGCCCGCGCCCTCCGGTCCGCCCGCGCGCAGCGGTGCCGGCGCGGGCCGCTATCGTCGCCGGATGCTGCACTGGATCGTCCCACGCCTTCTGCTGGCAAGCCTGCTCGCGATGGCCGCGTCGCTGTGGCTGCGCGACCGGCTGCCCGAACGCGCGCGGATGCTCGATGCGGTGATGCAGGAGCCCGAGCAGCGCGACACCGCCGAGCCGTCGTTCCGGACGGCGGTAGGCGGCATCGAGTACACGGTCGAGCCGCGGTACCACTACCGGCTGCGCGGACTGGTCGTGAGCCGGCACCATGCCGACGCATGGTGGGACATCGTCCATCGCGACTGGGGCGACAAGCTCAACGTCGTCGATCTGTGCGTGATCTGGGGACCGAACCTGCGCAACGACGCCTTCCGCAGCATCCATTTCTGGAGCGAGGTGTTCACCTGCAATGCGGCGACCGACTCGGACGAGGTGTGGCGCCGGTTCGAACCGGATGCGCTGTCGAACAACCACCTGCTGACCGCCGATCCGCGGATCGCGCGAACGCTGCGCAGTGCGCGCGTCGGCGACCAGATCGAGATCGAAGGCTGGCTGTCCGAGTACAGCCATCAGCACGGCCGCGACTTCCGCCGCGGCACCAGCACCGTCCGCACCGACCGCGGCAACGGCGCCTGCGAGACGATCTACGTGACCTCGGCGCGGCTGCTGCGCGAGGCGAACCGGCCATGGCGACTGCTGTTCCAGTTGTCGGTGGGCGGCATCGTGATGACGCTGCTGCTGTGGCTGTGGCTGCCGTTTCGCGGGCGGCATTGAGCCACGGGCCGATCCGGGGCCACGCTTTCGCCAATCGGCCGCGGTCGCCCTGCGGGTGACTCCACGAAGCCGACGAGTGACGGGAGCTGTCTCTGGGCGCGCATCAAGACGGCTTAAGTCACTCGACGTGCGTGGATTCATTGTTCTGTGAGGGGGCGCTTGGTAAAATAATGTACTTAAATCCAGTGATCGAGGATCCCATGCTCGACGCAATGCCCACCCCCTCCGGCCCTTGCTTGTCCGGCGCCTTGGCCACCTCGTCGGCCACGCTCACCCGCGCCGAGCTCGAATCCCAGATCACCGCACTGGCCGGTCACCTGAACGCCGCCAGCCACCGCT
>DAISWF010000384.1:0-4487 GCA_036826495.1 Burkholderiaceae bacterium
AGCGTCCACGTGAACGCCTGGGCCGGCGACTTCGACAAGGGCCCGATGGCGCGCCGGCTGCTCGACGAGCGCTTCGGCGGCAGCCCGCTCGCCGATCCGGCCCGCTGGGCATTCATCGGCGATGCGCCGAACGACGCCTCGATGTTCGCCGACTTCGTGCACTCGGTCGGCGTAGCGAACATCACCGCGCATGCGGAGCGGCTGCCGGCGCCGCCCGCCTACGTGACCCGGGGCCGCAGCGGCGAGGGTTTCGTGGAATTCGCGCAGCACCTGCTCGCCAGCCGGCGCTGATCGGGCGATCGAGTCACCGCCCGACCTCCGCCGACCCGATGCCTGTCACCGACGCCGACGAAATGCCGACGCCTTCCGAGGACTTCACCGATGAGCGCCTACGGCACCCCTGACACGACCGACACTCCCGCCGGCGACGACGCTGCGGCGCCTCGAGAGCGGCGCACGCTGCTGCTGGTGTCGTTCGCGCACCTGGTCAGCCACTACCACATGCTGGTGCTGCCGCCGCTCTTTCCGTTCCTGAAGGACGCGCTGGGCGTGGGCTTCATCGAGCTGGGCCTGGCGCTGACGGTGTTCAACGTGATGTCGGCGTTCACGCAGGCGCCGATGGGCTTCGTCGCCGACCGGCTCGGGCCGCAGAAGGTGCTGATCGGCGGACTGATACTGGGCTCGCTGTCGTTCCTGCTGCTGGCGGTCTTCACCAGCTATGCCGGGGTCATCATCGCCGCGGTGCTCGCCGGGCTGGCCAACGCCGTCTATCACCCCGCCGACTACGCGATCCTGTCCGGCGCGATGCGCGAAAGGTTCATGGGTCGCGCGTTCTCGATCCACACCTTCGCCGGCTACCTGGGCGGCGCGATCGCGCCCGCGACGCTGGTCGCGATCGCGGTGACGATGGGCCTGAAGGCGGCGCTGATCTCGGCCTGCGTGCTGGGCCTCGCATCGGCGGCGCTGCTGATCCGCGAAGGCACGATTCCGCTGCGACAGCGCGGACGCATGGCCTCCGACTCCTCCGCCGCTGCCCGGCCGCCAGGCGCCCGCGCACTGCTGACTCCGGCGGTGCTGATGCTGACGGTGTTCTTCACGTTGCTCGCGCTGTCCACCAACAGCATCTCCAGCTTCGGTCCGGTGGCGCTGGTGGACCTCTACGGCCAGCCGCTGTCGGTCAACAACGTCGCGCTGACCGCCTTCCTGCTGGCCAGCGCATTCGGCGTGCTGGCCGGCGGCATGGTCGCCGACCGCACGCGGCGCCACGGCGACGTCGCGGCGATCGGCTTCGGACTGACCGCGCTGCTGATCGTCGTCGTCGGCACCGTCGCGCTCGGGCCGGTCGCGCTGACCGTCACGATGGGCTGCGCCGGCTTCCTGTCCGGCATCATCATGCCGTCGCGCGACATGCTGGTGCGGCGCGCCGCGCCGCCGGGCACCGAAGGCCGGGTGTTCGGCATCGTCTCCACCGGCTTCAACATCGGCGGCGCCGTCGGCCCGCTGATGTTCGGCTGGCTGCTCGATCACGGCCATCCGCGCGCGATCTTCCTGGGCGCCGCGGTGTTCATGCTGATGACGGTGGCGCTGGCATTGTTCGGCGAACGAAGGTCTGTCCGGCCTGCAGCCGTGCCCGCGCCGGGGGTGAACAGGCCCTAAGCAGGACCAGCACGGCCGGACCCTACCGGGGCGGTCCGGGCCCGGCGGTTGCCTGACGCTTCTCGTCGCGGCCGCCGGCCGCCATGAGGAGAGACGTCATGACCCTGGGCACCATCCTGCTGATCGTGCTGATCCTGGCATTGATCGGCGTCATTCCCGCCTGGCCGCACAGCCGAAGCTGGGGCTACGGGCCGTCCGGCGGCGTCGGCCTGATCGTCGTGATCCTGGTCGTGCTGCTGTTGATGGGGCGGATATGAACGCGCCGGATGGGCCTGCCGCGGGTCGGGTGCGGCTCGCCCTGATGGTGGCCGGCCCCGCGCTGCTCGCTGCTCTGCTGGCCGGCGGCCCGGCCCTTGCCCAGTCTTCGGCGCAGACCGGGGAGCGCGACCGCGTGATCACGCTGCAGCCGCTGAACCCGGGTGCACCGAACGGTTCGCAGATCAACTCCGACCCCACCGGCAAGATGCGCGAACTGAACGATCCGCTGATCCTGCGCGGCGCCGACCGCGGCACCGTCCAGGAAGATTTCGAGCGGCGTGCCCGGCTGCGCGAGGAAGCCCGCCAGCGCGAGCTGTCGACCGTCAGGCCGACCCGTCCCGCGCCGTCCGGCAACTGACGCTGCAAGGCGGACGCTACGAAGAGCGGCGCGGTCGCCGTCCTCATCAGCCCGCCGGCAGCGCCGCCGTGACCGCTGCGGGCCGCCATGGCGAGGCAGCCATCAGATCGTCATCGCGGCGAACAGATCGATGAAGCGCCGCAGCTCGGGCGCCGGCAGATGATTGATGCCGGCGGCGATCGCACGGCCGCCGCCGCTTTCGAACTCCCGGCACAAGGTGTCGGCACGGCCGTTCGAGTGATGGGGCAGCCGCACGCTGACCACGTAGCCACCCAGCCGGTCCGGCGTCAGGATCGCCTGCGCCCGCTCCGGATCGCGGCTGGCCAGTTCGTTGCCCAGCGCCCCCCGCACCCGGCGGCTCCACGGCGCGTCCGGCAGCACGAGGATGTCGCCGTGGGCGAAGCGATGGCGGGCCACCACCTGCAACCCGTGCGCCAGGTCGGAGCGCCGGCCGGCATCGATGCGGGCCAGCTCGGCCGAGCCGGCGACGAAACGCAGCGGATCCTCGTGGCCGCGCATCAGCGCCAGCAGCTCCGCCGGCGGCACCAGCAGATCGCCGACCTCGTCGCCATAGGCGTTGTAGTTCAGGTTCTCGCCCAGCGCCCGCAACTGCAGCAGCTCGGCCGCCGACAACCCCGCCGCGGCGCCCCGTTCGAAGGCGACGGCGGTCAGGTTGTCGCCGAACGCGGCGGCGATCGCCCACCGCTGATGACGGTGATCGAGGAACCGGTCCACCAGCAGCGACGTGCAGACATCGCGCGCCTCGTCGATGTGCGCATCGAGCAGCGGATCGGCCGGGATGTCGCCCGCATGATGATGATCGAACCAGCGCACCGACACGCCGGCCTCCAGCAGTCGCAGCAGATCTTCGCGGTTCGCGTCCAGCGAGATGTCGCAGACGGTGATGCGGTCGCCGGCTGCGGCGGTCAGTCCCGCCAGCAACTGCACGTCGCGCTTGACGCCGGTGACCACCGTCGCCGCGGCAGGCTCGGCCAGCCTGAGCTGGTGGATCGCGCACAGGCCATCGGCATCGCCATTGAAAACGTCGAACTGGTTCACTGGGAGCCTGCGGGGTCGTTGTTTCATCGTTTTTTGTCGATGTTGGCCCCAACCTCGCGCTCCGCGCAAGTCGGGCGGAGCCGGTGATAGTGTCGAGGCTGCAACGGCCGGCAGCCATGCTCCGCCCGGACAGCGGCCGGCGAACCGGTTCCGACGACACGACCCAGAGGAGCGAGTGACCATGAGCGACGTAGTGCTTCGATCGATCGACGACGGTGTGTGCACCGTGACCCTGAACCGCCCCGAGCGCCGCAACGCGATGAACGCCGAGCTGCTGGCGCGGCTCAACGAGGTGGTGGCGGCCGCGGCCCACGATCCCGAGGTCGCGGTGCTGGTGCTGCGTGGCGCCGGCGACACGTTCTGCGTCGGCGGCGACGTCAAGGCGATGGCCAGCGCAGAACAGCGGGAGACCTATGAACAGCGGGTCGCGTCGCTGCGCCGGCGCATGGAGGTGTCGCGGCTGCTGCATACGATGAACAAGCCGACGATCGCGCTGGTGCGCGGCGCGGCCGCCGGCGCCGGGCTGTCGCTGGCGATGGCCTGCGACTTCCGGATCGCCGCCCGCTCGGCCAAGATCACCACCGCGTTCGCCAAGGTCGGCCTGTCGGGCGACTTCGGCGGCACCTGGTTCATCACCCGGCTGGTGGGCAGCGCCAAGGCACGCGAGCTGTACCTGATGCCGGAAGTGATGACGGCCGACACCGCGTTCGGCCACGGCCTGCTGACCCGCGTCGTCGACGACGCCGACATCGAACCCGCCGCCGCCGCGTTCGCCCGCTCGCTCGCCCGCGGCCCGCGCGTCACGCTCGGCTACATCAAGCAGAACCTGAACCACGCGGAACTCGGCTCGCTCGAAGCCGCGCTCGACCTGGAAGCCGCCAACCACATCCGCTGCTCGCAGACCGACGACCACCGCGAAGCCGCCACCGCGTTCGTCGAGAAACGCGAGCCGGTGTTCAAGGGGCGCTGAAGCGGGCGGCGATGGTGGCGCGCCGACCGGCCAGCCGGTCGGCGCTCGCTGCCCCGCGTGGCTGCCCGCGCCGCCGATCGCCTGGCAGCCGGCTGCCACGGCGAAGCGACGTCCTGCCGCGCTGACAGGTATTGCGCGCCGCGGACCGCGCGTCTCGTATGATGGGCCGCATGACTGCGCTGATCG
>DAISWF010000385.1:0-3881 GCA_036826495.1 Burkholderiaceae bacterium
ATGCCGATGCGTGGCCGGGCATGCGACAACGCGATTTCCGGGAGCGGCGGGCTGCTAGAATCCGTCGTCATGCGTATCCTCGTCAGCAACGATGACGGCTATTTCGCGCCCGGCATCGCAGCGCTGGCGCAAGCGGTGCAGCACCTGGGGGAAGTCGTGGTCGTCGCGCCCGAACGCGATCGCAGCGGCGCATCGAATTCGCTGACGCTCGATCGGCCGCTGTCGATCAAGACGTCGGCCAGCGGCTTCCTCTACGTGAACGGCACACCCACCGATTGTGTCCACGTCGCGATCACCGGCCTGCTCGATTACAAGCCCGATCTGGTCGTGTCCGGCATCAACGACGGCGCGAACA
This sequence comes from Burkholderiaceae bacterium, assembly GCA_036826495.1. Lineage (GTDB taxonomy): Bacteria > Pseudomonadota > Gammaproteobacteria > Burkholderiales > Burkholderiaceae_E > DAISWF01. Next base: position 356 of record DAISWF010000385.1, read on the forward strand.
TGGGTGACGACACGATCTATTCCGGCACGGTGGCCGCGGCGATGGAAGGCTTCCAGCTCGGCGTGCCGGCGATCGCGTTCTCGCTGGTCGCCAAGGGTCATGCCCATCTGGACACCGCCGCCACCATCGCCGGCGAGCTGGTCGAGCGACTGGCCCCCCGGCTGCTCGCGCACCCGATGCTGCTGAACGTGAACATCCCCGATTGTCGGTACGACGATCTGGCCGGCACCGAAGTCACGCGGTTGGGCAAGCGTCATCTGGCCGAGGACGTGATCCAGGCGAAGACCCCGCGCGGCGAAACCGTCTACTGGATCGGCCCGGCCGGCAACGCCAAGGATGCCGGGCCGGGCACCGACTTCTTCGCGATCGCCAATCGGCGCGTATCGATCACGCCGCTCGACGTCGACCTCACGGCCCGCAACGCGCTGTCGTCGGTCAGGGACTGGCTGGCCCCCTGAGATGCAAACCCGCGGCGGGCGTCCGGTCAAGTCCACGGCGGCGAAGCGGCCCGATGCCGCGCGCGCGCCGGCCAATACCGGCATCACCTCGGACCGTGCCCGCACCCGGATGGTCGAGGCGGTGCAGGCGTTCGGCGTGCGTGATCCCGACGTGCTGTCGGCGATGGACCGGGGGCCGCGGCACCTGTTCGTCGAGCAGGCGCTGGCCAGCCGGGCCTACGAGGACGTGGCGCTGCCGATCGGTCATGGCCAGACGATCTCGCGTCCGAGCATCGTCGGCCGCATGCTGGAACTGGTGCTGGCCCATGTGCCGTTCGGCCAGCGCGGCGCCGCCAAGGCGCTCGAGATCGGCACCGGCTGTGGTTATCAGGCAGCGGTGATGGCGCAGGTGGTCGGCGAGGTGGTCAGCGTCGAGCGGCTGCGGGCGCTGCACGAGGCGGCGCGGGCGAACCTGCGCAGCCTGCGGCAGGCGAATCTGCGGCTGGTGTTCGGCGACGGCCGGCTCGGCGTACCGCAGGTGGCGCCGTTCGATGCGATCGTCGTGGCCGCCGCCGGCGAATCGATTCCAGACGACCTGTTGCTGCAGATGAAGGTCGGCGGTCGGCTGGTCGCACCGATCACCTCGGCGGCCAGCGGCAGCCAGTCGCTGCATCTGGTGGAGCGGGCAGGCGACGATGACTGGCATCTGACGGTGCTCGATGCGGTACGCTTCGTGCCCTTGCGTGCCGGCACGCGTTGACGAGTGTTGACGCCCGGACGCCCTGCCGACTGTTAAGCTTGCGGTTCTGCGTGGCCCGCGAGCAGATAGCCTCTCCCGACAAATGCCTCCGATGACCGAAATGCGACTCGCAACGCTGCTGCTGGTGACCCTGCTGGCCGCCTGCGCCAGCCAGCGCCCGATGTCGCCCGCGCCGGTGGTGCAGCGTACCGGCGCCGATGCTTCCCGGCCGCTGCAGACCCCTGTCCCCGGCCAGCCGCCTGCGTCCGTGCAATCGTCGCAACCGGTCGGTGGCGCGCGCGCAGGCACGCCAGGCGCCACGCCGGGTACTCCGGGCGCACCAGGCACACCGGGCGCACCGGGCACACCAGGCACTCCCGGCAATGGCGAGTCGGCCGTCACCGTGCAGACCACGCCCTCGCGCGGCTCCGGTGTCGAGGTGCGGCCGCTCGAACCGCGGCCCGGAGAGCCCCGTACCATCGTCGTGCCGCCCGGCGGCGCGCAGCCGGCGCTGTCGGGCAGCATCCGCACGACGCCGCGCGGCCTGAAGCGGCCGTATTCCGACGCGTTGCTGGCGGAGATGCAGGCGCTCGACGCGACGACACAGGCGGCAGGCGCAGGGGCGAATCCGGCGGCCGCTTCACCGGGCGGCACTCCGGCCGCCAACGCGCCGGCCGCCGCACAATCCGCCACGCCGACCGCCACCACGGCCCCGCCGCCCGGCGGCGTCAGCGATGCCGGTTTCGCCTGGCCGGCTGCCGGCCGCGTGCTGCAGGGCTTCTCCGAACCCAAGAGCGTCGGCATCGCGATCGACGGCAAGCCCGGCGATCCGGTCTATGCCGCCGCCGACGGCCGGGTGATCTTCAGCGCCCCCGGGCCGCGCGGCTACGGCAATCTGGTCATCGTGAAGCACGACGCCGACACCGTGTCGGTGTATGCGCACAACAAGTCGCTGCTGGTCAAGGAAGGGGCCAGCGTGCGCCGCGGCCAGCGCATCGCCGAGCTGGGCGATTCCGGCGCCGACCGGCCGCAGCTTCATTTCGAGATCCGCAAGCAGGGCAAGCCGGTCGATCCGCAGAAACTGCTGCCGCGGCGTTGACCGCACGTTGACCGCCGCATCGTTCAACTCGAACCCGTCGCCGGGTTCTCTGCCGGGCGTCTGACGCACGTGTCCTCGGTATTGTGCTTCGACATCGAGACCGTGCCCGACGTGGCCGGTCTGCGGCGTCTGCATTCGCTCGATGCCGGGCTGGACGACGCGGCGGTGGCCGAGTTCGCGTTCGCCCGCCGCCGCGAGCAGACCGGCCACGACTTCCTGCCGCTGCACATGCACCGGATCGTCGCGATCGGCTGCCTGTTCCGCGATCGCGACGGCGTCAGGGTGCGCTGCCTGGGCACGCCCGACGACGGCGAGGCGCGGCTGGTGGCCGACTTCTTCCGCGTGATCGAGCGCCACACGCCGCAGCTCGTGTCATGGAACGGCAGCGGCTTCGACATGCAGGTGCTGCACTACCGCGCGCTGGTGCACGGCATCCAGGCGGGCCGCTACTGGGAGCTCGGCGACGAGGATCGCGAGTTCAAGTGGAACAACTACATCAGCCGTTACCATACCCGCCATCTGGATCTGATGGACGTGCTGGCGCTGTACACGCCGCGCGCGGCGGCGCCGCTCGACGAGCTGTCGAAGCTGTGCGGTTTTCCCGGCAAGCTCGGCATGGACGGCTCGCAGGTCTGGCCGGCCTTCCTGGCCGGCGGGCTGCCCGGCATCCGCGACTATTGCGAAACCGACGTCGCGAACACCTATCTGATGTACTGCCGCTTCCAGTTGTTGCGGGCCGTCTGGACCGCCGATCAGTACCACGAGGAGATCGACCTGGTGCGCCGGACACTGGCAGCGCTGCCGGGCGCTCACTGGGCGGAGTTCCTGGCGAACTGGCCGCAGCCTGCGGCGCTCTGACGGCATGAGCCGGTCTTCGCAGCGAACGGCCGCCGAGCCGCTCGTCGAACTCGATATCGAGTCACTGGACCTCGAGGCCAACGGCGTCGCCCGCCACGACGGCAAGGTGGTGTTCGTGCGCGGCGCGCTGCCCGGCGAACGGGTGCTCGCGCGGCTGGTGCGCCGCAAGCCCCGCTTCGACGTCGCCCAGACTGAACAGGTGCTGCGGGCGAGCGCGTCGCGGGTGACGCCGCGCTGTCCGCATTTCGGCGTTTGCGGCGGCTGCTCGATGCAGCACATCGATGCCCCGACGCAGCTTGCGATCAAGCAGCGGGCGCTGGAAGACCAGTTGCAGCATCTGTGCAACGTGCGGCCCGACATGCTGCTCCGGCCGATCGCCGGGCCCGCCCGGGG
>DAISWF010000385.1:3891-4482 GCA_036826495.1 Burkholderiaceae bacterium
CTGGGGCTACCGGTTCCGCGCCCGCCTGTCGGTGCGCGATGTGGCGAAGAAGGGTGGCGTGCTGGTCGGCTTTCATGAACGCGGCTCCAGCTACGTCGCCGACATGCGCGAATGCCATGTGCTGTCGCCGCGGGTGGCGGCGCTGCTGCTGCCGCTGCGGGCGCTGGTCGAGTCGCTGGCGCTGCGCCAGCGGATTCCGCAGATCGAGGTCGCGCAGGGCAGCGAGGTGCTGGCGCTGGTGTTCCGCGTGCTCGATCCGCCGGGTCGCGAAGATCGCGCCCGGCTGGAGGCGTTCGCGCTCGAGCACCGGCTGGAACTGTGGCTGCAGCCCAAGGGGCCGGATTCGATCGTGCTGCTGTGCGATGGCATCGAACCGGCGGCGGCCGGCACGCCGCGCTCGCGGCTGGCCTACGAGCTGCCCGAATCGGCCATCCGGATGCCGTTCGCGCCGACCGACTTCACCCAGGTCAATCACGCGATCAACGAAACGCTGGTGGCGCGCGCGCTGCGGCTGCTCGATCCGCAGCCGGCCGACCGGGCCGGCGATCTGTTCTGCGGCCTGGGCAACTTCACCCTCCCGCTGGCCCGCCG
>DAISWF010000386.1:0-4471 GCA_036826495.1 Burkholderiaceae bacterium
CCCCGGTGTCGATCGCGATCGCCCGCGGGCTGGGCGCGCGCGGCGGGCGGGTCGGGCTGATCGCCAGCGGCTACGGCACCGCCGGCGACGACGCCCGCATCGTCCGGCCCGACAGCCCTGCCGACCAGGTCGGCGACGAAGCGCTGCTGCTGGCCCGCGCCACCGGCCGGCCGGTGGCGGTCGCCCCCCGCCGCGACCGGGCGCTGCAGGCGCTGCTGGCCGATGCGCCCGATCTGGACGTGGTCGTCATCGACGACGGCCTGCAGCACCGCTGGCTGCCGCGCACCGTCGAGCTGTTGCTGTTCGATGCACGCGGTGCCGGCAACGGCCGGCTGCTGCCGGCCGGGCCGCTGCGCGAGCCGCTGGCGGCCGCGCGCGAGGCCGATGCGATGCTGCTGGCCGGCGCCGCCCGCCCGCCCGTCCCGCACCGGCGCATCTGGCGGTTCGACATCGTCCCCACCGGCTTCCGCCCGCTGGGCGAGCCCGGCGCCGCGCCGCTGCCGATCGACGAGCTGGCGGCGCGGATCGGCACCGAACCGGCGCTGGCGATCGCCGGCATCGCGCAGCCGCAGCGGTTCTTCGAGCCGCTGCGACGTGCCGGCCTCACGCCGCGCACCGTCTCGCCGGGCGACCATCGCAGCCTCGATGCCGATTGGCTCGCAGCCGCACCGGAGCGCTGGATCCTGACCACCGAGAAAGACGCCGTAAAATGGCCGACGGCGGCCGACCCGCGCTGCTGGGTGCTGACGGTCGAGGCGCGGCTCGCGCCCGAATTCTTCGACTGGCTGCTGGAGCGCTTGAATGGACCCGAGAATGCTTGACATCCTGGTGTGCCCGATCTGCAAGGGCCCGCTGGAGTACCAGAAAGCCGCCCAGGAGCTGGTGTGCCCGCGCGACCAGCTCGCCTACCCGATCCGCGATGACATCCCGGTGATGCTCGAGGACGAGGCGCGCCGGCTGCCGCCGCGGCAGCCGTGACCGGCGGGGCGTCGCCGGCCGGGTCATCACCGGCCGGGCCATCGCCTGCCGGGTCATCGCCTACCAGGTCATCGCCGGCTGGCTCATCGAAGACCGGACCCTCGAAGGCCGGACCGTCCTGCGCTGCGTCGACCGCCGGTCTGTCGTTCGTCGCGCTGGTGCCGGCGCGGCTGGCCTCGACCCGGCTGCCCGACAAGCCGCTGGCCGACATCGCCGGGCTGCCGATGGTCGTCCGGGTTGCCGAGCAGGCGCGCCGCTCGGGCGCCCGGCTGGTGGCGGTGGCCACCGATTCGGACCGGATCGCCGACGCGGTGCGACGGCACGGCCATCAGGTGGTGATGACCCGCGACGATCACCCGTCGGGCACCGACCGGCTGGCCGAGGCGGCGGCGGCGCTGGGGCTGGCCGACGAAGAAGTCGTCGTCAACGTGCAGGGCGACGAGCCGCTGCTGCCGCCGGCGCTGATCGCCGACGTGGCGGCGGCACTGGCCGCCGCGCCCGACTGCGCGATCGCCACCGCCGCGCATCCGATCGAGTCGCTGGCCGACTATCTGAGCCCCAACGTCGTCAAGGCGGTGCTCGACGCGCGTGGCCGGGCCCTGTACTTCTCGCGCGCGCCGGTACCGTTCGAACGCGATTTCATGGCGGACGGAGTGATGGAACGGATGCGTACCGCCGAAGACCGGACAGCCGCGCTGCCGGCGAGCCTGCATGCGAATGCACTGCCGCTGCGCCACATCGGCCTTTATGCTTACCGGATGTCTTTTTTGCGTCTGTATCCGTCGCTCGCCCGCTCGCCGCTCGAGGCGATCGAGTCGCTGGAACAGTTGCGGGCGCTGTGGCACGGCCATGCGATCACGGTGATGATCACCGACGCCGCGCCGCCGCCCGGCGTCGACACCGCCGCCGACCTGGCGCGCGTGCGGGCGGCGTTCGGCGCCGGACCAAATTGACCCGCCGGCCACCGGCAAGTTACCTTTCGGCCTCGAACAAGGACGGCTCATGCGACTGATTCTTCTGGGCGCGCCGGGCGCGGGCAAAGGCACGCAGGCGAATTTCATCAAGGAGAAATTCGGAATCCCGCAGATCTCCACCGGCGACATGCTGCGCGCGGCGGTCAAGGCCGGCACGCCGCTCGGGCTGGCCGCCAAGTCGGTGATGGACAGCGGCGCGCTGGTGTCCGACGACATCATCATCGGGCTGGTCAAGGAGCGGCTGAAAGAACCGGACTGCGGCGCCGGCTACATGTTCGACGGCTTTCCGCGGACGATTCCGCAGGCCGATGCGCTGAAGGACGCGGCGGTCGGGCTCGATTACGTGCTCGAGATCGACGTGCCCGACAGCGAGATCATCGAGCGGCTGAGCGGCCGCCGCGTGCATCCGGCCAGCGGCCGCGTCTATCACGAGAAATTCAATCCGCCGAAGGTCGCCGGCCGCGACGACCTGACCGGCGAAGCGCTGATCCAGCGCGACGACGACAAGGAAGAAACGGTCCGCAAACGGCTCGCGGTCTACCACGAGCAGACCGAGAAGCTGGTCGGCTACTACGGCGACTGGGCTGCCAGCGGCGCGGCCGGTGCGCCCAGGTACCGGCGCATCGCCGGCACCGGCAGCGTCGAGGAGATCACCCAGCGGGTGTTCGCGGCCCTGTCTTAACTGACCACAGCCAACTGACCACAGCCTTACACGCTGGCGCGCCGGCGCAACAGCCGCGGGTGACGCGCCAAGCGTATCGAAAGGCCACTAAGCTAAACTGTCGCCCGCTTCGGTCCCGCCGGCGGCGTACTGGCGCGCAAGAATTCGTCACTCAAGGAGGTCTCTCAGATGTTAACCGGAACTGCCAGTACGGCGGTGTGGCTGGCCCTGGCGTGCGGCGTGATCGCCGTGCTCTATGGCCTGGTCTCCCGATCGTGGATCTTGGGACTGGATGCGGGCAACACCCGCATGCAGGAAATCGCCCAGGCGATCCAGCAAGGCGCCAAGGCGTACCTGTCGCGCCAGTACACGACGATCGGCATCGTCGGCGTGATCCTGTTCCTGATCATCGGCTTCGTGCTGGGCTGGATCACCGCGATCGGCTTCGCGATCGGCGCGATCCTGTCGGGGCTGTGCGGCTTCATCGGCATGAACATCTCGGTGCGCGCCAACGTGCGCACCGCGCAGGCGGCCACCAAGGGCCTGAACGACGCGCTGGCGGTGGCATTCCGCGGCGGCGCGATCACCGGCATGCTGGTCGTCGGCCTGGGCCTGCTCGGCGTGGCGGGCTTCTTCTGGTACCTGGTGGGCCGCGGCGGCGCCGATCTGCATGAGGCGATCAAGCCGCTGATCGGGCTGGCCTTCGGGTCCTCGCTGATCTCGATCTTCGCGCGTCTGGGCGGCGGCATCTTCACCAAGGGCGCCGACGTCGGCGCCGACCTGGTGGGCAAGGTCGAAGCCGGCATCCCCGAGGACGACCCGCGCAACCCGGCGGTGATCGCCGACAACGTCGGCGACAACGTCGGCGACTGCGCCGGCATGGCGGCCGACCTGTTCGAGACCTACGCGGTGACCATCATCGCCACCATGTCGCTGGGCGCGCTGGTGGTCGCCGGTGCCGCGATGCAGGCCGCGGTGTACCCGCTGCTGCTCGGCGGCGTGTCGATCATCGCCTCGATCATCGGCTGCTGGTTCGTCAAGGCCAGCCCCGGCATGAAGAACGTGATGCCGGCGCTGTACAAGGGCCTGGCCGTGGCCGGCGTGCTGTCGCTGATCGCCTTCTACTTCGTCACGCTGTGGGTCATGCCGGCCGATGCGCTGGGCGCGGGCACGCACATGCGCCTGTTCGGCGCCTGCGCCGTCGGCCTGGTGCTGACCGCGGCGCTGGTGTGGATCACCGAGTACTACACCGGCACGCAGTACAAGCCGGTGCAGCACATCGCGCAGGCCTCGACCACCGGCCACGGCACCAACATCATCGCCGGCCTGGGCGTGTCGATGCGCTCCACCGCCTGGCCGGTGATCTTCGTCTGCATCGCCATCATGGTGTCCTACAGCCTGGCGGGCCTGTACGGCATCGCCGTGGCGGCCACCTCGATGCTGAGCATGGCCGGCATCGTCGTCGCGCTCGACGCCTACGGCCCGATCACCGACAACGCCGGCGGCATCGCCGAGATGTCGGAGCTGCCGGATTCGGTGCGCAACATCACCGACCCGCTGGACGCGGTGGGCAACACCACGAAGGCGGTGACCAAGGGCTATGCGATCGGTTCGGCCGGCCTGGCCGCGCTGGTGCTGTTCGCCGATTACACCCATGCGCTGGAGTCGGCCGGCAATGCGATCAAGTTCGACCTGTCGGATCCGAAGGTCATCGTCGGCCTGTTCATCGGCGGCCTGATCCCCTTCCTGTTCGGTGCGATGGCGATGGAAGCGGTCGGCCGCGCCGCCGGCTCCGTGGTGGTCGAGGTGCGCCGCCAGTTCCGCGAGATCAAGGGGATCATGGAAGGCACCGCCAAGC
>DAISWF010000387.1:0-4467 GCA_036826495.1 Burkholderiaceae bacterium
CGGGAGTCGTGCCCGAAGCGGCGGGAGTCGTGCCCGAAGCGGCGGGAGTCGTGCCGGCTGCCGGGGCGGCAGCCGCGCACTGCGCGCGCAGCGCGCTCACGGTATCGCCGTCGGCCGCACGTTTCAGCGCGTCGATCAGACAGCGCTCGTAGGCGTCCGCGGACGCGCGGGCGGCGAGCGGCAGCATCAGCAGTGCACAGGCGGCCAGCATCGGCACTCGCCCGATGCGGCGTGCACGCGGACCGCCGTGCTCGCCGCCGCGCCCGCCTTTGTGCCAACCGACCGCCGTCACGCGAATCAGTGGAAGTGCGTGGTGTCCGGTTCCACGTCGTCGGGCATCTCGGCGTGGACGACGTCGCCCTTCTGATTCGGGAACAACGGCGCGCCGCAATCCTCGCAGAACTCGGGCTCGATCAGGTCCGGCCAGGTCTTCACCTCGATGACACCCGCCTCGCGCAGCGACTCGCGGATCCGCGACAGCGGCGACGGATCGTCGGCCTCGCTCTCGGCGCCCAGCAGCGGCCAGACCACGCCCTGGGCGACCTCCTCGCCGCTGCCGACCGAAAAGCCGATCCGGTATTCGTCGGCCCGGTCGTTGCCGAACGGCGCGATCGACGCCTTCAGCTCCGACGGCTCCACGTCGAGCGCATGAGTCAGGAAATGCACCGCCGCGTCGATCGCATAGGGGCGCACGCGCCGGTCCGATTCTCGCAGGTTCAGGTGATACGCATCCGGCAGCAGGCATTCGAAGCCGCAGCCGGGCAGCAGCGGCTCGATGCTGGGCCGCCCCTGCGAGATCCACTGCTCGAGGCAGGTCACGCGATTGGCATGCTCGTTCGATTCGAGCTGCTGCCAGCGGAACATCGCGCTGCCGACCGGCGCAGCGACCACGCCGAGCAGGAAGCGGCTGTCGGCGAACATGTCGGCGGTTTCCGGCAGCGTCTTCAGGTCCAGCCGCGGCGCCTGGCCGGTGACCGCCGACTGACCCAGCCTGCGCACCAGCCGGCGCAGCTCGCTGAAGTCGCGCGGCAACTGGTCGATGCTGTACAGGTACGGCACCATCCGGAAACGCACGTCGTGCGCCAGCACGTGAGCCTGCCAGTGCGCCGCCAATGCCGCGGCGGCATCGGCCGGCACCGGCCCCGACGGAATCCGGAAGCGGGTCCAGACGACCAGCGGCGCCGCCACCAGCAGGCATTCCCAGCGGGCGCCATCGACCTCGATGACCACCGCCTCGGCGGCCTCCTCGGCCGCCTCGATCAGCGCGCCATAGGCTTCGGAGTCGGTCTGCTGCAGCCGGTCGAGCGCATCCTCCAGCGGCTGCGGATGCCCGCTGTCCAGCAGCTTTTCGAGACGGGCCGCCAGCAGCCGCTCCCAGTAGCGGTCTTCGAGGCGGCTGCCGGAGTTCGACAGACCCAGCGCTGCCGCGACGAGCCGCTCGGCGTCGGGCGGCAGATGGGTCTTGCGGTCGCGCAGGGTGCGAGGATGGCGGGATTCTTTCATCGGCAATCGGCGAAGGCTGGCTGTGGGCGGTTCGCACACGTGGTGCGCAAGCAACAGCCGGACCCTACAGTTTAGTCGAATCGCCCGCGACCGCCCGGCTGCCGCCCGACGCCGGCGCGGGCATCGGCCTTGCGGGGTCGCCGCCCGCCGACTACGCTCGCGCAGACCCTCCTCCCCTTTCCGCCGGCGGCCGGCAGGCACCCATCGATGACCAAGCGCCCGATTCCGACGATTTCGCCAGCGACGCCGACCACGTCCCCGCTGCGCAGTGCCTTCATCGGCTGCGTGCTGGCGCTGCTGGCCGCCTGCGGCGGTGGCGGTGGCGGATCCGCGCCGACCGCCGCCCCGCCCACCGCGGCCGACGAGGTCAAGTTCGTCACCGACTATCTGCAGGACTGGTATCTGTGGTACCGCCAGCTTCCGGCGATCGATCCGTCCGCCTGGTCCACGCCCGAACAGGCGCTGGCCGCGCTGAAGGTGCCGCAGGACCGCTACAGCTACATCGACACGGCCGCCACGTTCGACGCGTTCTTCGACGAAGGCCGGGCGCTCGGCTTCGGCTTCGGCTATGCGCTGGTCGGCGGCGAGCTGTGGATCCGCTACGTGCAGCCGCATTCCAACGCGCAGGCTGCCGGGCTGCGCCGCGGCGACCGGATCATCGCGATCGACGGCACGCCGATGGCCACGCTGGTCGCGTCGAATCGCGTCGATGCCGCGCTGGGCCCGGCGACCGAGGGGTTCAGTGCGAACTTCGATCTGCTGCGGGGCACCGCTGCGCAGTCGATCACGATGACCAAGAGCTGGTACACGCTGGCCAACGTACTCGACGCCCGCGTCATCGACCGGCCCGGCGGCAAGGTCGGCTACCTGGCGTTCCTGTCGTTCACCGAACCGTCGCGCGCCGAATGGCTGAGCGCGCTGACCCAGGTGCAGGAGGCCGGCGCGCAGGACATCGTCGTCGACCTGCGCGACAACGGCGGCGGACGGTTGTCGGTAGCCAACCTGATCGCGTCCTCGCTGATGCCGACCGGCCTCGACAACGCGGTCGGCACGGTGCTGGAGTTCAACGACCGCCACACCGGCTCGAACCTGACCTATCCGCTGACGCCGGTGGCCAACAGCGGACGCGTGCGCCGGCTGGTGTGGATCACCAGCGCGCGCACCTGCTCGGCTTCGGAAAGCCTGATGACGTCGCTGCGTCCCTACATGACCGCCGCGGTGATCGGCGAGACCACCTGCGGCAAGCCGGTGGGCTTCACGCCGCCCGAGTTCAACGGCAAGGTCTACAGCATCGTCACGTTCCGCGCGCTGAACCGCGATGGCTTCAGCGACTACTTCGGCGGGCTGGCACCCGACTGCACGGTCGGCGAGGACTACAGCCGGCCCTACGGCGATCCGGCCGAGGCGAAGCTGGCCGCGGCGCTGCAATGGCTCGACGGCGCCGGCTGTCCGGTGGCGACGACCAAGTCGGTGCCGCCGCGCGAATCGCAGGCCCCGCGCGGCATCGGCGGCCTGCACGATCTGACAGGACTGCGCTGAGTCCGCCCAGGGTCGACCGGTCCATGCCGCATCCGCGTGAAGCCTGCGCCCGACCCGCGCGCCGGCGCCACGCCACCGATCAGGCTGGCAGCGCCTCCTCGAGCGACGTCCAGATCGCCGGCTTGCGGGCCTCCTTGGCGATCGCGGCCAGCAGCTCGCGATGCGCGGCCAGATCGTCGTCGCCGGCGATCACGATGGTGAGCCCGGCCGGCGGCCAGTCGCCTTCCAGCAACTCGGCGGTGCCGGTCTCGCCGTCGGTCAGCGGCAGCATCTGCAGGCTGTCCTGGCCGCGGGTCATCGACAGATAGACGTCGGCCAGCAGCTCCGCATCGAGCAGCGCACCGTGCAGCTTGCGGTGCGCATTGGAGATGCCGTAGCGCTCGCACAGCGCGTCCAGCGAATTGCGCTTGCCCGGATGCAGCTCGCGCGCCAGCGCCAGCGTGTCGCGCACGCCGACCACGTGGCGGTTGAACGGTTCGCGCCCCAGCCGCTGCAGCTCGGCATCGAGGAACCCGATGTCGAAGCCGGCGTTGTGGATCAGGATCTCGGCGCCATCGACGAAACCGAGCAGATCGTCGACGACCTCGCCGAACTTCGGCTCGCCGCGCAGCCGCTCCTCGGTGAGCCCGTGCACCGCCAGCGCGCCCTCGTCGATCGAGCGCTCGGGATTCAGATAGAAGTGCAGCGTGTTGCCGGTGATGCGCCGGTTCACGACCTCCAGGCAGCCGATCTCGATGACGCGGTGACCGTCCTCGACGGTGAGCCCGGTCGTCTCGGTATCGAGCACGATCTGGCGCAGCAGCGGAGCATTCATGGGCGGAGGTCGGGGCGATGAGCGCGGCGACTTTACCATGCGGCCGCCGGCGCCTGACTGGCCGAGTCTACAATCGGCCGATGGATGCCTCTGCCCGCGCCGCCATTCACGCGCTGCCCGCCTCGCGGATCCGCGAGGTCGCCAATGCCGCGCTCGGCGATCCGGCGGTGCTGCCGTTCTGGTTCGGCGAACCCGATGCGGTGACGCCGTCCTTCATCCGCGAGGCCGCGAAGGCGGCGCTGGACGCCGGCGACACCTTCTATCACCACAACCTCGGCCTGCCGGCGCTGCGCGAGGCGATCGCCGGTTACCAGTCCGGCCTGCACCGGCCGGTGGACGCCGCGCGGGTGGTCGTCACCAGCTCGGGCGTCAATGCGCTGATGCTGGCGGCGCAGGCGGTCATCGGCCCCGGCGACCGGGTCGTGGCGGTGGTGCCGCTGTGGCCCAACATCACCGAGATCCCCCGCATCCTCGGCGCCGACGTGGTCCGTGTGCCGCTGTCGCTCGATGCGGCACGCCGCCGCTGGGCGCTGGACCTCGACCGGCTGCTGGCGGCGGTGACGCCGGACACACGCGCGGTGATCGTCAATTCGCCGAACAACCCCACCGGC
>DAISWF010000388.1:0-4434 GCA_036826495.1 Burkholderiaceae bacterium
CCGCGGTCAAGCACCAGCGCGAGGTGGGCACCGGCTACTTCGACGCGGTGACCACGACGATCGAGCGCGAGTCGTCGACCGCGGCGCTCAAGGGATCCACCGAGGACGAGCAGTTCTTCGACGCCAGCAAGCGCAAGGCTGCCTGACGCACAAGAACCAAGCACATAAGAAGAATACGCCGGCCCGTGGGCCGGCGATGGGCGACCGGTGCGAGCTGGTCGCCCTTTTTGTCGCTGCGCGCTGCCGCGCGCGGAGGCGGAGGAACGGGCGAGGTGTCGGCGACCGGTCAGTGCGTCACGCGGAATTCGCGCAGTGCCTGCTGATCCGGTCCGATGCCGAGCCCCGGTGTTTCGCCAAGCGTCACCTGGCCGTCACGGACGTCGGCGACCGGACCGCAGGCGAGGGTGCGCAGCGGATTGGGATTGGAATCGATCTCCAGCAGCCCGTCGCCGCCGGCCGCGGCGAGCAGGTGGGCGGAGGCGAGCAGCCCGATGCCGCCGCCCAGGTAGTGCGGGCAGTAGCGAAGCCCCGCTTCGACGATCCGCCGGCCTACCGGCAGGCAGTGCGACAGACCGCCCCACTTGGCGGCGTCCGGCTGCATCACGCGGAACACCCGCTTTGCGATAGCCTCGGCGAACTGCTCGTGCCCGGCGAGATTCTCGCCGGCCGCCAGCGGGATGCGCGTCGCCTTCGCGAGTTGCTGCCATTCGGCCCACGGACGGTCCGCGCGCAGCGGCTCCTCGAGCCATGCAAGATCGAATGGCTCCATCCGCGCCGCCATCTGCATGGCTGTCTCCAGCGACCATGCCTGGTTGGCGTCGGCGGCGAGCAGCGCGTCGGGCCCGAGCTCGGCACGCATCGCACGCAGATTGGCGAGGTCGCGCTGCTCGCCGAAGCCGACCTTCAGCTTGAACGCGCGGTGGCCTTCTGCGCGGCAGCGTGCCGCGGTCTCGTCGGGCTGGGCGGGGTTGATGCCGCTTGCATAGACACCGATCGCCGGACGGCTGCCGCCGAGAAGGCGCCACAGCGGTTGTCCGGCGCGGCGCGCCATCAGATCCCACAGTGCGATGTCGAGCCCGGCGATGCACTGGTGGATCGGGCCCGGCTCGCCCGACTGGATCGCCAGCACCGCGGTGCGCTCGGTCAGCTCGTCGGTGACGGTAACCGGGCTGTCGAGCGGCCGCCCGGCGAGCAGCGGCGCGAACACGCTGTCGATCAGTCGTGCCCGGTGTTCGGCGCCGCAGTCGGGGAAGTTGCACCAGACCTCGCCCCAGCCCACCGCGCCGTCCTCGTCCTCGATGCGGACGAACAGCGCCGGCCGCTCGCGCATCACGCCGAACGAGGTGTGTACCGGCGTCTGCACCGGGAAACGGTAGACCTGCGCCTGCACGCTGCGCAGGGCGGCCTTGCGCGCGTCGGAGACCGACGATGCCGACGGGACGCTCACGGTTTCATCTCCATCTCCAGCCGTACGAAATCGCCCCGGTAGGTGACTTCGGCGAGGTAGATCACCGTGCCGTCGGGCGCATTGAAGACGCGCCGCACGCGCGCGATCGGCGAGTTGACCGGCACCCGCAGATGCGCCGCCTCGTCGACGTCGGCGGTGCCGATCGTCAGGCGCTGCCTGGCCCGTTCGATCTTCACGCCGCGCATCTGCGTCAGCAGCGGGATCACCAGCTCGTTGCGGAATCGCTCCGGCGCCTTGCGGAAGATGCGTTCGTCGAGATGGATCGAGATCACGCAGTAGGGGTCGCCGTCGTGGGCGTGCACGCGGCGCATGTAGAAGTAGCGCGGCGCCGGCTTGCCCTCGTCGGCGGCCAGCGTCGGCGCGGCCGATGATTCGTTCAGGTTCAGCAGGTCGGGCCGGGAGTCGCGATACAGCTCGGCCAGTTCGCCCATCGTCGTCACGGTGCGCAGCCGCCGGTCGGCATCCTTGCGCGGTTTCACGAACGTGCCACGGCCGCGCTCCGGCGATACCAGCCCGTCGCGGGCCAGCACGTCGACCGCCTGGCGCACCGTCACCCGCGCGACATCGAACTCCTTGACCAGCTCCTCGAGCGACGGCAGCCGGTCGCCCGGCACCCACTGGCCGCGGGTGATCCGTTCGCGCAGCACGTCGGCGAGCTGCACGTAGCGGGGAACGGGGCGATTGCCGAAGATCGGATGCATGGCCTTCGTTGACCAAAGGTATGGTCTATAGTACGTTTATACCAATGATTGTTCAAGGGCGGGAGACGCCACAGGTGCCGACGATGGAACGCCGGTCGATCGCCGACACTGGCCGTGCGGGCGCACCGAAAGTGCCCGTCCGGACGGCCGCGTCCACGTCCGCGCGGCCCTGGCGCCGTGCCGCGCTGCTGCTGGCGCCGGGGCTGGCGATCGTCGCCGCCTGGTATGGCCTGGCCTACAGCGGTCTGATCAATCCCGCGCTGCTGCCCAAGCCGCATCAGGTGCTCGCGAAGTTCCGCGAGCTGGTCGGCGACCGGCTGCTGATGGACGTCTGGATGTCGACGCAGCGCGTGTTCGTAGGCGTCGCGCTCGGCATCGCGCTGGCGGTGCCGGCCGGCTTCGTGCTCGGCTGGTATCGCGGCGTGCGGGCCTTCATCGATCCGGTGATCAACTTCTTCCGGGCACTGCCGCCGATCGCGCTGATCCCGCTGGTGATCGTCTATTTCGGCATCGGCGAAGCGGCCAAGATCGTGATCCTGTTCTACGCGGCGTTCTTCGCCGGCGTCATCGTCATGTACGAGGGCATCGCCCAGATCAGCCCGATCTACGTGCGCGTCGCCCGGACGCTGGGTGCCACCGATGCGGAGATCTTCCGCAAGGTGGTCATACCGCTGGCGGTGCCGCACATGCTGACGGCGCTGCGCGTGGCGCTGGGCGTGGCCTGGGCCACATTGGTCGCCTCCGAGCTGATCGCCGCGCAGCAGGGGCTGGGCGCGCTGATCCAGAACGCGTCGTCGTTCTTCCAGCTCGACATCATCTACGTCGGCATCATCTGCATCGGCTTCATCGCGCTGGCGATGGATCTGGTGCTGC
The DNA here is from genome assembly GCA_036826495.1 of Burkholderiaceae bacterium. Taxonomy (GTDB): domain Bacteria; phylum Pseudomonadota; class Gammaproteobacteria; order Burkholderiales; family Burkholderiaceae_E; genus DAISWF01. The sequence continues at coordinate 3,043 of DAISWF010000388.1, forward strand.
GCGCCGTCGCCCGCCGGTTCGTGTCGTGGCAGGAGCGGATTGCATGAGCGCCGCACGGCCGCCCGAAGGCGCTCGGCCTTGCAGGCCGCGGTCGCGCTGGCAGGCGCGACCCCTCGCAGCGGCGCGTCGCATGCGACGCGAAACCCCGCTGCGAGCCCCCTTGGGGGGCCGGGCCGCAGGCCCTCGGGGGCAACCATGAGCGCCGCATCCGCTTCCGCCCAGCCGGTGCGCGTGCGCTTCGACGGCGTCAGCATGGAGTTCGCCACGCCGGGCGGCCCGCTGACGGTCGTCGACGACGTCAGCTTCGACATCCGCAACGGCGAGTTCGTGTCGATCATCGGCCCGTCCGGCTGCGGCAAGACGACGATGATGAACATGCTCGCCGGCTTCGTGAAGCCGACCCGGGGCGAGGTGCTGCTCGACGGTACGCCGATCAGCGGGCCCGGCCCCGAGCGCGGCGTCATCTTCCAGGAGTACGGCGTCTTCCCATGGCTGACGGTCGAGCAGAACATCGCGTTCGGGCTCACCCTGGCGGCCAATCGTGCCGATGAGCGGCAGCGGCGCGAGGTCTGCGAGCGCTACATGCAGTTCATGGGGCTGTCGGCATTCGCCAACGCTTATCCGAAGACCTTGTCGGGCGGCATGCGCCAGCGTCTGGCGATCGCGCGCGCCTATGCGGTGCGCCCGCAGTTCCTGCTGATGGACGAGCCGTTCGGCGCGCTCGATGCGCAGACGCGCAGCAACATGCAGGACCTGCTGCTGGAGGTGCTGCAGGCCGAGGGCAAGACGGTGATGCTGATCACCCACTCGGTCGAGGAGGCGATCTACCTGTCGTCGCGGATCATCGTCGCGACCGCGCGGCCGGCCCGCATCCGCGAGATCGTCGAGGTGCCGTTCGCGTATCCGCGCGACGAGTCGCTGCACGAAAGCCCCGAGTTCGCCGAGCTGCGTTCGCACATCCGCGGCCTGGTGATGCAGGAATACGCCGCGCAGCAGCGGCAGGTCACCCGCAACGTGAGCTGAATACCGATAGACGAGGAGGCTGACAGCATGGACCGCAGGAACTTTCTTCACGGCGCCGGAGCCGGCGCCACCGCACTGGGTCTGGCCGCCGCGGCCGCTCCGGCGATCGCGCAGTCGCGCGCCAAGGTGCGCCTGGGCTATCTGCATACGCTGGCCGTCGACGGTCAGATCCTGCTCGGCCTGGATCGCGGCGACTTCGCCCGCAACGGCGTCGATTTCGAGATGCGCCAGTTCACCACCGGCCTGGAGCTCTTCCAGGCGATGATCGGCGGCAGCATCGACATGCTGGCCACCGGCGCGGTGCTGTCGAACTTCCCCGCACGCGGCCAGGGCAAGGTGTTCCTGATCAACGACGTGGAGTTCGCCACC
>DAISWF010000389.1:0-4401 GCA_036826495.1 Burkholderiaceae bacterium
GTAAGTGGCCGAGCAAGGAAATCACGCTGATCAATCCGAACGCGCAGGGTGCGTCGACCGACCTGACCGCGCGGCTGCTCGCGCAGGCGCTGGAGAAGCGCTTGAATGCCACCGTGGTGGTCAAGAACGTCGTGGGCGGCGCCGGCGCGCTGGGCCCGTCGACGCTGGCGGCGGCGGCCCCCGATGGCTACACGATGGGTCTGGTGGCGATCTCCAGCCACATCACCGTGCCGGCGATGATGGACGTCAAGTACGACCCGTGGAGCGCGTTCGACGTGATCGGGCAGGTGGCGACCTTGCGCTACGGCATCGGCGTGGCCAGCACGTCGCCGATCAAGACGATCGAAGAGCTGATCGCCACCGGCAAGCAGCGTCTGGTCACTTACGGCTCGAACAACGTGACCAACGTGGTCGCGATGTTCCAGCTCGCCAAGCTCACCGGCGCGAAGTTCCGCTGGGTCACGTTCAGCGGCGGCGTCGAGGCGGTGGCGCAGGCGGTCGGCGGGGACGTCGATGCGGTGATCCAGACGGTGGCCGAGATGAAGCCGCAGATCGAGGGCGGCAAGCTGCGCTTCCTCGCGGCCGCGGCGGTCGAGCGCTGGCCCGATTTTCCTGACGTCAAGACGTTGCGCGAAGCCGGCTACGAGGCGGTCAGTCACGGTCCGTTCGGCTATGCGTTTCCGGCCGGCACCGACCCCGAGATCCGCAAGAAGATGGAGGCGGCGCTGGCCGACGCGATGGCCGACAAGACGGTGCAGCAGCAGATCGAGAACCTGGGCATCGTGCCGGTGTATCGCAACGGCGCCGACTACAAGGCGTTCCTGAAGTCCATCGAAGGCGAGCTGGTGCCGATCCTGCAGGAGACCGGCATGTACAAGAAGAAGGCATGACGGAGAAGGCATGACCGCGAAGCAGCAGGCCCGGGTCGGGGCCGCCTGCCTGTTGCTGGTTGCGCTGGTGGGGCTCTGGCAGGCCTGGCCGCTGGAGCGCTGGAGCTTCGACGGCCCGGGCGCCGGCTTCTTCCCGCAGATGGTGGCGGCGGTCTGCGTGCTGCTGTCGCTGCTGGTGCTGGTGTGGCCGGGCAAGATCGCCGACGAGGCGGGCGACGACGCGGCCGACTCGGCGGCGATCAGCACCCGCAACACCTTCGCGCTGTACGGCCTGGCGCTGCTGGTGCTGGCGCTCGGCACGATCTTCGCCGGGTTCACGGTGACCGCCGTGATCACCACGGTGATCGTGATGCGGTTCGCCGAACGGCGCGGCTGGCTGCTGTCGATCGGCTTCGCGGTGGTCGCGTCGCTGGTGTGTCTGCTGCTGTTCGGCTGGCTGCTGCGGGTCGATCTGCCGACCCGCGCGATCGACCAGATGATCCTGCAGCTCGTGCGCTGATCGGTTCGCACGAATGGACGCGCTGCTCAACGGTTTCGCGGTGGTGGCCACGCCGGCCAACCTGCTGTACTGCTTCATCGGCTGCCTGCTCGGCACGATCGTCGGCATCCTGCCGGGACTGGGGCCGCTGACGACGATCGCGATCCTGCTGCCGATCACGTTCAAGATGGACGTGACCTCGGCGATCATCATGCTGTCGGGCATCTACTACGGCGTGGCCTACGGCGGCACGGTGACGTCGGTGCTGATGCGCATTCCGGGCGAGGCCTCGTCGGTCGTGACCTGCCTCGATGGTTACGAGATGGCGCGCAAGGGGCGCGCGGGCGCGGCGCTGGGGATCGCGGCGGTCGGCTCGTTCGTCGCCGGCACCGTCGGCGTGCTGGGCATCTCGTTCCTGTCGCCGCCGCTGGCGAAGCTGGTGCTGGCGTTCGGCCCGGCCGAGTACGCGATGCTGATGCTGGCCGGCCTGGCGATGGTCACCTACATGTCGGGCGGGTCGCTCTCGCGGGCGCTGCTGATGGCGGCATTCGGCCTGCTGCTGGGCTGCGTCGGCGCCGACCCGATGAACATGACGCCGCGGCTGACCTTCGGGCTGCTGACCCTGGGCGACGGCGTGAACCTGGTGCCGCTGGCGATCGGCCTGTTCGGACTGTCGGAGGTGCTGTTCATGGCCAGCCGCAAGCCCGACGAGCTGAACATGCTTCCGCCGCCTCCGGGGCTGAAGGCGTTCATGCCGTCCCGCGAGGAGGCGCGCCGGTCGGTGGCGCCGGTGGCGCGCGGCACGGTGCTGGGCTTCCTGATCGGCCTGCTGCCCGGCGGCGGCGCGATGATCGCGTCGTTCCTGTCGTATGCGGTGGAGCGCAAGCTGTCGAAGCATCCGGAGGAGTTCGGCAAGGGCGCGGTCGAGGGTCTGGCCGGGCCGGAATCGGCGAACAATGCCGGCACCTGCGGCGCGTTCGTGCCGCTGCTGACGATGGGCATCCCGGCCAACGCGATCACCGCGCTGCTGATCGGCGCGTTCATGATCCACGGCGTGACGCCGGGGCCGATGATCCTCGAGCGGCAGCCCGAGGTGTTCTGGGGCGTGGTGGCCAGCATGTACATCGGCAACCTGATGCTGCTGGTGCTGAACCTGCCGCTGATCGGGCTGTTCGTGAAGATCCTGCATGTGCCGCGAGCGATGCTGACGCCGGTGATCCTGATCGTCTGCCTGATCGGCGTGTACTCGGCCAACGGCAATCCGGGCGACGTGCTGGTCGCGGTGGTGTTCGGCTTCATCGGCTACGGGCTGAGGCGTGCCGGCTTCGACCTCGGCATCGTGATCCTGGCCTACGTGCTGGGGCCGATCTTCGAGCGGTCGGTGCGCCAGGCGCTGGCGATCTCCGACGGCGATCCGATGATCTTCTTCAGGAGCGGCCTGTCGACCGGCTTCGCGGTGGCGGCGCTGGTGATCCTGGCCGCCGGGCTGTGGCCGAAGCGGGTCGGGCGGGTCTGAGCGCCGGCCGGACAACCGGCGCGGGCCGCCGGCCCGGCAGGCCCGTCAGCCGGTAAGGATCGGGCGCAGCGCGTCGATCTCGTCAACGACGAAATCGAAGAACGCGGCGACCCGCGGCGTGTGGCGCTGTTCGGGCGCGACCAGCACCCGCCAGATCCGCGTCAGCGCATCGACCGGGCCGAACAGCCGTTCCAACTCGGCATCGGCGTCGCCGAGCACGGTCGGCAGCGCCGCCAGTCCCAGACCGGCCCTGACCGCCTGCACCAGCCCGAGGATGCTGCTCGCGCGCGCAGCCGGCGCGGTGCCGGGCGCCACCTGCGACAGCCAGGTCGACAGGCGGTGGCCGGCCATCGATTCGTCTAGCCCGACCAGCGCGTGCCCGGTGAATTCGGCGACGCTGGACGGGCGACCGTGGGCAGCCAGGTAGCGGCGACTGCCATAGACCGCCCAGAACGAATCGCCGATCTTGCGGCTGATCAGCGCACCATCGTCTGTGTCGCCCGAGCGCAGCGCGATGTCGGCGTCGCCGTTGCGCAGGTCGACGTAGCGGTCGCTGGTGACGAATGCAACGCGCAGTTCGGGATACCGGGCATGGAAGCGTTCGAGCAGCGCCGAACCGGCGAGCCGGGCGACGATCGGCTCCGGGCAGGTGAGCCGGACCACGCCGGCGACGGCGTCGGTGTCGCGCGCGACTGCCTGTCCGAACGCCGCCATCGACTGCTCGGCGCGCTCGGCATGCGGCAGCATCGCTGTGCCGAAAGCGGTGAGCCGGTAACCGGTGGGGTGACGCCGGACCAGCGGGCGCTCGAGGCTGCGCTCCAGCGCCGCGAGCCGCCGCTGCACCGTCGACTGATCGATGCCGAGCGCCCGCGCCGCGGCCAGCGTGCTGCCGTGCCGGGCCACCGCGAGGAACAGCTTGAGGTCGTCCCAGTCGAAATCCATCGGCGGCAGGGCCGCGCGAATGCGGTCCCGGACGGCAATTTTGCGCCTTACCGGGACGCACGCCAACCGTTACTGTGGGCGCATGCGGTCGACGCCGCGGAGGGCTGAACGATGAAACCGAATCGATGGGAATCGTGGTCCGTACCACTGGTGGCGATGCTGCTGGCCGCCGGTGCCGCGCGGGCACAGGATCCCGCCGTTACCGACGGGGACAAGTATCGCGTGCTGCTCGACAACGAACACGTCCGCGTGCTGGAGTACACCGACCAGCCGGGCGAGCGTACCCACGTGCATCGCCATCCGGCGTTCGTGATCTATGCGCTGGCGCCGTTCGAACGCACGCTGACGCTGGCAGACGGCCGCGTGCTGCGGCGGCGTTTCGCGGCCGGGGACGTGATGTACTCGGGCGGCGAGACGCATGTCGGCGAGAACGTCGGCACGACGCCGACCCGGGTGCTGATGGTCGAGCTGAAGGCCGCTGCGCGCTGAACCGCACGTCTGCCGCACCGCAGACCCGGCTCCTCGGCCGGGCCTCGGTGGGGGCCCGCCCCCCCCCAAAGCCCCCCCCCCCCCCC
>DAISWF010000390.1:0-4385 GCA_036826495.1 Burkholderiaceae bacterium
CCGCTGCCGCGTCGAAGCAAGCCGGAGCGGCGGCGGGTTCGGCGCCCGGCGCCGGGGCGGGCCCGGCCGCGCCCGGCGATGAATCCGCCCCGCCCCGGGATGCCCCGGCTGCGCACGGCGATGCACCGGCCGCGCAGCGCGCGGTCGGCGACGCCGCTGCCGATCCGACGATGCCGCAGATGCCGACGCCGGGCGACGTGACCCGGCCAATGGTGAGCGGCAAGCCGACCATCCGGCGCGGAGCCGGCCGGACGCCGGCAGGCGACGACACTACCCGCCCGCTGCCGGCAGCGGCGCCCACGCAGACGGCCGGTGCCGCCGCACCGACAACCCCGCCACCGGCCGCAGCACCGTTGCCGGCCGCGTCGTCAACGCCCGCCACGCCGCCGGCCGCCGCTGCATCGTCGACCGCCACGCCGCCGTCGGCCGCCGTTCCATCATCGGCCACCGCCGCTCCGTCATCGGCCACGGAACCGTCATCGCCGGAAGCTTCCGACCAGCCTGCGGCCGATCCGCACCCGACGGAACCCCTCCAGGCCGTGACCGCGCCGCCGACCGACGATCCGATCGTCGTGACGGCGCCGGTGCCGGTGCCGATCAGGCGCAGCATCGGCGCCGAGGAAGCCGACCGCGCCGCGCACAAGCTGCGCGAGGTGCTCAGTTCACTGGATCTGGCCGACCTGCCGACGCTGGCAGCGACCCGGCCGCTGCCGGTCGAAGAGGCGCTGACGGCGGTGCGCCGTGGCGACTGGCTCAAGTTCACATCGGCCACCAGCAGCAGCAGCGCATCGTTCGCGAAGGTGGCCTGGATCAATCAGCGGCGCACCATCGTGCTGCTGGTCCGTCACCCCGACCGCAAGGCGGTGTCGATCGGCATGCGTGAACTGCGCGCGCGCTTCGAGCAGGGCAGGGTGCATCTGGTCGAGCAGCGGTCCGCTTCAGCAACGCGACGATCGCGATAGGCTCGGCCGTTGCGGCGCCAGCCTCGCCGCCGCGGCCAGCGCTGCGGTCGGTGCTGGTATACTCCCGGGCTCTCGACGCAGGCGCGTAGCTCAGTTGGTTAGAGCACCACCTTGACATGGTGGGGGTCGTTGGTTCGAATCCAATCGCGCCTACCAGATTTCACCGTCTGGTTTCATCCTCTCTGGTTTCACCCTCTGATCACCGGCGTCGCTGCCGCGCCTGCTTCCGCAGCTCGCCGAGCAGGCGGCCCACGGCAGGCGTGCGCAGGCCGCTGCGCAACATGATCAGCCCCACCGGCGGCAGCTCCATCGGCACCGGCAGGCGCAGCGTCGCCACCAGCCGCTCTCCGGTCAGCCAGGCAGCCACGTCATTGGCCACGAAGCCGACGCAGCCCCGCTGCCTGAGGAAGGTCAGCGTGACCAGGAACGAAGCCGACTCGATGATGTCGGCGGGTGGCTCCAGGCCATGTTTGTAGAACATCTGGTTCAGCTTCACGCGCGATGATGCCCAGGCCGGCGGCACCACCCACGGGTGTTCGGCCAGGTCGGCCCAGCCGGACCTGCGCCGGCGCGTCAGCGGGTGGCCGGGCGCCACGATCAGGCGCATCGCCTCGGCGTACAGCGCCTCGGTCTCCAGATCCGGCGCCGCATAGCCGGGCTCCAGCCGGCCGACGATGAAATCCAGCTCGCCCACGCGCAGCCGCGGCAGCAGCCGCGACAGATCGCCTTCCTCGACCGAGACGGTGGTGCGTGGCGACTGCTGCTTGAGCCGTGCGACAGCGCCGGTCAGCAGGCTCGGGGTGGCGACCACCATGGCGCCGACCCGGATGCGGCCGGCGCCGCCGCTGGCCACGGTGGCGATGTCCTCGCGCGTGCGGTCGAAGTCGGCCAGCACCGAGCGGGCGAAGCGCGCGACTTTTTCGCCGTAAGCGGTCGGCTCGGTGCCACGGGTCGAGCGGACGAACAGCTCCAGCCCGAACATGCGCTCGATCTCGGCCAGCGATTTGCTGACCGCCGGTTGCGTCAGCGACAGGAACTCGGCCGACCGGCCGAGATGGCGGAACTCGTCGAGCGCGACGACGAGCTGCAGATGCTTCAGCTTCAGATTGGAGCGCAGCACGCGGTCGATGTCGCTCAAGATCGTTCCCCGGGGAGTGCTGGACTACATGCAGTTTATGGCATGAAGCCTGTCCACTTCTTCAATGGTCTGGAATGCCCGGGCAGACCAGAATCCGCCTGATCATCCAATCAAAGACCGGAGACAGGCTCATGCGCATCCAACGCCGCCAACTCGTACTCGGAACGCTCGGTGCCGCCGTCGGCAGCCTCGCGCCGGCGGCCCGTGCCGCGGCCGGCTATCCCGAGCGGCCGATCAACTTCATCTGCCCGTGGCCGGCCGGCGGCACCGCCGACATGACGATGCGCGCGCTGTGCGGGGCTGCTGCCAAGGTGCTGGGTCAGTCCATCGTCGTCGAGAACAAGGCCGGCGCGTCCGGCATGCTGGGCCTGAAGGCGCTGGCGGGCGCCCGATCCGACGGCTACACGATCGGCCAGATCCCGATCTCGGTGACCCGCTTCTCCCAGCTCGGCAGCGTGCAGCTCGATCCGCTGAAAGACCTGACCTACCTGGCCCGCACTTCCGGCCAGACCTTCGGCATCGCGGTGCGTGCCGACGCGCCGTACCGGACGCTGAAGGACTTCGTGGCCGCCGCCAAGGCGGCGCCGGGCAAGGTGACTTACGGCAGTGCCGGCATAGGCGGTGCGACCCACGTCGGCATGGAAGAGTTCGCGCTGGCCGCCGGCGTCGCGCTCAATCACATCCCCTACAAGGGCGGCGCACCGGCGCTGCAGGATCTGCTGGGCGGGCAGATCGAGGCGCTGGCCGACTCCAGCTCCTGGGCGCCGCACGTGAAGGCCGGCAAGCTGCGCCTGCTGGCCACCTGGGGGGAGAAGCGCACGCAGGAGTTTCCGGACGTGCCGACGTTGAAGGACAGCGGCTACGACGTGATCGTCGATGCGCCCAACGGCGTCGGCGCGCCGAGAGGCCTGGATGCGGCGATCGAGACGAAGCTGCGCGAGGCGTTCAAGGCAGCGGCGGCCAGCGCCGAGTTCGCCGCGGCCTGCGGCCGGATCGATGCTCCGCTGATGTACCTGGACGGCCCGGACTACGAGCGGTACGTGGCCGCCGTGTACCACAAGGAGACGCAGCTCATCGAGCGGCTCAAGCTGCGCGAGCTGATCGCCAAAGGCTGACATGGAAATCCGAATCGCACCGCGACGGACGACGGCGGCGGCCGGCGCATGCTCGTGCCGGCCCGGCCCGGAGGGCTGACACATGGCCGACGTATCGCCGCTGATCCGGCTGCATGTCAACGACAACGTGCTGGTGGTACGCCAACCGCTGGCGCTGGGGCAGGAACTGCCCGAGTTCGGGCTGCGCACCCGGGCCCAGTTGCCGGCCGGGCACAAGATCGCCGCGCGCCGCATCGCGGCCGGCGAGCGGGTGCTGAAGTACAACGTGGTGATCGGCGCCGCGTCGCGCGACATCGAGCCGGGCGAACATGTGCACGGGCACAACCTCGAGCTGGTCGACGACCACCGCGATCCCGGCTTCGGCCTCGACGTGAAGCCGGTCGCCTGGCTGCCCGAAACCGAACGCGCCCGCTTCATGGGCTATCTGCGCCCGGATGGCCGGGTGGGCACCCGCAATTTCATCGGCATCCTCAGCTCGGTGAACTGCTCGGCCACCGTGATCAACCGGATCGCCGCGCACTTCACGCCGCAGCGGCTGGCGGCGTACCCCAACGTCGACGGCGTGGTGGCGTTCGCGCAGACCAGCGGCTGCGGCATGTCCAGCCCGAGCGAGCACTTCGACCTGCTGCGCCGGACCATCGCCGGCTATGCCCGCCATGCGAACCTGGCCGGCGTGCTGATCGTCGGCCTGGGCTGCGAACGCAACCAGGTCGCCGATCTGGTCGAATCGCAGGGGCTGCGGCCGGGCCCGCTGATGCGCACCTACGTGATGCAGCAGACCGGCGGCACGCGCGCGACGATCGCCGCCGGTGTCGCGGCGATCGAGGAGATGCTGCCGCTGGCCGATGCGGTGACGCGCCAGCCGGTCAGTGCCGCGCATCTGAAGGTCGGCCTGGAATGCGGCGGCTCCGACGGCTTCTCGGGCATCGGCGCGAACCCGGCGCTCGGCGCTGCCATGGATCTGCTGGTGCGTCACGGCGGCACCGCGATCCTGTCGGAGACGCCGGAGATCCGCGGCGTGGAATTCATGCTGACCCGCCGCGCGGTGAGCCGCGAAGTCGGGCAGAAGCTGCTGGACCGGCTGGCGTGGTGGGCCGAGTACACCCGCGGCCAGAATGCGCAGTTCAACGGCGTGGTGGGGGCCGGCAACCAGTCCGGCGGCCTCGCCAA
>DAISWF010000391.1:0-4373 GCA_036826495.1 Burkholderiaceae bacterium
TGATGTTCTCCAGGATGCCGCGGCCGCCGCGCCAGTCCTTGTTGCTGGGGCCGTCGACGGTCTTCTGGGTCGCGGTGGTGGCATGCACGGTGGTCATCAGGCCGCGCTTGATGCCCCACTTGTCGTGCACCACCTTGGCCAGCGGCGCGAGGCAGTTGGTCGTGCAGGAGGCGTTCGAGATGATGGCCTGGCCGGCGTAGGTCTGGTGGTTCACGCCGAACACGAACATCGGCGTGTCGTCCTTCGACGGCGCCGACAGGATCACCTTCTTCGCGCCGGCGTCCAGATGCTTCTGCGCGGTGGCCTTGTCGAGGAAGAGCCCGGTCGATTCGATGACGACGTCGGCGCCCACGTCCTTCCATTTCAGGTTGGCCGGATCGCGTTCCTGCGTGAGCCGGATCGGCTTGCCGTTGACCAGCAGCTTGTTGCCCTCGACCGCGACCGTGCCCTTGAAGTGGCCGTGCACCGAGTCGTAGCGCAGCATGTACGCCAGGTAGTCGGGCTCCAGCAGGTCGTTGATGCCGACGATCTCGATGTCGCCGAAGTTCTGCACCGCCGCGCGCAGCACGTTGCGGCCGATGCGTCCGAAACCGTTGATCCCGACTCGAATGGTCATGATGGCTTCCTGGAGATGGATTGAGGATTGAGGATGCGATGAAGGAGGATGGCCGGCCCCGTGCGGATGGCCGGCCTCATGGACGGCCCGCGCGGCGGCGCAGCGTTTCGCGCACGGTGTCGGCGACGTTGTCGGCGGTGAAGCCGAACAGCTTGAACAGCGGCCCGGCCGGCGCCGATTCCCCGAACCGGTCCAGGCCCACCACCGCGTCGCAACGATATTTCCACCAGAAGTCCGTGACCCCCGCCTCGACGGCGATGCGCGGAAGATTGTCGGGCAGCACGTTGCGCTTGTATGTGACTTCCTGCCGGTCGAACACCGTGGTCGACGGCATCGATACCACCCGCACCGCGATGCCGTCGGCGGCCAGCAGCTCGCGGGCGGCCAGCGCCAGCGACAGTTCCGAGCCGGTGGCGATGATCGCCGCGGCCGCGTCGCCGGAGTCGCGCACGATGTAGCCGCCGCGCCGGATCGCGTCGATCTGCGTTTCCGAACGGCTCACGAACGGCACCGCCTGCCGGGTGAACAGCAGCGCGCTGGGCCCGTCGCGCCGTTCCAGCGCCACCGCCCAGGCGGTGGCCGATTCGACCGGGTCGGCCGGCCGCCAGACGTCCAGATGCGGGATCAGCCGCAGGCTGGCCGCATGCTCGACCGACTGATGGGTCGGGCCATCCTCGCCCAGCCCGATCGAGTCGTGGGTGTAGACGAACAGCACGCGCCGGCGCATCAGCGCCGCCATCCGCACCGCGTTGCGGGCGTAGTCGGAGAACGTGAGGAACGTGCCGCCGTACGGGATGTAGCCGCCGTGCAGCGCCATGCCGTTCATCATCACGCTCATGCCGAACTCGCGCACGCCGTAATGGATGTGCCGGCCGAACTGCGGCCCCTGCTGGCCCGGCAGCACGGTGCCGCCGCCCTTGAAGTCGGTCAGGTTGCTGCCGGTCAGATCGGCCGAGCCGCCGAGCAGCTCCGGCACCGCCGGACCCAGAAGGTTCAGCGCATTCTGCGAGGCCTTGCGGGTGGCGATCGTCTCGGCGCGCGCCACCGTGTCGGCGATCAGCCGGTCCAGCGCCTCGTCCCAGCCGGCCGGCAGATCGCCGCGCATCCGCCGCTGGAACTCGGCGGCTTCCTTCGGGAACTCGCGGCCATAGCGCTCGAAACGCTCGCGCCATTCCTGCTGCGCGATCTCGCCGGCCGGGTGCGCATCCCAGGCACGCCGGACGTCGTCGGGAATCTCGAACGGCGGGTACGGCCAGTCGAGCGCGGCGCGGGTGGCGGCGACCTCGTCGGCGCCCAGCGCCTCGCCGTGGGCCTTGGCGGTGCCGGCACGGGTCGGCGCACCGCGGCCGATCACCGTGCGGCACTGGATCAGGGTCGGCGCGAACCGGCCGTCGCGGCCGTTGACCGCCCAGTCGCGCGCCAGCGCGAGCGCCTGGTCGACGGCCGACACGTCATGGCCGTCGATGTCGGCGATCACATGCCAACCGTAGGCCTGGAACCGCTGCACCGTGTCGTCGGCGAACCAGGAGGCCACCTTGCCGTCGATCGAGATGCCATTGTCGTCCCACAGCGCGATCAGCCGCGACAGCTTCAAGGTGCCGGCCAGCGAGCAGACCTCGTGCGACACTCCTTCCATCAGGCAGCCGTCGCCGACGAACACGTAGGTCAGGTGGTCGACGATCGCCAGCTCGCCGCGGTTGAACTCGTGCGCGAGCAGCCGCTCGGCCAGCGCCATGCCCACCGCGTTGCCCAGGCCCTGGCCCAGCGGCCCGGTGGTGGTCTCCACCCCGGGGGTCACGTCGACCTCCGGGTGGCCGGGCGTGCGCGAATGGAGCTGGCGGAAATTCTTCAGCTCGCCGATCGGCAGCGCATAGCCGGTCAGGTGCAGCAGCGCGTACAGCAGCATCGAACCGTGGCCGTTGGACAGCACGAAACGGTCGCGGTCGGCCCACTGCGGGTCGGCCGGGTTGTGTTTCAGGTGCCCGCCCCACAGCGCCACCGCGATGTCGGCCATGCCCATCGGCATGCCGGGGTGGCCGGAATTGGCCTTCTGCACCGCGTCCATCGCCAGCGCGCGGATCGCATCGGCCATCCGCTTGACCGGCCGGGGATGGTCCGCGCCAGCCGGCGTGGCCGGTGCGGGCTGCGCCTCGGAACCGGGTGAAGACAACAACGATTCACTCATGACCACCCGCCTGTCCGTCGCGATGCTGGGAAACCGATGATTTTAACAAAGCGGCACGGCTCGCCGCCGACGCAGGCGGCCACCGCGGTCCCGGGTCGCTATAATGCGCGATTTTGTCGGCAACAACTTCGAAAAAGGCATGCAGGGGCTGCATCTCACCGCCGATCTGTACGACTGCGCCTGTGATCCGGCATTGCTCGTCGATGCCGGCACGCTGGCCACGTCGTGCCGTCGCGCCGTGGCGCAGTCGGGCCTGACGCTGGTCGACGAGAACTACTTCACCTTCCCGTCGCACCAGGGCCAACCGGGCGGCGTGACCGGCGCGGTGCTGCTGGCCGAGTCGCACCTGGCGATCCACACCTGGCCCGAGCGGGCCGGCGTCACGCTCGACGTCTACGTGTGCAACTTCTCCACCGACAACTCCGGCAAGGCCGAAGCGCTGATGGCCGACCTGATCGCGACCTTCGAGCCGGCCCGGCGCGACACCCACCGGCTGCTGCGCGGCGGCGCCCCGAACGATGCCAGCGGCGAGCTGCTGCTCGAGTGGATCAACGAGCAGGCCGCCTACGGTTTCCGCGCCGGCCGGCGGCTGGCGGCGATCCGTTCACGCCACCAGATGATCGAGGTCTACGACACGCCGCAGTTCGGCCGGCTGTTCCGGCTCGACGGCTGCTACATGACGTCGGAGCGCGACGAGTTCTTCTATCACGAGCCGCTCGTGCACTGCGCGGCGCTGGCGCATCCGGCGCCGCGCCGGGTGCTGGTGCTGGGCGGCGGCGACGGCGGCTCGACCGAGGAGCTGCTGAAGCATCCGACGATCGAGCAGGTGCGCATCGTCGAGCTGGACGAACAGGTGGTGCAGGTCGCGCGGCAGTTCCTGACCGGCGTGCACCACGGCGCCTTCGACGATCCGCGCGTACAGCTGACGATCGCCGACGGAGCGGCCTTCGTCGAACGGTGCGACGAGCGCTTCGATCTGATCGTGCTCGACCTGACCGACCCCGACACGCCGGCGCGCCAGCTCTACACCGCCGGGTTCTTCGCACGCGCCAAGGCGCTGCTCGCGCCGGGCGGCGCGTTGACCCTGCACATCGGCTCGCCGGTGTACACCCCGCAGCGGGTCGGCCAGCTGGTAAATGCGCTGCGTTCGGTGTTCGCGATCGTCCGGCCGCTGGGTCTGTACGTGCCGCTGTATGGCTCGTACTGGGGCATGGCGGTGGCCTCCGATTCGCTCGACCCGTTGGCGCTCGATGCCGGCGAGGCCGAACGGCGCATCGCCGGACGGCGGCTCGCCGACCTGCGCTACTACAACGGCGAGATCCACCGGGCGCTGTTCATGCTGCCGAACTTCTATCGGGATCTGGTGTCCGGGGCCGGCCCGGCGCCGCGGTGATTCCGCGGCTGCACCTGCCCGGCGCCGCCAGCGGCGCGCTGATCGATCTCGCCGAGCCGCAGTGTCACTATCTGGGCCGGGTGCTGCGCCTGCGCAGCGGCGCATCGCTGCAGGTGTTCGATGGGCACGGCCGGCGGTTCGCCGCCGAGCTGGCCGCCCTCGATGCGCGGCGCGGCCGC
>DAISWF010000392.1:0-1436 GCA_036826495.1 Burkholderiaceae bacterium
ACGGGCTGAACCTGTGCTTCGAGACCCGCGAAGGCATCCTCAAGCACTGCTCGCCGGCCATCGCGCGCACGCTGGGCGATGTCGGCGAGCGGTTCCTCGCCCGCCGCCAGCCGACGATCGAGGCGCAGGTCGCCAACCTGGCCGACGAGATCGCGTACAACAACCACGACATCGATGACGGCATCCGCTCGGGCCTGCTCGATCCGCGGCAGCTCGAGTCGGTCGATCTGTACGCACGGCATGCCCGGCGCGTCCGGGCCCTGCATCCGGGGCTGCCGCTGCGCCGGATGCTGGCCGAGACGCTGCGCGCGATGATCAACGAGCTGGTCACCGACCTGTTGAGCGAAACCGGCCGGCGCATCGCGGAGGCGGCACCGGCCGATCCGGATGCGGTGCGCGCCGCCGGGCCGCTTGCGGCGTTCGGCGCGCCGGTGACCGGCGACCTGGACGCGCTGAAGCGCTTCCTGCGGCGCGAGCTGTATCGGCACGAACGGGTGGCGCGGGTGATGGCGCAGGCCCGACAGGTGATCGAGCGGCTGTTCGCGTACTACCTCGGGCGCCCGGATGCGCTGCCGGCGCAGCACCGCACGCGCGCCGAGCAGTCGGGCGAGCGGGCGATCGCCGACTACATCGCCGGCATGACCGACCGCTACGCGCTGGCGCAGTACACCCGGCTGATCGATCCGGACGCCGACATCAGCGCGCTGCGGGCCGCCCAGTGACCGCGAATGCCCGCGCGGGCGGGCGGACGCTGGCGGCCTCGCGCTGACCTTTCCTGCGCCGCTTTTTGCCGATCGGACGAGGCGCTGGGCGGAGGCTCCGGGCGCGCAGCTTGCCGATGACGACGGCTATGGAGGAATTCCTCTAGTCTGCTTGTTGCGGCGCAGCAGGCAGATGCGTAGAGTCTTGTCTGTCTCCTCCACCTCCTCCTCTGGTGGATTCAGCCCGCACCTTGGTGCGGGCTTTTTTCTTTCCGATTCCCTTCCGGCTCAAGGGCTTGCGCGCGGATGGCGCGCTTCTGGAAATCTCTCGCGGACAGAAAAAAGCCGCACTCGAGGTGCGGCTTCGGTCTCATGACGACCCGCGGACACCGGTCGTCGGCACCGTGCAGGCACCGGTCGAACGACCCGGCGCCCGCGGTGCAGCATCGCTGTCAGGCGGCTTTGCGCGCGCCCCGGCGGGTCGGGCGTGCCGCAGCCGACGCCTTGCGGGCGGCCTTCCGCGCTCCGGCCTTCGCGGTGCGGACGGCCTTGCGGGCGCGGGCGACCGGCGCCGGGCCGAGGCGGTCGGCCAGACGTTCGGCGCCGTTGGCGACATAGCGGGCCACGTCGCGGGTCAGCCGTGCGGCCGGCAGGCCGGCCTGACGCGCCGGCGCCGTGACCGATGCGACCTGCGGATACCTCGTGTCGAGCCGGTCGGCCAGTCCGGCCACCACG
>DAISWF010000392.1:1446-4362 GCA_036826495.1 Burkholderiaceae bacterium
CGCCGATGCCGCCGTTGGTGGCCTTGACCGCTGCATCGATCAGGCTCTGGGTGTTGCCGTGGACCTTGACGACGCCGCCGCCGATCGTGCCGGCGACCGAGCGGTGGGCATTGCCCAGCCGGCTGCGGAAACCTTCGGCGATCGCCACCCGATCGCTGCTCAGCGCCGAGGCGATCCGCTTGTCGACGCCGGAGATCGCGCGGCGGGCGATTCCGTAGTAAGCGTCGACGGCGTGGCGGGCGGCCTGGCCATAGAGACGGAAGGTCTGCTGGTAGACGGTGCTGAGCGATTCGGTGGACATCGTACGGACTCCTTCCTTGATGGGCTGGTGTCCGCGATTGTCCGTAACCGTCGTAGAGCGTTGAATCTAGAAACGCGGTGCGCCGTAGAGTGTTCCTTCTAGCCGTGCCCGCCAGAGGCGCCCGGGCGGCCCGCCGTCGGCCGCCCTGCATGCGTGCCGCCCATGCATGCGTACCGGCGCCGCATGCGTGCCGGCACTGTCTTCAGGGCTGCAGCACCGCGCGGCCCGCCAGCTTGCCGGCGTGCAGCCGGCCGATCACGTCGTTGGCCGCGTCGAGCGGCATCGTCGTCGTCGGCAGCGGCGGCAGCTTGCCGTCGCGCGCGATCGCCAGCAGCTCCTGCAGCTCGCCGAGCGTGCCGACCATCGAGCCTGTGACCGTCACCGACTTGAACACGATCAGCGCCGGCGTGACCGGCGTGGAGCCGCCGATCAGCCCGACCGACACCAGCTTGCCGCCCTTGGCCAGCGCGCCGAACGCGAACGCGAACGACTCGCCGGTACCGACGAAGTCCACCGCGCCGGCCACGCCGCCCTTGGTCGACTTCATCAGTGCGCCCAGGGCCGCCGGGTCGCGCGAGTCGATGCATTCGACCGCGCCGGCGTCGATCGCGAGCTGCCACTTGCTGCGGTCCGGCTCGGCGACGATCGGCGCGATGCCCAGCACATGGCGGGCGAAGCGCACGCCCGACAGGCCGACGCCGCCGGCGCCGACGATCAGCACGCTGTCCGACGGATGCATCGGCGCGAGCTTCTTCAGTGCACCAAAAGCGGTCAGGCCCGAACAGGCATAGGGCGCCGCCTGGTCGAACGGCAGGTCGCCGGCCGGCACCAGATACTTCGCATCGGGCACGAAGACGTACTGGGAGAAGCCGCCGTCATTCTGCAGCCCGAGATTGCGCGGCGCGCTGCACAGCGGCTCACGGTCAGTGGTACAGAACTTGCACTTCCCGCAGCCTATCCACGGGTAGACGACCACCCGGTCGCCCACCGCGACCCCGGAGACACCGGCACCGAGTTCCGCCACCTCGCCAGCGATCTCATGACCCAGCACCCTCGGGGCGGCCACGCCGCGGCTCAGATCGATCTTGCGGCCGGTGCCGCTGTCGACGAAGCCGTCATACAGCATCACGTCGGAGTGGCACACGCCGGCGCCGCGGATGCGGACCACGACCTCGCCGGCCGCCGGTTCGCGCAGCGGCTCGTTCGATTCGACCATCGGTTCGCCGTGACGGACCAGTTTGAAGCAGCGGCAGAGCGGGCGCATCGGAATCTCCTCGTCGGTGGAATCGAGCCGCCGGTGCGCGTGCGGGCAGGCGCGGCGCCGCGGCGGCGTGTCGCCCGCAGTCTACCGTCCCGCACCCTGCCGCGCCGCCGGCAGACCGGACCTGGACGAGATGTCGGCCGAGAGGCCGCGCGCCGTGCCGGCCCGCGACCGTCGGGGCGGCCGCTTCAAAATCAGCTACTTGCGCGTTATACTGAAAACTCGACCACCTGCGTCCCGCTGCACTGCGTCAACACCGCTTTGGCGCCGGAACTAACGATAGCAGGTGCTCACTCTCGTACGCACCGCCGCGATTTCTCAACTGACCCCTAGTTTCCGGAGCCCGATGATGGACGCCTCGCCCTCTGCTGTCTCTCCGACTGCCCGCGGCCATGACCCGGCTGCCGGTGATCGGCCCGCGGACCAGGGGCTCTATTCGTTCGCCAACGAGCACGACGCCTGCGGCGTGGGCTTCGTCGCCCACATCAAGGGCAAGAAGAGCCACAAGATCATCGAGCAGGGTCTGCAGATCCTGTGCAACCTCGATCACCGCGGGGCGGTCGGCGCCGATCCGCTGATGGGCGATGGCGCCGGCATCCTGATCCAGATGCCGGACCAGTTCTTCCGCGAGGAGATGGCCCGCCAGGGTGTCACGTTGCCGCCGTACGGCGAATACGGCGTCGGCATGGTCTTCCTGCCGAAGGAGCATGCGTCCCGCCTTGCCTGCGAGCAGGAGCTGGAGCGCGCGGTCCGGGCCGAGGGCCAGGTGCTGCTCGGCTGGCGCGACGTGCCGGTCGACGCGGCGATGCCGATGTCGCCGACGGTGCGCGCCAAGGAACCGGTGATCCGCCAGGTGTTCATCGGCCGCGGCCCCGACGTGATGGTCACCGACGCGCTGGAGCGCAAGCTCTACGTGATCCGCAAGATGGCCAGCCATGCGATCCAGAAGCTGGAGCTCAAGCACGGCCGGGAGTATTACGTGCCGTCGATGTCGGCGCGCACGATCATCTACAAGGGGCTGCTCCTGTGCGGCCAGGTCGGTCAGTACTACCGCGATCTGCAGGATCCGCGGGTGGTGTCGGCGCTGGCGCTGGTGCATCAGCGCTTCTCGACCAACACCTTCCCCGAGTGGCCGCTCGCACATCCGTACCGGATGGTCGCGCACAACGGCGAGATCAACACCGTCAAGGGCAACTACAACTGGCTGCGCGCCCGCGAAGGCGTGATGAAGTCGCCGGTGCTGGGCGACGACCTGAAGAAGCTGTACCCGATCGTCTATGCCGGGCAGTCCGACACCGCCACGTTCGACAACTGCCTCGAGCTGCTGGTGATGGCCGGCTATCCGATCGCGCAC
>DAISWF010000393.1:0-4352 GCA_036826495.1 Burkholderiaceae bacterium
CCGCAGGCCCTGGCCTTCGGTCTCGTCGGTGGCCAGCAGGTCGGCCAGGATACCCGGCAGTTTCTCGGGACGGTTCATCAGGAGAGGTCATGATGCCGAATCTTCCGCCGGCCGTTCCAGACAATACCCGAGTCCGCGTACGGTGGCGATCCGCACTCCGCCGCCTTCGACCTTCTTGCGCAGCCGGTGCATGTACACCTCGATCGCGTTGTGGCTGACCTCCTCGCCCCACTCGCACAGGTGATTGACGATCTGCTCCTTGCTGACCAGCCGGCCCGGCCGCTGCAGCAGGATCTCGAGCACGCCCAGCTCGCGGGCCGACAGCTCGATCGGCTGGGAATTCAGGAACGCCATCCGTCCGACCTGGTCGTAGAGCAGCGGGCCGTGTCGCAGTTCCGACGACGAGCTGCCCATGCTGCGACGGACCAGCGCGCGTACCCGTGCCTCGAGCTCGGCCAGCTCGAACGGCTTGGCCATGAAATCGTCGGCGCCCAGGTCCAGGCCGCGCACCCGCTGCTCGACCGAATCGCCGGCGGTCAGGATCAGCACCGGCAGCTTGCCGTTGCGGCCGCGCAAACGCCTGAGCACGTCCAGTCCGGTCATCTTGGGCAGGCCCAGATCGAGGATCAGCAGATCGAAGTCGTGCGCCGACAGCGCGGTGTCGGCCTCGCTGCCGGTGGCCACGTGGTCGACCGCATAACCCGCGCCCCGCAGCGATCGAGACAGGCCTTCGGCCAGGATCTGATCATCTTCGGCGAGCAGGATGCGCATTCGGGATGTCTCCTCCCGGTCAGTGTAGCGCGCCCGTGCGGTTCGCCGGGTGAAAGGTGTCACCCGCCGGCGGGCGGACGCATCAGCAGGCAGGCGGACGCATCAGCAGGCGGCGGCCGGCGCTTCGCTGCCTCGCGGATCGCATCCCGGGTGGCGAGGGCCGCCCGGGCGGCCCCGGTTGCGAAGTCGTCGCCGCTGCCGGCGTACAGGATCGCCCGCGACGAGTTGATCATCATCCCGTAGCCGGCGGCGTCGCGGCCGGCCGCCACGGTGGCGTCGATGTCGCCGCCCTGGGCGCCGATGCCGGGCACCAGCAGCGGCAGCCCGGGCGCCAGCTCGCGTACCCGCGCAAGCTCCCGCGGCACGGTGGCGCCCACCACCAGCGCCAGCTCGCCGCTGCGGTTCCATGGCCCGGCGGCCAGCCGGGCGACCCGTTCGTACAGCTTCTCGTCGCCGACCGACAGGTCCTGCAGGTCACCGCCGCCGGGGTTGGACGTGCGGCACAGCAGGATCACGCCGCGGCCGCTCCATTGCAGGTACGGTTCGATCGAGTCGGCGCCCATGTAGGGGTTGACCGTGAGCGCATCGGCGGCATAGCGCTCGAAGGCCTCGCGGGCGTACTGCTCGGCGGTGGCGCCGATGTCGCCGCGCTTGGCATCGAGGATCACCGGGATGCCGGGATGGGCGGCGTGGATGTGCGCGATCAGCGCTTCGAGCTGGTCCTCGGCACGGGCGGCGCTGAAGTAGGCGATCTGCGGCTTGAACGCGCAGACGCTGGCCGCCGTGGCGTCGACGATGTCCCGACAGAAGCGGAACACCGCATCGGGCCGGCCGGCCAGTGCGGCCGGCATGCGCGCCGGATCCGGGTCCAGCCCGACGCACAACATCGAATCGGTCCGCCGCCAGGCGGCGTTCAGCATCGATCGGAAGCTCAAGCGGTTCTCCGGGGGGCAGGGAAACAGCGGCGGGCGGGAGGCTGGGAACGGCCGCTCCGCGGTGGACAAGCCCGCCGGCACCGGTGCGGCGGGTGTCGGCAAAGGTGCGGCAGGTTCGCGGCAGGTGTCGGCCGACCAGTGCCGACATCGACGGCTCAACGCTTCGCGATGTGCGCAGTCATCAGTTCCTGCAGCCAGCCGATGAACACCTGCAGCCGTTGCGACAGATGGCGGCGATGCGGATAGACGAAGTGGACCGGCATCGGCGGCGGGTTCGCATCGGGCAGCACGCGCACCAGTTCGCCGGCCGCCAGATGGTCGCGCACGTCGAATTCCGGTATCTGGATCAGGCCAGCGCCGGCGAGCGCGCAGGCGACGTAGGTTTCGACGTTGTTCGCGCCGACGCGGCTGCGCAGCGTCATCGTCTGCACGCGGCCGTCGGCCACCCATTCCCACGGGGCTGCCCGCAGGCCGCCCGGCGACACGTAGTCGACCGCGAGGTGGCGGTCGAGGTCGGCGATGCGCCGCGGCGTGCCATGACGGGACAGGTACTGCGGACTCGCGCAGTTGATCAGTTCGATGTCGCCGAGCGGGCGGGCGACCAGGCTGCTCGGCGCCAGCGCGCCGACCCGCAGCGCGCCGTCGACCCCTTCCTGCACCAGGTCGATCTGACGGTCGGTCGAGCCCAGCTCGACGTGCAGCCCGGGATGGCGGGCGAGCAGCGCCGGCAGCGCCGGCGCCACCAGCCGCCGGGCGATCCGGCTGGGCAGATCGACCCGCAGCCGGCCGGCCACCACGCTGCTCGCCGGCCGGAACTGCTGTTCGAGTTCGTCCATGTCGGCCACCAGCGCCGAGGCGCGTGCCAGCAGCGACTCGCCGTCACGGGTCAGGCCGACCCGGCGGGTGGTCCGGTGCAGCAGCCGGCTGCCCAGCCGCGCCTCGAGCTGCTGCATCGCGATCGACACCGCTGCGCGCGACAGGCCGAGCTGGTCGGCGGCCTGCGAGAAGCTGCCGCATGCGGCGATGCGCACGAAAACGCGCAGATGGTCGATGCGGTCCATTGTTCATGATATCGAAATTCATATGGTATGGATCGCTGATTTATTTCGCAAAGCTATCTCAATAGACTGCCTGCTCCGATGAACACCTGGAAGGAGTAGCGAGATGTCCGAGCAGCACGATCTACGGGGCAAGACCGTCCTCGTCGCCGGCGGCGCCAAGAACCTGGGCGGCCTGATCGCCCGTGACTTCGCGGCGCACGGGGCCGGCGCGGTGGCGGTCCACTACAACAGCGCCTCGTCGCGGGCCGAGGCGGAGGCGACCGTGGAGACGGTGCGCAAGGCGGGTGCCCGGGCAGCGGCCTTCCAGGGCGACCTGACGCGGGCCGCTGCGGTCGAGAAGCTGTTCGCCGACGTGATGGCCGAGTTCGGCCGGCCGCACATCGCCATCAACACCGTCGGCAAGGTGCTGAAGAAGCCGATCACCGAGATCACCGAAGCCGAGTACGACGAGATGAGCGCGGTCAACGGGAAGGCCGCGTTCTTCTTCCTGAAGGAAGCGGGGCGCCACGTCAACGATCACGGCAAGGTCTGCACGCTGGTCACCTCGCTGCTGGGCGCGTTCACGCCGTTCTATGCGTCGTATGCCGGCACCAAGGCGCCGGTCGAGCATTTCACGCGGGCGGCGGCCAAGGAGTTCGGCGCGCGCGGCATCTCGGTCACTGCGGTGGGGCCCGGGCCGATGGATACGCCGTTCTTCTACCCGGCCGAAGGCGCCGACGCGGTGGCCTATCACAAGACCGCCGCCGCGCTGTCGGCGTTCACCCGCACCGGGCTCACGCACATCGAGGACGTGGTGCCTTTCATCCGCCACCTGGTCACCGACGGCTGGTGGATCACCGGGCAGACGATCCTGATCAATGGCGGGTATACGACGAAGTAGCGGCGTGCCGTACGGCTCGGCGGCGTGAAACGGTGCGGCGGATCCACGACGCCGCCGCGCAGCCGATCGCCGCCGGCGGCGCGGCCAAGTATGCTGTCGCGACGGCCACGCCGGTTCCGTCACGCCATTCCCGGAGGATTCGATGCATGTCGCGCTGGTGATCTCAGGAGGGCTGTTGCTCCTGTGCGTGTTCGTGCTGTTCGGCTGGCTGTGGGGCGCCAGTGCCGCCGGCATGGCGCTGGCGGCCAAGAGCTTCGTGCCGGCCTGGCTGCTGGTGGCGATCGCCAACATGTGGGTCGGCGTCAGTCATGCCGGCTACACCGTGCGCGAGGAAGCGCCGATCCTCGGCCTGGTGTTCGCGGTGCCGGCGATCGCCGCGGCCGTGGTGGCCTGGCAGCTTTCGCGCTGAGGCCGCGCCGTGGCGGCCGAAGGTGCGGGCGGGGATCTGCTGCCGGTGGTGATGCTGCTGGGCGCCGCGGTGGTCGCGGTGCCGCTGTTCAAGCGGCTGGGGCTGGGCTCGGTGCTGGGTTACCTGGCCGCGGGCCTGGCGATCGGCCCGTTCGGGCTGCGCTGGTTCAATGACCCGCACACGATCCTGCACGTTGCCGAGCTCGGCGTCGTGATGTTCCTGTTCGTCATCGGGCTGGAGATGCGGCCGTCGCATCTGTGGAACCTGCGCCGGGCGATCTTCGGGCTGGGCAGCCT
>DAISWF010000394.1:0-4329 GCA_036826495.1 Burkholderiaceae bacterium
CGCGGGCGCGTTCCCGCCGGTCGCGGAAGTCATGTGACGAAGCTCCTTGCCCAAGATCGTGTCCCGGAAGGGGCCGCCGCCGGACGATGGTCACGGCGCGACCGCCGGGCCGCCCTGCTTGTGGCGAGACGGCCCTGCACTGTCGTGCGATGTGCATTCTAATCAAGCGAGCGGCGCTGCGTGCTAATGGCCGCAAGCCGCGCCGGCCGCATGCGGGCGGCCGATGACACAGGCGGCCGATGACACAGGCGGCCAATGACGCAGGCGGCGGACGATGCCGGCGGACGGCGGGCTTGGCGTGGCCGCCGCGTCGGGGAGAGGCGGCCGCCGCACCGTCCGCGTGGCCACCGATCTTCGCAGCGGCTGCCCGATGCGCGAATGCCTATTCGGGCGTGATGCCGGCGTCCTTGACCCACTTCGCCCAGCGGGCGATCTCGGTATCGATCGCCTTGGCCAGGCCGGCGCTGTCGAGCGCGTCGATGTCGATGCCGGCACCGCCCAGCCGTTCGCGCACGTCGGGCCGCGCGAGCACCGCCAGCATCGCGGTGGTCAGCTTCTGCTGCGCGTCCTTCGGGATGTTGGCCGGCGCCAACAGCCCGAACCAGGCGACCACCTCGTAGCCCGGCAGCCCCGCCTCGGCGATCGTCGGCACGTTCGGCGCGCGGCCGGCGCGGCGCGTCGGCGTCACCGCCAGGCCCTTGAGCTTGCCGCCGTTGATCTGCGAAACCGCGTTGCCGATGTCGGCGAAGCCGAACTGGATCGTGCCGCCGATCAGGTCGGTCATCGCCAGCGGGATGCCCTTGTAAGCAACGCTGGTCGCCTGGATGCCGGCCATCTGCACCAGCAGCGCGCCCGAGACCAGCGAGCCGGCCGAGCCATGGCCATAAGACAGCTTGCCGGGATTGGCCTTCGCGTAGGCGATGAACTCCTTCAGGTTCGACGCCGGGAAATCCGGCGGCACCATCAGCATGAAGCCGGTGATGCCGATCTTGGCGATCGGCGTGAAGTCCTTGACCGGATCGTACGGCAGCTTCTTGTACAGGCTGACGTTGGCGGCCTGCGTGGTGTTGGTCGTCACCAGCAGCGTATGCGGATCGCCGGCGGCGGCCTTGACCGTCTCGGCGCCGAGGATGCCGTTGGCGCCCGGCTTGTTCTCGACGGTGATCGGCGACTTCATCTCGTCGCTGATCGCCTGCGCGATGATCCGCGCCGCCGCGTCGGTGGCGCTGCCGGCCGGGAACGGTACGACGAACCGCAGCGGCTTGGAGGGGAAGTTCTGCGCGTGGGCCGGGCCCGGCGTCGACGCGGCCAACAGCGCCAGCAGACCGGTGATCGCGGCGGTGGCGGTGAACAGCCGGCGGCTGCGAAGGCGGCGGCCGGCGGCGATGACCCCGGCGACGGCGGCCCCGGCGGCCGCCACGTCGGCAGAGGTCGCGACCTGACGGCTGCGCGGATCGGCGTGTTTCATCGAGGTCCCCTCCTTGGCGTGGCGAACGCGGATTATAGGTCGGCTGCTCCGTGGCGGTGCGCGGCCCGTTCCGAGACGCCCCGCACGGCCGCTGGCCCGTCACTATGGCAACATCAGCGCCAGGATTCCTGGAGGGCCCGCATGACCCGGCCCTCCCCGCCCCCTCCTCCATCCCCTTCAGTCGAGGCCCGCATGCCGCTGCACCCCCGAGCCGGTCAACCCGCCGATCCCGACACGCTGGTCAATCTGCCCCGGCTGGTCAGCGCGTATTTCACCGAGACCCCGGATCCCGCCGATCCGGCGCAGAAGGTCGCGTTCGGCACCTCGGGCCACCGCGGCGTGTCGTTCCAGCGCAGCTTCAACGAGGCTCACGTGCTGGCGATCACGCAGGCGATCGTCGAATACCGCGCGGCCCAGGGCATCACCGGGCCGCTCTACCTCGGCATCGACACCCATGCGCTGTCGATCCCGGCGGGCGGCAGCGCGCTCGAGGTGCTGGCCGCCAACGGCGTCACCGTGATGATCGACGATCACGACGGCTACACGCCGACGCCGGTGATCTCGCATGCGATCCTCACGTATAACCGCGGCCGCTCGAGCGGCCTGGCCGACGGCGTCGTCGTGTCGCCGTCGCACAATCCGCCCGAAGGCGGCGGCTTCAAGTACAACCCGCCCAACGGCGGCCCGGCCGGCACCGAGGTGACCGCGAAGATCGAGGCCCGCGCCAACGAACTTCTGGCCACGAAGCTCGCCGGCGTGCGCCGGCTGCCGCTCGCGCAGGCGCTGCGCGCCGGCACCACCTTGCGCCACGACTACATCGGCCGCTACGTGGGCGATCCGCCGTCGGTGATCGACCTGGAACTGATCCGCGGCGCGGGGCTGAAGCTCGGCGTCGACCCACTCGGCGGCTCCGGCGTCGCCTACTGGCCGCGCATCGCCGAGCAGTACCGGCTCCACCTGACGGCGGCCAACCCCACCGTCGACAAGACCTTCCGCTTCGTGACCCTGGACTGGGACGGCCGGATACGGATGGACCCGTCGTCGCCGCATGCGATGCGCTCGCTGATCGCACTGGCCGACCGCTTCGACGTCGCGTTCGCCTGCGATCCCGACCACGACCGCCACGGCATCGTGACCCGCAGCGGCGGCCTCATGCAGCCGAACCACTACCTGGCGGTCGCGATCGACCAGCTCTTCCGCAACCGGCCGCAGTGGCCCGCCCAGGCGGCAGTCGGCAAGACGCTGGTCAGCAGCGCAATGATCGACCGGGTGGCCGAGCGGCTCGGCCGCCGGCTGCACGAGGTGCCGGTCGGCTTCAAGTGGTTCGTCGACGGCCTGATCGACGGCTCGCTCGGCTTCGGCGGCGAGGAAAGCGCCGGCGCGAGCTTCCTGCGCCGCGACGGCTCGGTATGGTCGACCGACAAGGACGGCCTGGTGCCCGCGCTGCTGTCGGCCGAGATCACCGCCCGCAACGGCCGCGACCCCGCCGAGCTCTACCGCGAGCTGACGCAGGCGTTCGGCGAACCGGCTTACGACCGCGTCGATGCGCCGGCCAGCCGCGAGCAGAAGCAGCGGCTGGGCAAGCTGTCACCCGACCAGTTGAAGTCCACCGATCTGGCCGGCGAACCGATCACCGCTGTGCTGACCAAGGCACCCGGCAACGGCGCCGCGATCGGCGGCCTGAAGGTGCAGACCGCATCGAGCTGGTTCGCCGCCCGGCCGTCGGGTACCGAGGACATCTACAAGATCTATGCGGAGAGCTTCAAGGGGGCGGAGCATCTGAAGCGCGTGTTCGGCGAGGCGCAGGCGATCGTCGATGGGGTGTTGAAGGGCTGACGATCACGTCGCCGGTCAGAGAAGACCGGATGACCGGCGCGAAGGCGGGAGTCTCGAGCTGCATCGCCTGGCTCCGATTCGCCTCGCCGGTTCGAGGGAACGCTTCACGACCCCACTCCGCGATCCAGATTCCCCAGGATCTGCGACTTCCCCGCCTGCAGCCCGCCGGCCAGCTCCAGGTCCATCCGCTCGGCATCGCGCCGGCGGACTTCGTCGGCGATGTCGTCGGCGGCCTGCGGTTCCGCGCCGAGCGCCCTCGTCGCCTCGCGGCCCAGCGCCATCGCCGATTCGAAAGTCTCGCGGATCGGCGTGGCGACGCCCATCTGCAGCAGCTCCCGCGCATGTTCCCGGTCGCGCGCCCGGGTCAGCAGCCGCGCATGCGGGAATGCCGCCTGCACGTGCTCGACGATCCGCGTGATCGCGGACTGATCGTCGACGCAGACCAGGATCAGCCGTGCCTGGTGCGCGCCGGCCGCATGCAGCACGTCCAGCCGCGCGCCGTCGCCGTAGTAGACCTTGAAGTTGAACTGCTCGGCGACGCGCGCGAGCTGCGGGTCGTGATCGATGATCGTGATGTCGGCGCCCATCGCCAGCAGGTGCTGGCTGACGATCTGGCCGAACCGGCCGAAGCCGATGATCAGCACGCTGCCGGTCAGCCCGTCCGGCGCCTGGGTGCCTTCGAGCGAGACCACAGGGGCCGACGCGAAGCGTTTGTGCAGCAGCACCGCGAGCGGCGTCAGCGCCATCGACAGCACGACGATCGCGGTCATGTTCGCGTTGACCACCGGATCGATCACATGCTCGGCCAGCGCCGCCGAGAACAGCACGAATGCGAACTCGCCGCCCTGTGCCATCAGCACCGCACGGTCGAGCGCATCGGCATGCGAGCTGTGCGCGAGCCGCGCGACGCCGTAGACGCACAGCGCCTTGACCAGCATCAGCGACAGCACGCCGGCGACGATCAGCGGCCAGTTGCGGGCGACCACCGACAGGTCGAGCGACATGCCGACGCCGAGGAAGAACAG
>DAISWF010000395.1:0-4313 GCA_036826495.1 Burkholderiaceae bacterium
CGCGATCGTCAAGGCGGTCGACAAGGTCATCGCCAAGGGCAAGAAGATCGCCGCCCACCTGATGGAGGCGTCTGACACCGACATCGAGTTCGTCGATGGCGAGTTCCGGGTGGCCGGCACCGACAAGAAGGTGCCGTTCGCGGCGGTGTCGCTGGCCGCCTACGTGCCGCACAACTATCCGCTGGACAAGCTCGAGCCGGGGCTGAACGAGAACGCGTTCTACGATCCGACCAACTTCACCTACCCGGCCGGCTCCTACGTCTGCGAGGTCGAGGTCGATCCGGGCACCGGAAGGGTGCGCATCGATTCGTTCACCGCGGTCGACGACTTCGGCAACATCATCAACCCGATGATCGTCGAGGGGCAGGTGCACGGCGGGCTCGCCCAGGGCATCGGCCAGGCGATGCTGGAAGGCTGCGTCTACGACGACAACGGCCAGTTGCTGACCGGCTCGTTCATGGACTACACGATGCCGCGGGCCGACGACCTGCCGAGCTTCAGGATCGACACCAACGTGACGGCGTGCACCCACAACCCGCTGGGGGTCAAGGGCTGCGGCGAAGCGGGCGCGATCGGCTCGCCGGCCGCGCTGATGAACGCGATCACCGACGCGCTCGGCATCAAGGACCTGGCGATGCCGGCCACCCCGGAACGGGTGTGGCGCGCGGCGAACGGCCTCTGATCTGGGAGAATCGACACATGTACAGCTTCGAATACCAGAAACCGGCGAGCCTCGCCGATGCAGTGAAGGCCGGCGGCGGCGATGCCCGTTTCCTGGCCGGCGGCCAGAGCCTCGTGCAGTCGATGAAACTGCGGCTGGCCAGCGCCTCCACCTTGGTCGACCTGGGCGGACTCGCCGAGCTGCGCGGCATCCAGGTGTCGCCGACCGAGGTGACGATCGGCGCGGCCATCCGCCACGCCGAGGTCGCCGCGTCGGCGGACGTCCGCCAGACGCTGCCCGCGCTGGCCGATCTGGCAAGCGTGATCGGCGACCCGATGGTGCGCAACATGGGCACCCTCGGCGGGTCGCTGGCCAATGCCGATCCGGCGGCCGACTATCCGGCGGCGGTGCTGGCGCTGAACGCGACGATCAGGACCGACCGCCGCACGATCGCCGCCGACGACTTCTTCAAGGGCCTGTACGAGACGGCGCTGCAGCCCGGCGAGATCATCGTGTCGGTTACCTTCCCGGTGCCCGAGAAGGCCGGCTACGAGAAGCTGCGCCAGCCGGCGTCGCGGTTCGCGCTGGTCGGCGTGTTCGTCGCGAAGACCGCGGCGGGCGTGCGGGTCGGCGTGACCGGCGCCAAGGCCAGCGCGTTCCGCGCGACGCCGATCGAGCAGGCGCTGGCGGCGAACTTCACCGCCGATGCCGCCGCCGCGGTGAAGATGCCGGATACCGACATCAACACCGACCTGCACGGCAGCGCGCAGTACCGGGCGGCGATGATCAGCGTGATCGCCAGCCGCGCGGTCGCGAAGGCGAACGCCTGACGGTGACCGAAGCCGCTCCCGTCCACGCCGCGGGCCCCGGCGCGATCGCCGGCATCGATGATCTGGTCGGCCGCCTGGCCGCGCACGACTACGTGTGCGACCGGCGGCTGGCCACGGTGCTGTACCTCGCGCTGCGGATGCGGCGCCCGCTGTACCTGGAAGGCGAGGCGGGCGTCGGCAAGACCGAGCTGGCCAAGGCGCTGGCCGCGGTGCAGCAGGCGCCGCTGATCCGGCTGCAGTGCTACGAGGGGCTGGACATCCAGCAGGCGGCCTACGAATGGAACGTCGGCCGGCAGCTCATCGAGATCCGGCTCGCCGAGGCGCTGCACGAGACCGATCGGGACCGGATCGCCCGCGACATCTATCGGCGCGAGCTGCTGATCGAGCGGCCGCTGCTGCAGGCGCTGACCCGGCCATCGCCGCCGGTGCTGCTGATCGACGAGCTCGACCGGGCCGACGAACCGTTCGAGGCATTCCTGCTCGAGGTGCTGGCCGAATACCAGATCACGATCCCCGAGCTCGGCGCGATCCGTGCCGAGCACCCGCCGATCGTCGTCATCACGTCGAACCGCACCCGCGAGATCCGCGATGCGCTGAAACGGCGCTGCCTGTACCACTGGGTCGACTACCCCGACGCGCCGCGCGAGCTGGAGATCGTGCGCCGGCGCGCGCCCGGTGCCTCCGAGCGGCTGGCCGGCCAGGCGGTCGACTTCGTGCAGCGGATGCGCAAGCTCGATCTCTTCAAGCTGCCCGGCGTCGCCGAGACGATCGACTGGACCAATGCGCTGGTGGCGCTGAACGTGCTGGCGCTGGAGCCCGATGCGGTGCGCGACACCCTGGGCGTGCTGCTGAAGTACCAGGAGGACGTCGACAAGATGCTCGAAGGGGAAGCGGCCCACCTGCTCGACCAGATGCGGGCAGCGGCGATCCTGCGCTAGCCGGGTCGCCCGCAGTCCGCGATGTCACCGACCGCCATCAGTCACCACGACCGCTGGCTGCCCGGCGACGGCCGCGGCCGGTTGGCCGACAACGTCGTGCACTTCACCCGCGTGCTGCGGAGCGCCGGGCTGCCGGTCGGCACCGAGCACACGCTGGCGGCGCTGCGGGCGCTGGAGATCGTCGGCCTGGACCGGCGCGACCAGGTTCATGCGGCGCTGTCGGCGGTGCTGATCGACCGGCACGAGAACCAGCCGCTGTTCGACCAGGCGTTCGCCGCTTTCTGGCGCGACCCGAAGCTGCTGGAACGGCTGATGTACCTGACCCTGCCGAAGGTCAGCGCTCGGGTGCAGCGGCCCGACGAACGAAAACGCCGGCTCGACGAGGCGCTGGCCGGCACGCAGCCGACGCCCCAGGCGCCGCCGCCCGCCGACGAGCAGCAGGCCGACGAGGTGACGATGGACGCCACCGTCACCTTCTCCGAACGCGAGCGGCTGCAGGCTACCGATTTCGAATCGATGTCGGCCGACGAATATGCGCTGGCGCGCAGGCTGGCCGGCCAGCTCGCGCTGCAGCTCGAGCCGGTCCGGGTGCGCCGGCAGGAAGCCGCCCATCGCGGCTCGATCGACCTGCGGGCGATGCTGCGCGCCAGCGCCCGTGATCCCTACGCGGCGACCTTGCGCTACCGGCGCGCGCGCACCCGGCCGCCGCCGCTGGTGATCCTGTGCGACATCTCGGGCTCCATGCAGCGCTATTCGCGGATCTTCCTGCACTGGGCCCATGCGCTGACCCGGCAGCAGCCGCAGGTCGAGACCCTGACGATGGGCACCCGGCTGTCGCGGATCACCCGGCTGCTGCGCCAGCGCGACGTCGACGAGGCGCTGACGGCGGCCGGCCGCCAGGTGGCCGACTGGGCCGGCGGCACGCGGCTGGCCGGCTGCCTGCACGAGTTCAACCGCCGCTGGGCGCGCCGGCTGCTGGCCGGCAATGCCACGGTGCTGCTGCTGACCGACGGGCTGGACCGCGACGATGCCGGGCTGCTGGGCCGCGAGGCGGCCCGGCTGCACGGCTTCGCGCACCGCGTCATCTGGCTCAATCCCCTGCTGCGCTTCGAGGGCTTTCAGCCGCGCGCGGCTGGCACCCGGGCGCTGCTGCCGCATGTCGATGCGTTCCTGCCGGCACACAATCTGCGCAGCCTGGCAGACCTGTCGCGCATCCTGCAAACTGGCGGGCCGACCAACAACAAACGACCCGAATCAGTGAGGAACAGATGGAACTGACCGGCCAGCAGGTCATCGCGGCACCGATCGACCGTACCTGGGTCGCGCTGAACGATCCCGGCACGCTGAAGGAATGCATCGCCGGATGCGAGTCGATCGAGAAGACCGGCGACGACGAATACGCCGTCGTGATGGCGGTGCGCATCGGCCCGGTCAATGCGAAGTTCAAGGGCAAGCTGAAGCTGCAGAACCTGCAGCCGCCCAGCTCGTACACGATCGCGTTCGAGGGCCAGGGCGGCGTCGCCGGCTTCGGCAAGGGATCGGCCGACGTCCGGCTGACGCCGCAAGGCGGCAACACCACGCTCGACTACACCGCGCGCGCCACCGTCGGCGGCAAGATCGCGCAGATCGGTTCGCGGCTGGTCGATTCGGCCGCCAAGAAGATGGCCGACGACTTCTTCGCGGCGTTCAACGCGAAGATGGGCGGCGGCGCGATGGCGCCGGCGGGCGGGGGCGCGGCCCCGGTGGCGGCCGGCGAGGAGCCGGCCGGCGCGGCCGGAATCGGCGCGGCGGCGGGCGCATCCGGTGCGGCGGGCGCACCGGGTGCCGCGGGCACGACGGGTGTGCCAGGTGCGGCGGGCACAGCGGGGGGACCGGGTGCGCCGG
>DAISWF010000396.1:0-4263 GCA_036826495.1 Burkholderiaceae bacterium
GATGGACATCAAGATCCAGGGCATCACGAAGGAGATCATGCAGGTCGCGCTCGCCCAGGCACGCGCCGGCCGGCTGCACATCCTCGAGCAGATGCAGAAGGCGATCGGCGGCGCGCGCACCGAGCTGTCGGACTTCGCGCCGCGGATGTACACGATGAAGATCAACCCGGAGCGGATCCGCGACGTGATCGGCAAGGGCGGCGCGACGATCCGCGCGATCACCGAGCAGACCGGCACCCAGATCGACATCCAGGACGACGGCAACATCACGATCGCCGCGGTCGACGGCAATGCCGCCAAGCGCGCGCAGAAGATGATCGAGGACCTGACCGCCGAGGTCGAGATCGGCCGGATCTACGACGGCACGGTGCTGAAGATCCTCGACTTCGGCGCGATCGTGCAGGTGCTGCCGGGCCGCGACGGGCTGTTGCACGTGTCGCAGATCGCCAACGAGCGGGTCAACCTGGTGTCCGACTACGTGAAGGAAGGGCAGTCGGTGCGGGTCAAGGTCATCGAGGCCGACGACAAGGGCCGGCTGCGGCTGTCGATGAAGGCGGCAGCCGCCGACGATGCGGCGGCCGGGGCGCGCGACGGCGCCTGATGCGGGCGCGGACCTCAGGGTCCGCAGCCAGTCTTCGAAAGGCCGGATTCGTCCGGCCTTTTTCAATCATCGAGGCGGCCGGCCGGAACTGCGGGCCGCTGGCACAGGTTGGTCCGAAGCGGTGAAACGGTATATTCTTACCAAACGCTGATCGATGATTTGAGGGTACGACGATGTCCGCCACCGCCACGCTGTCGCGCAAGTTCCAGATCTCCATCCCGAAGGCCGTGCGCGAGGAACAGCACTGGGAAGCCGGACAGGAGTTCGTCTTCATTCCCAAGGGCAAGGGGGTGCTGGTGATGCCCGTGCCCGAGCTGAATCAACTGGCCGGCATCGCCAAGGGCGCGCGCAAGGACGGTTACCGCGACCGGAAAGACCGCTACTGATGGCAACGCCTCGCGTGGTCGATACGTCGGCCTGGATCGAATGGCTGACCGCCAGCGCGTTGGGCCAGAAGATCGGCAAGCAGTTCCCCGACAAGGCGCAGTGCATCGTGCCCACCATCGTGCAGCTCGAACTGTCGAAGTGGCTGGTGCGCGAAGCGGGCGAGGACGAGGCCGACCAGATGATCGCCTATACGCAGAAGTGCGTCGTCGTGCCGCTCGACACGACGATCGCCCTGCTGGCGGCCGACCTGCACCGCGAGCACAAGCTGGCCACCGCGGATGCCATCGTCTACGCGACGGCCCGGCACATGGGCGCCGGGCTGCTGGCCTGCGACGCGCATTTCGAGGGGCTGCCGGACGTGGCGCTGTTCCCGAAGTCGGCGTGAGGCCACTCGCGGCGTTTCCGCGGAAACGTGCGCGGGTTGGCCAGGATCCGGGCGCTGATGGATTTTCTGATTTCGTCGATGGTTTACGTCAGGCCATCGCCCAGCGGTCGCCGTCCAGCGTGACGACGCCGTCGCTCTGCAGCTTCTCCAGGTGCGCGTAGAGCGAGCGGCTGGCGACCGGATACAGCGCAGGCCGCACGTCGTCGTAGACGGCCGGCACCAGCTCCTGCAATGTGGCCGGCCCGATCCGCCGCACCGCATCGGCCACCTTGCGTTCGCGGCCGAGCCGGTGCGCGATGAGCTGGCGGATCGCCTGGTGCGCGAAGCCGATCACGTAGCCGTGCGCCGGCAGGATGTAGGTCAGCGGCAGCTTCGCCAGCCGCTCCAGCGCGTCCAGGTAGTCGACCATGTTGCCGTCGGGCGGATTGATGACCACCGTCGAGCCGTTGTTGATGTGATCGCCGGAGAACAGCAGCCCGTCCTCCTCGATCAGGAAGCACAGGTGGTTCGACGCATGGCCCGGCGTGTGCAGCGCTCTGAGCGTCAGATCGCCGATCCGCAAGGTCTCGCCGTCCTCCAGCGTGCGGTCGGGCATGAACGCCGGGTCTTCGACCTCCTGCTTCTCGAGGCCTTCGTTGCCGAAGTTGCGGCGGCGCGGCCCCCATGGCCGGCCGAGGATCGGGGCACCGGTCAGCGCCTTCAGCCGGGCGGCGCCCGGCGAATGATCGGGGTGGGCATGGGTGCACAGGATGTACTTCAGATCCTTGCCGACCAGCGCGGCGATCCGGTCGACGTGGATGTCGTCTTCCGGCCCGGGATCGATCACCGCATAGGCACCGGGCTCGCCGACGATGTAGGTGTTGGTGCCGGGGCCGGTCATCATGCCGGGATTGGGCGCCGTCAGCCGCTGCACGTGGCGGGTCAGCGGCACCGCCTTCTCGTGCTGCCAGTCCAGCGAATGCAGGATGCGCCCGTCCGGGTTGACCAGCTCGAGCTCGCCGAACTGCATCTCCTCCTCGCCGTAGCGCTCGACCTCGCCCCTGAACCAGGCGGCGCGCGGCGACGACACGAAGATCGGCCGTTCGCCGGTGCAGCTTGCGATCACCTCGTCGATGCTGCGCCGCTGCGCGAGCCGGCGCAGGGTGCGGATCGTCGGGAAGATCATGCTGAAGCTGCCGGCCTCGTGGCGGTCGAGCGCCTCGCGCGGCGATACCCACACCGGTTCGAACTGCTCGCCTTCGTCGGCCTCGGGGGTCTGGCCGGGCGGCATCCTGGCGACGAAGAAGCGGGCATCGAAGCGCTTCGGCAGGTCACGGTCGGTGATCCAGTGGCACAGCCACCAGACCTGATCGACCGCCAAGCGGTAGCCGCCGGCGTCGATCTGCGCGAGGAAATCGGCGTCGTTCGAACGGTCCAGCGCCGCGACGTCGCGGCCGGTGGCCAGCGCCCCGTCGCCACGGTAGGCGAGCAGCACGCCCAGCTCCTCGAAAGCCTCGCGGATCGCGGCGACCGAGAAGGCGCGCTGCTCGGGCGACTGCCCGTCGCGGACCTGCGAGACCCGGTGTGCGCGCGGCGATCCGTCGGCCGCATCGAGCGCGCCGCCGGGGAACACATAGGCGCCCGGCGCGAAGCTGGCGGTCGCCGAGCGGCGGGTCATCAGCACCTGGAAGCCGTCGCTGGCATCGCGCAGCAGCAGCACCGTGGCGGCCGGCCGCGGCGTCACCGGCTCCTTGAAGGGATGCAGACGTTTGTCGGGACGCACGCCGTCGGCGGAGGCGGGCGGAATGGTCTTGGCAGGCGTCATCGGTTCGGACCTTGGTGCGAATGATCGTCGGCTGCGCGGTCGCGCAGCGTTTTCGGCGGTGTGAACCGCTCGCCGTAACGCTGCGCCAGTTCGTCGGCGCGTTCCACGAAGCGCCTGACGCCGACATGGTCGACGAACTGTGCGACGCCGCCGGTCCAGGCCGGGAAGCCCCAGCCGAAGATCGAGCCGACGTTGGCATCGCGGGCGGACTCGACGACGCCCTCCTGCAGGCAGCGCGCGGCCTCGACCGCCTGGGCGTACAGCATCCGGTCCTTGATGTCCTGCAGCGGCACTTCCTTGCGGCCGCGCTTGAACGTCGACAGCCCCTCCCACAGGTGCTTGGAGCCGTCGGCCGGATAGTCGTAGAAGCCGCCGCCATAGGCGCGGCCCATCCGCTTGTAGCCGTGCGCCATCTTCTCCAGCACGTAGACCGCCGACTCGGGCATCCGGCGCGATTTCACCTTGTGGCTGTGGGTGTGGCCGTGGCTGGCCGCGGCCGGCTGCGCCGCTGCCGCATGCTGGCCGCCGGACGGGCCGGGGGCGGACCGGCCGGGGCGGTGATCGTCGTGGTCCCGGCCGTGCTGGTGATCGTCCGAGCCGCCGGCCGCATGGCCATGCGCCTGTTCGTGGCCGTGGCCGTGGCCGTGTGCATGCTTCCCATGTGCATGGTCGCCGTGCGCGTGTTCTTCATGCCCATGCCCATGCTCATGCGCGTGGCCGTGATCGTGTTTGTGTTCGTGCGCATGCCCATGACCGTGATCATGCCCATGACCGTGATCATGCGCGTGCTCGTGGTGATGCCCGTGCTCATGCCCCTGTTCCGCCTCCAGGTCGGCCAGCTCCTGATGCAGCACGTCGTCCATCAGCTTCAGCGACACCTCGTCGAGCACCGCCAGCGGGCCGACCGGCATGCCGATCTGCACGCCGGCGTTCTCGATCGTCGCCGCCGGTACGCCTTCGCCGAGGAGCGCCAGCCCCTCGTTGACGAAGGTGCCGAACACCCGGCTGGTGTAGAAGCCGCGGGAGTCGTTGACGACGATCGGGGTCTTGCCGATCTGCAGCACGAAGTCGTAGGCGCGCGCGACG
>DAISWF010000397.1:0-4233 GCA_036826495.1 Burkholderiaceae bacterium
GGGCTTTCGGCGCGGTTCTCGGTGCACCACTTCTTGCTCATGATGTAGACGGTGGCGAACACGTCGGGCAGGATCGGGAACGGCGCCTTGGTGACCACGTCGACCGTGTAGTCGTCGACCTTGTTCACCGACGCGACGTCGTTGGTATAGGTCTTCATGTCCGAGCCGGCGGCCTGGGTGCGCGCCAGCGAGAACACCACGTCGTCGGCATTGAACGGCGTGCCGTCGTGGAACTTGACGTTCTTGCGCAGCTCGAAGCGCCAGGTGGTGGGATTGACCTGGGTCCACTTGGTGGCCAGCCCGGGCATCAGGTTCAGCTTCTTGTCGCGCAGCACCAGCGGTTCGTAGACGTTGCCGAGCACCGAGAGCTGCAGCGACTCGTTCAGCGAATGCGGGTCCATCGACAGCGCATCGCCCTGATCGGCGACCTTGAAGGTGACCGCATGCGCGGTGCCGGCCGTCAGTGCGACGGCCGACAGTGCCGCGGCGATCGTCAGCGACAGGCGGGTCATCGGGTGGTTCATCGTGCGATCCTTCATGGTGATAGCCCCTGGGGTCTTCGGTGATGCGGATGTTCAGGCCGGCAGCGCCGGCAGTGCCCGTTCCGCCAGGCGCACGAACAGTGCGGCGCCCAGCGGCAGGATCTCGTCGTTGAAATCATAGCGGCTGTTGTGCAGCGCGCAGCCGCGTTCGGCGCCGCCCTGGCCGATGCGGAAATAGGCGCCGGGACGCACCCGCTGCATGAACGCGAAGTCCTCCGAGCCCATGCTGGGCGGCAGGTCGTCGACGACGTTGGCGTCGCCGACCAGCTCGCGCGCCACCGCCAGGCCGAACGCGGCCGGCTCGGGCGCGTTGATCGTCGCCGGGTACAGCCGCTCGTAGCTGACCTCGCCCTGCGCGCCGAAGCCGCCGGCGATCGATTCGACCAATGTGCGCAGCCGGTCCTCGACGAGCTGCCGGGTGTCGTCGCGGAACGTGCGTACCGTGCCGACCAATGTCGCCTCGCCGGGGATCACGCTCATCGCGCTGAGATCGCCGGCCTGCACGCCGCACAGGCTGACGACGGCCGAATCCATCGCCGCGACGTTGCGCGACACGATCGTCTGCGCCGCCGTGATGATGTGCGCGGCGACCACCACCGGATCGACCGCCAGATAGGCATGCGCGCCGTGACCGCCGCGGCCGACGATGCGGATCGTGACCCGGTCGGCGGCGGCCATCATCGGTCCGGCGCGCATCGCGATTCTGCCTGCCGGCAGCCCCGGCCAGTTGTGCATCGCGAAGATCTGGTCGCACGGGAAGCGTTCGAAGAGGCCGTCGTCGATCATCGCCTGCGCGCCGGCGAAGCCTTCCTCGCCGGGCTGGAAGATCAGGTGCACGGTGCCGTCGAAGTCGCGGGTCTGCGCCAGATGGCGTGCGGCGCCCAGCAGCATCGTCGTGTGGCCGTCGTGGCCGCAGGCATGCATGAGCCCGTCGCGGCCCGAGCGGTGCGCGAACTCGTTGTGCTCCTGCATCGGCAGCGCATCCATGTCGGCGCGCAGCCCGATCGTCGCGCCGCGGCTGTCGGTGCGGCCGCGGATCACGCCGACGACGCCGGTCTTGCCGAGCCCGCGGTGGATCTCGTCGACGCCGAAACCGGCCAGCCGTTCGGCCACCAGGTTCGACGTGAACACCTCCTCGTAGCCGAGCTCGGGGTGGCTGTGCAGCAGGCGGCGCAGCTCGGTCAGCTCGCGATGCTGGCTGCGCAGCGAGGCCAGCGCCCGATGGGCGCCGAGGTAGGTGCCGGCGGCCGGGGCGGCGGGCTCGGGATGGCGGGCGTTCATCGCTATGAGCGGGTCGTGATAGGGGTCATGATCGGCATCGGGGCATCGTGCGGAACGTCATCGGAGTCAGTGGCCGGTGGCCCGTTCGACCCGCAGTCGCGGATCGACGGCGAAGTACAGCAGGTCCACGACCAGGTTGATCAGCACGAACACCAGCGCGATCAGGCACAGGTAGGCGGCCATGATCGGGATGTCGGTGGACTGCACCGCCTGGATGAACATCAGCCCCATGCCGGGCCACTGGAACACGGTTTCGGTGACGATCGCGAAAGCGATGATCGTGCCGAGCTGCAGCCCGGTGATCGTGATCACCGGCACCAGCGTGTTCTTCAGCGCATGGCCGAAGTGGATCGCCCGGTCGGTCAGGCCGCGGGCGCGCGCGAACTTGATGTAGTCGCTGCGCAGCACCTCCAGCATCTCGGAGCGTACCAGCCGCATGATCAGGGTCATCTGGAACAGGCATAGCGTGATCGCCGGCAGGATCAGGTGCGCCAGCCCGTCGCGCGTCAGCAGGCCGGTGGTCCAGCCGGCCAGCTCGATGGTGTCGCCGCGGCCGTACGACGGCAGCCAGCCCAGCAGCACCGCGAACACCAGGATCAGCAGGATGCCGATCAGGAACGTGGGCAGCGACACGCCGATCAGCGAGATCGCCAGGAACAGGTTCGACAGCATGCTGCGCCGGCGCAACGCGGTGTACACCCCCATCGGGATACCGATGGCCAGCGCCAGCACCGCCGCCGCCATCGACAGCTCCAGCGTCGCCGGAAACCGTTCGGCGATCAGCGACGACACCTTGCGCCCCTGCCGGTACGACAGGCCGAACTCGCCCTGCACCGCGTTGTGCACGAAGCGGGCGAACTGCACGTAGAACGGGCGGTCCAGACCCAGATCGCGGCGCAGCTCGTCACGCTGCTCGGGCGTGGCATCCTGCCCGAGCATGTTCAGCACCGGATCACCGACGTACTGGAACAGCGAGAACGCGATCAGCGCGACCACCAGCATCACCAGCGTGGCCTGCAGCAGGCGCCGGATCAC
The DNA here is from genome assembly GCA_036826495.1 of Burkholderiaceae bacterium. Classification (GTDB taxonomy): domain Bacteria; phylum Pseudomonadota; class Gammaproteobacteria; order Burkholderiales; family Burkholderiaceae_E; genus DAISWF01. Next base: position 2,859 of record DAISWF010000397.1, read on the forward strand.
GAATGCGGGCATGGACTTCCGGGCTGCTGCACGGCGGGCAGGGCGGCGGCGGCGTCAGGCGGCCGGCGCCAGATACTTCTCGACCAGCCGCACCCAGTAGCTGGCGACGATCGGAATGATCTCGTCGTTGAAGTCGTAGTTGGGGTTGTGCAACTGGCAGGGCCCCAGGCCGTGCCCGGCCTCGCGGTGGCCACCGTCGCCGTTGCCGGCCATGATGTAGCAGCCGGGCTTCTCCAGCAGCATGAACGCGAAGTCCTCCGAGCCCATCGTCGGCTCGAAGTCCTGCGTGTTGTCGGCGCCGACCACGTCGATCGCCACGCCGCGGCAGAACTCGGTTTCCTTCGGGTGGTTGAACAGCGGCGGGTAGTTGCGCAGGAAGCGCATCTTCGCGGTGGCGTTGAACACCGGCGGCAGCTTCTCGACGATCTCGTTCATCCGCCGCTCGACCAGGTCCAGCACCTCGGTGGTGAACGTGCGCACCGTGCCGCGGATCACCGCCGCATCGGGAATCACGTTGTAGGCGTCGCCGGCATGGATCTGCGTGACCGACAGCACCGCGGTGTCCAGCGGCTTCTTGTTGCGCGACACGATGGTCTGCAGCGCCTGCACCATGTGGGTGGCGACGATCACCGGATCGGTGCCCAGATGGGGCAGCGCGGCATGGGTGCCCAGGCCGGTGATCGTGATCTCGAACTCGTTGGACGACGCCATCGTCGGCCCGCTGCAGACGCCGAAGGTGCCGGCCGCCGAGCCCGGCCAGTTGTGCAGGCCGAACACCGCCTCGCAAGGAAATTTCTCGAACAGGCCGTCGTTCATCATCGCCCTTGCACCGGCGCCGCCTTCCTCGGCCGGCTGGAAGATGAAGTGCACGGTGCCGTCGAAGTTGCGGTTGCCGGCCAAGTGCCTGGCCGCCGCCAGCAGCATCGCGGTGTGGCCGTCATGGCCGCAGGCGTGCATCTTGCCGGGATGACGGGAGCGGTGCGCGAATTCATTGAATTCCTGCATCGGCAGTGCGTCCATGTCGGCGCGCAACCCGATGCTGCGCCCGCTCGTGCCGTTGCGCAGGGTGCCGACGACGCCTGTCCGCCCGAGCCCCCTGACGAACGGTATGCCCCAGCGGGCCAGATTGTCTGCGACGATATCGGCGGTGCGGGTTTCCTCGTAGCGCAGTTCGGGGTGTGCGTGGATGTCGCGGCGGATCGCGGTGATCTCGGCGTGGGACGCGAGGATGCTGTCTACGAGTTTCATGATGCTGGCCCCGGTGTCGGGATGATCCGGTAACTTTAGCATTGCGGCCCGGGTGTGCAACTCGCGGGTTTTGCCTAGGAGCCTGTCGGGGTTGAAACCTGCCCGCGTGAGTACCTTATCGGGTCGC
>DAISWF010000398.1:0-257 GCA_036826495.1 Burkholderiaceae bacterium
GTATGTGCATTTATCCTTAAGCATAATGATTTGGGTGCATCATAAACTGTCAAATTGGTCCACACGGTGCATGTTTGCAGTCAGAGTCGATCATATTTTGATCTAGAACGGTCAACCGTGATGCGCGTCCTTCCGGGTGGCTGCGCCGCTGGGCAATTTTAGCGTCCTGAGCGCCGGCTCCATACGGGAAGGCACGTGGGCGGCCACCCGTCTCGATAAGCCAGCTCTCTCGAACCGTCACTAGCAAGTCCCGCGAC
>DAISWF010000398.1:267-4208 GCA_036826495.1 Burkholderiaceae bacterium
CAGCTCAACACAATCCGTCAAATGACGGGAGTGAGCGCCTAGTACGCCTCCTCGTAGAGGTGCAGCGCATCGACCTCGGTCACGTCGACCGGATTGTTGCGCAACAGGCGCTGCTGCTCCATGGCATCCTTCGCCATGAGCGGCAGGTCGGCCCGGAGAACATCCACGTCGCGTAGCCGCATGGGGGCGCCAGAGCGATGCGACAGTGCGTCGAGGTGGGCGATGAAGCCGCCGGCTATCTCGGCGTCGTCACTTCCCGTTATCCCGATCGCGGCGCCCAATTCAGCGTACTCCCTTGTCGCGGCGGCAAGGTTGAAGCGCAACACCGGCCCGAGCATCAGCGCGTTCGAGATCCCATGCGGGATGTGATAGCGACCGCCCAGCGGGTAGGCGAGGGCGTGAACCGCGGCGACCGGCGCGCTGGTGAAAGCCTGCCCCGCCAGCATGGCCCCCAGCAGACGGCGACGGGTCACCGCGGCGCCGGGCCGCCCGTCCATCCTCGTCACTGCTGCCGACGATCGCAGCATGGTTTCACCTGCCTCCCTATAATGGCAAAGAGCTGGTTGCTGCAAAGCAGCACCGTCAGAACCGGGAGCATTGTGCCAAAGTTGCATGCGCTGAACGCCGACCTGCACTGCCATTCGCACGTGTCGGACGGCACGCTGGCGCCGGCCGAGGTCGCGCGCCGCGCAGCCGCCCACGGCGTGGAGCTGTGGGCGCTGACCGATCACGACGAGGTCGGCGGCCTCGCCGAGGCGCAGGCCGTGGCCGAAACGCTGGGGCTGCGCTTCGTGCCGGGTGTGGAGGTGTCGGTCACCTGGGCCGGCGAAACGGTGCACATCGTCGGGCTGGGCATCGATTACCGCGATCCTGCATTGCTCGCCGGGCTGGCGGCCACCCGTGGCGGGCGGCAGGCGAGGGCGCGGGAGATCGCCGCGCAGCTCGCCGCGGCCGGCATCCCGGGCGCTTATGAAGGCGCGCTGCCTTACGTCGGCAATCCCGATCTGATCTCGCGCACGCATTTCGCGCGCTTCCTGGTCGAACGGGGCTACTGCCGCGACGTGTCGGAGGTGTTCGAGCGCTATCTGTCCGAGGGCAGGCCGGGCTTCGTCGCGCACCGCTGGGCGCGGCTGGCCGATGCGGTCGGCTGGATCCGCGGCGCCGGCGGCATCGCGGTGGTCGCGCATCCCGGCCGCTACGCCTTCGACGACACGCAGATGTGGACCTTCCTGACCGAGTTCCGCGATGCCGGCGGTGAGGCGATCGAGGTGATCAGCAGCAGCCACGGCACCGGCGAGTATGCGCGGTTCGAGGCGCTGGCGCGGCGCTTCGGTTTCATGGGCTCGCGCGGGTCGGACTTCCACAGCCCCGGCGAGGGTGATGTCGAGCTCGGCAGGGTGCCGCCGTTGCCGGCGTCGCTGATGCCGGTTTGGTCACGACTGACATGACCCAGCGATTCACGATCCACCCGACCCATCCGCAGGCACGGCTGCTGCGGCAGGCGGCCGATGTCGTGCGCGACGGCGGGCTGGTGGCGCTGCCCACCGACGCCTGCTATGTGCTGGCCTGCCATCTGAGCGATCGCCACGCGGCCGACCGGCTGCGCGCGGTGCGCCAGCTCGACGACAAGCATCTGCTGACCCTGATGTGCCGCGACCTGTCGGAGCTCGCGACCTATGCGCAGGTCGACAACCGCCAGTATCGCTTTCTGAAGGAGTGGACGCCGGGCGCCTACACCTTCGTGCTCAATGCCACGCGCGAGGTGCCGCGCCGGCTGTCGCATCCGTCGCGCAAGACGATCGGCCTGCGGGTGCCGGCCTCGCCGGTCGCGCAGGGGCTGCTCGAGGCGCTCGGCGAACCGCTGCTGTGCACCACCTTGATCCTGCCGGACGACGAGGATCCGCAGCACGAAGCCGACGAGATCATCCGGCTGCTCAACAAGCGCATCGAGCTGGTGCTGGACGCCGGCGGCCAGGGTTATGTGCCGACCACCGTGATCGACCTGACCAGCGGCGAGCCGGTCGTGCAGCGGGTCGGCTGCGGGCCGGTGACCGGGATGGTCACGGCCGGTTGATACGCCGGTTGATACAATGGCCGGATCATGTTCGAAGAACGCGTAGTTTCCGGCATGCGCCCGACCGGCGCGCTGCATCTGGGTCATTATCACGGGGCGCTGAAGAACTGGGTCAGGCTGCAGAGCGAGCACCCCTGCCTGTTCTTCGTGGCCGACTGGCATGCGTTGACCACCCACTACGATTCGGTGGAGGTCATCGAGCAGAACATCTGGGAGATGGTGATCGACTGGCTGGCCGCGGGCATCGATCCGCAGCAGTCGGTGCTGTTCATCCAGTCGCGGGTGCCCGAGCATGCCGAGCTGCATCTGCTGCTGTCGATGAGCACGCCGCTCGGCTGGCTGGAACGGGTGCCCACCTACAAGGATCAGCAGGAGAAGCTGACCGACCGCGACCTGTCCACTTATGGATTCCTCGGCTATCCGCTGCTGCAGGCGGCCGACATCCTGATGTATCGCGCCGCCTGGGTGCCGGTCGGCGAGGACCAGGTGCCGCACATCGAGCTGACCCGCGAGGTGGCGCGCCGCTTCAATCACCTGTTCGGCCGCGAGCCGGGCTTCGAGGACAAGGCACGCGCGGCGATCAAGAAGCTCGGCAGCAAGCGCGCCAAGCTCTACCAGGAGCTGCGCACGCGCTTCCAGCAGGAGGGCGACGAGCAGGCGCTGCAGCAGGGGCGCGAGCTGATCGAGCAGGCGCAGAACATCGGCCAGGGCGATCGCGGGCGGTTGTTCGGCTTTCTCGAGGGCTCCGGCAAGCTGATCCTGTCCGAGCCGCAGGCGCTGCTGACCGAAGCCTCGCGGATGCCCGGCATCGACGGCGCGAAGATGTCGAAGAGCTACGGCAACTCGATCGCGATGCGCGAGGACCCGGCCAGCGTCACGAAGAAGATCCGCACGATGCCGACCGACCCTGCGCGCATCCGCCGCAGCGATCCCGGCGAGCCGGAACGCTGCCCGGTATGGCAACTGCACCAGGTCTATTCATCGGACGAGACGCGGCAGTGGGCCGCCAACGGCTGCCGCACCGCCGGCATCGGCTGCCTGGAGTGCAAGCAGCCGGTGATCGACGCGGTGCTGGCCGAGCAGCAGGTGTTCTTCGAACGCGCCCAGCCCTACGTCGATGACCCGACCCTGCTGCGCAACATCGTCGCCGACGGCTGCGACAGAGCCCGCAAGCTCGCCGAGGAGACGATGCGCGACGTGCGCGCGGCGATGGGGCTGGCTTATAGCTGAAACCCCGGCCGCTTGAGCCGGCGCGGGCCGGGCCGAGGCGAGCCGGGAACGGCCGAGCCGGGGCGCATCCGGTGCCCCGCCTGCCCCCGGCGGCTTCAGGCCCCGGTTTCCTTGACCAGATGCATCTGCCGCAGCGCCGGCAGCGACTCCATGAATTCCTGGGTCTGCGAGAACGGCAGCGGTTCGGAGATCAGGGTGCCCTGCATCTGATCGCAGTCGAAGCTGCGCAGCGCCTTCATCTCGGCGGCGGTCTCGACGCCTTCGGCCATCGCCTGCAGGCCGAGCTTGGCGGCCAAGGTGGTGATCGCCTGCACGATCGCCGCGTTGCCGCGGTCGGCCGGCAGGTCGCGGACGAACGCGCGGTCGATCTTCAGGCCGTCGACCGGCAGGTTCTTCAGGTACGACAGCGACGCGTAACCGGTGCCGAAGTTGTCGATGATGACCCGCACGCCGATCCGCCGCAGCTCGCCGATCAGCTTGATCGTCCGGTCGGGCGTCTCGATGAACGCGCTTTCGGTCAGCTCCAGCCGCAGCAACTGCGGCGGGATGCCGCGCTCGGTCAGCAGCGTGTTCAAGGCCGCGAGGAAACCGTCCTCGGCGAGCTGCCGCGCCGACACCTTGACCGACACCGCGACGC
>DAISWF010000399.1:0-4202 GCA_036826495.1 Burkholderiaceae bacterium
GGCACGTCGGCGGCAGCGGATGCGAGCGTCGAGGCGGGGGTGCCTGATGCGGCCATGCAGCCGGTAGCGGCGAGGGAGCCTGGTGCGGCCCGCCCCGCGCCGTTCGGCGCGGCATCCTCGATCGAGCAGGTCGCTTACGAACATTTCATCACCGCCGGCACGCCGCTCGATCGATGGCCCGACGTCGACGAGCGCAGCGCGCTGGGGGTCTGCCATACCTCGGGCACGACCGGCAACTCGAAGGGCGTCGTCTACAGTCACCGCTCGACGGTGCTGCATGCGATGGCGATGCTGAACGTCGACTCGATCGCGCTGCGCGAGGCCGATGTCTGTCTGACCATCGTGCCGATGTTCCACGCCTGCGGCTGGGGCTTCCCGTATGCGAGCGGGCTGGCCGGTGCCGCCCAGGGGGTGAGCTGGCGGCAGGCGGATCCGCTCGCGCTGGTCGAGCTGATCGAGCGGACCGGCGCGACCTTGGCCACCGCGGTGCCGACCGTCTGGATCGACCTGCTCGACCGGCTGCGCAGCGGCGCGATTGATCCGGCGCGACTGCGGACCCTGCAGCGGCTGCCGGTCGGCGGCGCGACGGTGTCGGCGGATCTGATCGACGGCTATGCCGATTTCGGCATCCGGGTGCAGCACTGCTGGGGCATGACCGAGGTGTCGCCGCTCGGCCTGGTGTCGACACGGCGGTCGTGGCTGAGCGACGAGCAGTGGTCGCGGACGCGGCTGACACCCGGCGTGCCGCTGGTCGGCTGCGAGATGCGGGTCGTGAGCGAGGACGGGGCGGTGGACGCGCCGGGCGCGGGCGCAAGCGCCCCGAGCGGCGGTGCAGGTGGCCCAAGCGGGGGGGCAGGCGGCCCAGACGCGGGCGCAAGCGGCCCAGGCGCGGATGCAAGCATGCCGAGAGACGGCGCATCCGCTTCCCGTGACAGCGCCCGCGTCGGCGAGCTGCAGATCCGCGGGCCCTGGGTCGCCGATGCCTACCTGGATCCGGAGGCGCCCGATGGCCGCGGCGGCGAGGACCGTTTCGATGTCGATGCGGCCGGCCGCCGGTGGCTGAAGACCGGCGACATCGCGACGATCGATGCCGACGGTTACGTACGGATCGTCGATCGTGCGAAGGACCTGATCAAGTCGGGCGGCGAATGGATCTCCAGTCTCGAGATCGAGTCGGCGCTGACCCGGCATCCGGCGGTCCGCGAGGCGGCGGTCGTCGCGGTCGCCGATCCGCGCTGGCAGGAGCGCCCGGTCGCGTATCTGTCGCTGGCCGGCAACTGGTCCGGCCCGCAGCCGGACTTCGCCGCGCATCTGGCGTCGCTGCTGCCCCGCTGGCAGATTCCGGACCGCTTCATCGTGCTGCCGGAGCTGCCGAGGAACGCGACCGGCAAGCTCGACAAGCGACGGATCCGCGAGCTGGCCGGCGGCGCGGGTTGAGACTGCCGGCCGGCCTCCGCGCGCGGCGCCTGGCCCGGTCTGCCGGCGCAGGCTGACGCAGATCAATTCCATCGTCCCGCAGTCGCTCAGAATGAGACGGGCGCAACCGTCGGGGAGTGACTGGAATGTCCGGGATCATGGATCTGTGGCATGCGGAACATGCGAAGTTCGGCCGTCTGCTCGGCGTGCTGGAAGCCGAGATCGCCCGGTTCCACGAGGGCGAGGTGCCGAACTACGAGACGATCGGCGACATCGTGGACTATCTGCGCGAGTACGCCGACGCCTTCCATCATCCGCGCGAAGATGTCGCGTTCGATCGCCTGATGATCAAGGACGGGGCGGCCGGCGAGCTGGTCGGGCGGCTGCGCCAGGAGCACCGGGTGATCGGCGAGGCCGGGCGTGCGCTGTCGGAGCAGCTTGCCGAGCTGGCGGCCGGAGCGGTGGTGCCGCGTTCCCGTATCGAAGCGGCGGCGGCCACCTACCTGACCTACTACCGCGAGCATCTGCAGCGCGAGGAGCGGGTCGCGATGCCGCTGATCGCGGCCCGGTTCGGCGACGATGACTGGTGCGACGTCGAGGCGGCCCTGACCCGCGGTGCCGATCCGCTGTTCGGCGACGGGGTCGATGCGCGTTTTCATTCGCTGCGCAAGCGGCTGGCGCACGACCTCCAGGCGGGATCCGGGTCATGACGCAGCGGGCAGCCGTCCATTTCGATCACCAGTCGGCGACCTTCCTGCAGGTCGACGGTGAGGGGGTCGAGCTGCACAGGGTGCGAGCGCAGCCCCAGGCCGGCGGGGAACCGCTGGCCGGCTTCGCGTATCTCGGCGAGGTCTGCGATGCGATCGAGCAGTTCAGCGAGGTGCTGGTCGCCGGGCCGAACGGCGCCATGTCGGACCTCGGCCATTTCATCGAGGGATACCGGCCGCGGGTCGAGCGGCGGATCGTCGGTTTCGAGCGGATCGGCGGCCGGCTGACCGACCGGCAGCTTGCGGCCTTCGCCCGCAGCTACTTCGATCGAGTGCACCGGCTGCGTGACATCCCGGGCCCGCATACGGCGATCCCGGGCCCGCACACGGCATCGTGACCGCTGTGCCGCGCGGCTCGCGGTGTTGCGCGCGAGCCGATCGGCGAGCCATCCTCGAGCTTTCCTCGGCTTGACCTGCCAGGTTCCTGCGGTGATGGCGCGGTCCCGTCGCTTCTGCCGGCCGAAGCGTTGTCGTCGGGTCCGGGATCGCGCATCCTCCAGGATCGCGACCCGGACGAAAGCCGCGCCAGCCATGTCGACCCCGATCTGCTCCTCCTCGTGTCGTGCCCTGCCGTACCTGCTGACGTTGCTGCTGTGCGCCGCATTCGAGGCGAACGCCGGCGACGCCGGTGACGCGATCGTTGCCCGGGCGTATTGGGACGAACCCTGTACGCCGGTGACGGTCGAGCAACTCCCTCTCGAGCAGTTCCGCCCGTTCGACGGACTGCTGACCCGCGGCTATGGCCGATGTGCGACGTGGCTGCGTCTGCGGATCGATCCGTCCCGCGTGCCGCTCGAGCAGGCGGGCGGACTCGCGCACCAGGGCGCCCGGTTTCCGCCGGATGCGGGGCCGAGGACCCTCGTGCTGAGGATCCAGCCCTCGTTCCTGGACACCGTCGAGCTGTTCGATCCCTTGCAGCGCGGGAGGGTCCCGGTCACCGGTGACCGTCAGTCCGATGACGATCCGTTCTATCGTGCGCTGGCTTTGCATCTGACCCTGCCGCTCGGTGACGCGCCTCGCGACGTGTTCCTGAGGGCACAGACCTCGAATGCCCGAGTGTTCCTCGTGCAGGCGATGACCCTGCGCGATGCGATCGCCCGGGACCGGCTCAACGAGCTCGTGTGCGCGGTGTACCTCGCGCTGCTGGGTGCGTCGCTGCTGCTGGCCGTCGTCCACTGGCAGCGCGGGCGTGACCCCCTGGTCGGCCTGTTCGTGTTCAAGCAGGCGATCGCGATGCTCTGGTCGCTGCTGCTGCTGGGCTATGGACGGGCGCTGGTCGGCGGTCTGGTGCCCGCGCCGTGGATCGACGTGTCGACCAGCGTCACGGTGCTCGGCTTCACCGCGGTGTCCATCGCATTCGACCGCAGGCTGCTGCGCGAGTACGACCCGCCCCGTTGGGGACCGGCAGCCCTGCTGACATTCATCGCGATGCTGCCAATCGGGCTGCTGCTGATGGCGCTCGGGCATGCCTGGCTGGCGCTGGGCTCGAATGCGGCGGTCGTGCTGCTGGCGCTCGGCGTATCGCTCGCGTCGATCCTGCTGGCCAGACCGGCGGGCGGCCGCGATGCTCCGGTCCCTTCGCGCAGGCAACTGGCGGTTTTCTACGGTGTGATCAACATCCCGGTCTGCTCGTCCGTGCTCACGCAGCTCGGTCTGCTCGACGGTTCGAGCTTCAGTGTGTACGGGCTGCTGTTTCACGGTCTGCTGTCCGGCGTGATCATGGTGATGATGCTGGCCGCACGGACCCGCAGGCTGCGGCAGCGGCAGGCGGAGGCCGAAGCCGAGCTCCGAGATACCCGCGCGATCGCGCGACACGAGCGATTGCATCGCAACGACCGCGAGCAGTTGCTGAGCATGCTGACCCATGAGCTCAAGACCCCGCTGTCCGTGATGCGGATGCTGCTCGGTTCCGGTCTTTCCACCGAAGGTCAGGTCCGGCAGATGCAACGGTCGCTCGCCGACATCGATCAGGTGGTCGAGCGCTGTGCGCAGGCGGGGCAGCTCGACGGCCGACGGCTG
>DAISWF010000400.1:0-4163 GCA_036826495.1 Burkholderiaceae bacterium
TGGGCGGCGTGCATCATCTGACCGGCGGATCCAAGAAGGAAGGCCGCGTCACCTGCGAGCTGATGATGAAGCTGGGCAACCGCGAGCCGGTGGACCTGGCGATCGAAGGCGGCGCAGCGCTGCGGGTGCAGGCCGGACAGCCGCCGGTCGTCAACGGCGTGCCGGAGCAGCGGATGCGGGTGGGCTGCGGATCGGCGACGATCGGCATCTTCGCGCAGCAGTGGCTGGGTCATGTCGACGAGGTGGTGGTCGTCGACGATCACATCACCGGCGTGCTGTCCGAGCACCAGGCCGGCCGCTGCCTCGACATGCCGCCGTCGGGCATCCGCGTGCGCGGCCGCAAGTCGACGCCGGGCCGCTACTTCCAGGTCGCCAATCCGGGCACCGGCTGGGGCGGCACCGACATCGAGGATCCGCTGGCCATCATCGAATCGTTCGACCCGAAGGTCGCGCGGCCCGGCCTGCGGCTGCTGATGGTGTCGACGACGGGCGAGCATGCGGCCTGGTTCGAGCTCGACGAGCAGCTGCGACCGCAGCCGCGGCCGATGCCGCCGGCGGTCGCGCAGGTGGTCGAACGGATCGGCGAGAACTGCGAGCCGGCGATGTGCACGGTGCTGTTCGTCGGCGGCGCCGGCGGCAGCCTGCGCGCCGGCGTCACCGACAACCCGGTGCGGCTGACCCGTTCCGTCAAGGACGCGCTGACCCATGTGAGCTGCGGCGGCGCGCCGGCCTATGTGTGGCCGGGCGGCGGCATCACGGTGATGGTGGACGTGCTGCGGATGCCGGCCAACTCGTTCGGCTCGGTGCCGACGCCGGCGATCGTCGCACCGATCGAGTTCACGATGACCTTGGACGACTATCGCCGGCTCGGCGGCCACATGGCCCGCGTGCGGCCGCTGGCCGAGGTGCTCGCCGACACCCCCCATCGGATGATCGACTGGCAGCCGGTCAATCCGTGGCCGCCGGCGGTGGTCGGCGGGGGTGGATGATGATCGCCGCACGGCCGCTCCGAAGACGATCCCGCCATCGCAGACTTTCGGGGGCGACATGAGTTCCGGCCCGCTGCGTGCGCGCCTGTCGGACGGCCGCTGGCATTTCCAGCACGGCCCGATCGATCTGGTCATCGAGGCGGGCGGCGATCCGGCCGCCTGCGACGACGCGCTGCAGGCCGCCTGGCGGCGCTTCCAGCCGCTGCTCGCCGAGCTGGTGTCGGAGCTGCCCGAGCTGCGCCGCGACGGCCGCGAGCATCCGGTGGTGCGCGGGCCGGTCGCACGCCGGATGGTCGACGCCTGCGTGCCGCTCGCCGAGCGCTTCGATCTGTTCCTGACGCCGATGGCGGCGGTGGCCGGCGCGGTGGCCGAGGAGCTGGCGCAGGCATTCGAACGGCCGGGCATTCGCCGCGCGTCGCTGAACAACGGCGGCGACATCGCGGTGGTGCTGGCGCCCGGCGAATCGTGGCGGGTCGGCGTCGTGTCCGATCCCGGCGCGCCGGCGCTCGATGCGAGCTTCGAGCTGGATGCCGGCGGCCGCACGCGCGGCGTCGCGACCTCCGGCTGGCGCGGCCGCAGCCTGTCGCTGGGCATCGCCGACAGCGCCACGGTGCTGGCCCGATCGGCCAGCCGCGCCGACGCGGCCGCGACCCTGATCGCCAATGCGGTCGATGCCGGCGATCCGCGGATCGTCCGTGCGCCGGCCGACAGCCTGCGCGACGGCAGCGACCTCGGTGCCCGGCTGGCCACGGTGGCGGTGCCGCCGCTGCCGGCCGTCACGGTGGCATCGGCCCTCGATGCCGGCGCCACGTTCGCGCAGCGCTGCATCGCCGGCGGCTTCATCGACGCCGCGCTGCTGTGGCTGCAGCGGCGCCATCGGGCGGTGGGAGCGGTCGGGGCAAAGAAGGCGATCGCGACGGACGGGACGATCGGGCCGGTCAGGGCTGTCGGGCCAGTCGGCGCACCGATATCGGCAATGCCGGCGGCCTGACCGGGCTTCCCGATCGGGCTTCCCGATCGAGTTCGTCATCGAGTTGTTCTATATTCCGGTGATTCGGGGAGGACCGTGGTGGCCGCGCAGATTCGCAAGCTGATCGTATCCGTCGACGAAACCCGGCTCGAGATGGGCCGCGTGATCGATCCGCCGACGCGCCGCGCGGTGGCGGTCGCGGTGATCGCCAATCCCTATGCCGGCCGCTATGCCGAGAACCTCGACGAGCTGATCGCGATCGGCGAGGAGCTGGGCGCGCTGCTCGGCGAGCGCTGCGTGCAGGCGCTGGGCATCGAACCGGCCCGCGCCGAGAGCTACGGCAAGGCGGCGATCGTCGGCGAGGCGGGCGAGCTCGAGCATGCGGCCGCGATCCTGCATCCCAAGCTCGGTGCACCGCTGCGCCGCGCGGTGGTCAAGGGCGCCGCGCTGGTGCCGTCGGCCAAGAAGATCGGCGGCCCCGGCACGCCGATCGACGTGCCGCTGGGCCACAAGGATGCCGCCTTCGTGCGCAGCCATTTCGATGCCGTCGAGGTGCGGGTCGTCGACGCGCCGCGCGCCGGCGAGATCGTCGTCGCGGTGGCGGTGACCGACAGCGGCCGGCCGCTCGCGCGCATCGGCGGCCTGCAGAAGAACGAGATCAAGGGCGAGGACGGGCTCAGATAGCAGGGCGCGGCGGTCCACCCGGCGCGGCCGGCCTCGTTATTGCATGGGCCGTGCAGTCGACTCCACCACACATCCAGCGGGGCAATCGGAGGGCATGATGAAAAAAGCGATCCAGGCGGTACTCTTGACGGCATTCGCGGCGGCCGCGAGCGCCGCGGCGCAGACCATCAAGGTCGGCGAACTGAACAGCTACAAGGCCCAGCCGGCCTTCCTCGAGCCGTACAAGAAGGGCTGGGAGCTGGCGGTCGAGCAGGTCAATGCCGCCGGCGGGCTGCTCGGCCGGAAGATCGAGGTGGTCTCGCGCGACGACAACGGCAATCCCGGCGACGCGGTGCGGGTGGCCGAGGAGCTGGTGTCGCGCGAGAAGGTCGACCTGATCTTCGGCACCTTCCTGTCGAACACCGGCCTGGCGGTCACCGACTTCGCCAAGCAGCGCAAGGTGCTGTTCCTCGCCGCCGAACCGCTGACCGACAAGATCACCTGGCAGAACGGCAACCGCTACACCTATCGTCTGCGCCCGTCGACCTACATGCAGGTGTCGATGCTGGTGCCCGATGCGGTGAAGATGAAGAAGAAGCGCTGGGCGCTGGTCTATCCGAACTACGAGTACGGCCAGTCGGCGGCGGCGACCTTCAAGGCGCAGATGAAGGCCGCGCAGCCCGACGTGGAGTTCGTCGCCGAGCAGGCGCCGGCGCTCGGCCGGGTCGATGCCGGTTCGGTCGCGCAGGCCCTGGCCGACGCGAAGCCCGATGCGATCTTCAACGTGCTGTTCGGCGCCGACCTGTCGAAGTTCGTCCGCGAAGGCAACACCCGCGGGCTCTTCAAGGGCCGCGAGGTGGTGAGCCTGCTGTCCGGTGAGCCGGAGTACCTCGATCCGCTGCGCGACGAGGCGCCCGAGGGCTGGCTGGTGACCGGCTACCCGTGGTACAGCATCAGCACCGCCGAGCACAACAAGTTCCTCTCCGCCTACCAGAAGCGCTGGCAGGAGTATCCGCGGCTCGGCTCGGTCGTCGGCTACTCGTCGATGATCGCGATCGCCGCGGCGATCAAGAAGGCGGGCAGCACCGACACCGAGGCGCTGGTCAAGGCGTTCAGCGGGCTGGAGTTCGAATCGCCGTTCGGCAAGGTGCTGTTCCGGCCGCAGGACAACCAGGCGACGATGGGCGGCTATGTCGGTCTGACGACGCTCAACCAGGGCCGCGGCGTCATGAAGAACTTCCGCTACGTCGATGGCAAGACCACGCAGCCGTCCGACGCCGAAGTGAAGAAGCTGCGTCCCGAGTGATGTCAGGGTTCGCCGTCCAGTTGCTGAACGGGCTGGCCGGCGCCTCGACGCTGTTCCTGATCGCGGTCGGGCTGTCGCTGATCTTCGGCGTCACCCGCATCGTGAACTTCGCCCATGGGTCGATGTACATGGTCGGCCTGTACGTCGCCTACTGGCTGGTCGAGCGGCTGGGCGGCGGCGCGCTGGGCTTCTGGGGCGCGGTGATCGGCGCGGCGCTGATCGTCGGCCTGCTCGG
>DAISWF010000401.1:0-4155 GCA_036826495.1 Burkholderiaceae bacterium
CTCGGCCACATCGCCGGCGGCTACGATCTGGACCGGGTGCTCGGCGCCGGCGACGCGATCCGTGCGCATCCGCTGTACCGCACGGCGCTGGTGCTGGTGCTGCTGGGCGCGTTCACGAAGAGCGCACAGTTCCCGTTCCACTTCTGGCTGCCGCACGCGATGTCGGCGCCCACGCCGGTGTCGGCTTATCTGCATTCGGCGACGATGGTCAAGGCCGGCGTGTTTCTGCTCGCGCGCCTGTGGCCGGTGCTGTCCGGCACCGACGAGTGGTTCTGGATCGTCACCTGCACCGGCCTGGCGACCCTGCTGGTCGGCGGCTTCTGCGCGATCTTCCAGAACGATCTGAAGGGCGTGCTGGCCTATTCGACGATCTCGCACCTCGGCCTGATCACCACCCTGCTGGGCCTGAACAGCCCGCTGGCGGCGGTGGCCGCGGTATTCCACCTGATCAACCACGCCACCTTCAAGGCGTCGCTGTTCATGGCGGTCGGCATCATCGATCACGAGACCGGCACCCGCGACATGCGGCGGCTGAGCGGGCTGGGCCGCTACATGCCGATCACCGCGACCCTGACGATGGTGGCCGGCGCCGCGATGGCCGGCGTGCCGCTGCTGAACGGCTTCATCTCGAAGGAGATGTTCTTCTCCGAAGCGGTGTTCGTCGCCACCGTGCCGTGGTTCGACCGGCTGCTGCCGGTGGCTGCCGTGGTCGGCGGCATCTTCAGCGTCGCCTACTCGCTGCGCTTCACGATCGACGTGTTCTTCGGTCCCGACAACTGCGCCGGGCTGCCGCGGCTGCCGCACGAACCGCCGCACTGGATGCGGGTGCCGATCGAGCTGCTGGTGCTGGCCTGCCTGGTGGTCGGCATCCTGCCGCACTGGTCGATCAGCCGGGTGCTGTCGGTGGCGGCCGCGCCGGTGGTCGGCGGCCTGCTGCCGCACTTCGACCTGGCCGTCTGGCACGGCTTCAATCTGCCGCTGGCGATGAGCGTGGTGGCGCTGATCGGCGGCTGGCTGCTGTACCGGCGGCTGCGCTGGCCGATCCGCAGCCGGAAGATCGCCCGGGTGCCGCTGTTCGGCCTCGTGAGCGGCCAGCGCCTGTTCGACGCCACGCTGGCCGGGCTGTCCCATGGCGCCCGGCGCGCCCGCCGGATTCTGGGCTCGCGGCGGCTGCAGGGGCAGATGCTGGCGCTGCTGCTGGTCACGCTGCTGGCGGCGGGGGCCGCGGTACGGCTCGGCGACGGGCCGCCGCCGTGGATCGGCGACCGCGCGATGCTGGCGTTCTCGCCGATGTTCGCGCTGCTGTGGGCGGTCGGCATCGTCGCGGCGATCGGCACCGCCTGGCAGGCCAAGTTCCACCGGATGACCGCGCTGGCGCTGATGAGCATCGCCGGCCTGGTCACGGTCATCACGTTCGCCTGGTTCTCGGCGCCCGACCTGGCGCTGACCCAGCTTTCCGTGGAGGCGGTGACCACGGTGCTGTTCGTGCTCGGGCTGCGCTGGCTGCCCAAGCGCATCGAGGAGCGCCGGCAGGCTTACCCGCTGCGCCTGAAGCTGCGCACCGCCGCGCGGCGCTCGCGCGATCTGGCGATCGCGGGGTTCGCCGGCGCCGGCATGGCGCTGCTGTCGTACGCGCTGATGACCCGCTCGTTTCCGCAGAGCATCTCGGACTTCTTCCTCGAGCGCTCGCTGCCCGAGGGCGGCGGCACCAACGTCGTCAACGTGATGCTGGTCGACTTCCGCGGCTTCGACACGATGGGCGAGATCACCGTGCTGGGCATCGTCGCGCTGACCGTCTATGCGCTGCTGCGCCGCTTCCGTCCGGCCTCCGAGAGCATGGTGCTGCCGCCGCAGCAGCAGGCGGTGCCGCCCGACCTCGACACCGACCTGGTCAACGCGCAGACCGTCGAGGACACCGCGCGCGGCTACCTGCTGGTGCCGGCGGGGCTGGTGCGGCTGCTGGTGCCGATCGCCTCGGTGATCGCGGTGTACATCTTCATTCGCGGCCACAACGAGCCCGGCGGCGGCTTCGTCGCCGGCCTGGTGCTGTCCACCGCGTTCATCGTGCAGTACATCGTGTCGGGCACGCAGTGGGTCGAGGCGCACATGCGGCTGATGCCGCAGCGCTGGATCGCCGCCGGGCTGCTGGTGGCGGCGGCCACCGGCATCGGTTCCTGGGCGTTCGGCTACCCGTTCCTGACCACCCACGTCGCCCATCTGAAGCTGCCGCTGCTGGGCGAGATGCACCTGGCCAGCGCGGTGTTCTACGACATCGGCGTGTTCACCCTGGTGGTGGGCGCGACCCTGCTGATCCTGACCGCGCTGGGTCACCAGTCGGTGCGCGGCCGGCGCCGGCCGGTGCGCGACGAAGAGCCGGCGCACATCCGACGAGGAGGAGCCTGATGGAGATCGTCGTGGCGATCGCGATCGGCGTGCTGACCGCCTGCGGCGTCTGGCTGCTGCTGCGGCCGCGCACCTACCAGCTCATCATGGGCATGTCGCTGCTGAGCTATGGCGTCAACCTGTTCATCTTCAGCACCGGCCGGCTGGCGGTGGACAGCGAGCCGGTGCTGACGCCCGGCGTGACGCCCGACCTGCAGCACTACACCGACCCGATGCCGCAGGCGCTGGTGCTGACCGCGATCGTCATCGGCTTCGCGATGACCGCGCTGCTGCTGGTGGTGCTGCTGGCGCAGCGCGGCTTCTTCGGCAACGACCACGTCGACGGCAAGGAGGATCCTGAATGACCGGCGGGCTGGCGACCTTGCTGCAAGGCCTGTCGCCGCACCTGATCATCGTGCCGATCCTGCTGCCGCTGGTGGCGGGCTGCCTGCTGCTGTGGCTGGACAGCCGCCGTCACGTCGTCAAGGCCGCGCTGAGCCTGGCCGCGGTGCTGGCCAACCTGCTGGTGGCGGCGCTGCTGCTGCAGCGTACGGTGCGCGGCGGAGCCGAGGCGTTCACCGTCTACCTGCCGTCGAACTGGGAGGTGCCGTTCGGCATCGTGCTGGTGCTCGACCGGCTGTCGGCGCTGATGCTGCTGGTGGCCGCGCTGGTCGCGCTCGCCGCGCTGGTGTTCTCGCTGGCCCGCTGGCATCGCGCCGGCGCCCATTTCCACGTGCTGTTCCAGGTGCAGGTGATGGGGCTGAACGGCGCATTCCTGACCGCCGACCTGTTCAACCTGTTCGTGTTCTTCGAGGTGATGCTGGCCGCATCGTACGGGCTGCTGCTGCACGGCTCGGGCCCGGCCCGGGTCAGGGCGGGGCTGCACTATCTGACGATCAACCTGGCGGCGTCGTCGCTGTTCCTGATCGGCGCATCGATGATCTACGGCGTCGTCGGCACCTTGAACATGGCCGACATCGCCGCGAAGATTCCCGCGGTGCCGGCCGCCGACCGGCCGCTGCTGCATGCCGCCAGCGCGATCCTCGCGGTGGCGTTCCTCGCCAAGGCGGCGATGTGGCCGCTGAATTTCTGGCTGGCGCCGGCCTATGCCAGCGCCAGCGCGCCGTCGGGCGCCGTGTTCACGATGCTGACGAAGGTCGGCATCTACGTGCTGTTGCGGATGTCGACCCTGATGTTTTCCGGCGAAGCCGGCGATTCGGCCGGCTTCGGCAGCACCTGGCTGCTGTGGGGCGGCATGGCCACGCTGGTGTTCGGCGCGCTGGGCGTGCTGGGTTCGCAGCGCCCGGTGCGGCTGGCCAGCTTCTCGGTGATCGTGTCGTCCGGCACCCTGATGGCGATGCTCGGCGTCGGGCGGCCCGATGTCACCGCCGGCGCGCTGTACTACCTGCCCAGCTCCGTGTTCGCGGTGGCCGCGTTCTTCCTGCTGACCGAGCTGATGGACCGCTCCCGCAATCCCGATCCGGCCGAGCAGCGCGCGCCCGAGGACGAGGAGGACCATCTGCCGTTCGCGCTGGCCGACCAGGAACTGGAACGCGACACCAACCTCGACGACGACGAGACCGTGCTGATCGGCCGGCCGATCCCGGCGGCCACCGCGCTGCTGGGCGTCGCGTTCATCGCCTGCGCGATATCCATGGTCGCGAGATTCCAGACGAATTCACCGGTCTCCTGAATGTTGCGCACGGTGTCTTTCCAGCCGGTCGAGGAAAACCCGATCAGCGGCGGATGATAGTTGAACGCATTGAAGAAGCT
>DAISWF010000402.1:0-4123 GCA_036826495.1 Burkholderiaceae bacterium
GGTAGACCTCGTAGCCCATCTTCCGCAGGTAGCCGGAGGTTTTATCGTAGAGCTCCCCACTCATGTCGAGGATGAACAGGGAGCCGGCGTATTTCATCCTCGTCTGGATGACGAAGCTGCGCGACTTGCCCTGCCCCGGCGAGCCGATCACCATGACATGCTGATCGCTGTCCGAGCGTAGCAGCATCCCTTGCTTGTATCCCAGGACAATCCCGCTCTTTTCGCGCAATCGATAGTCGGCGATCGAATCGAGGGTGTCGGCGACGATGGTTCTCACGAGACGCTCCGGCGAGTGGAGGTGCTGACGGTCCAGACCAGTTGCTCGGCCGCCCACGGATCGCCGCCATCGAGCGCTGCCACCTGCAGCTCGCAGATCGCCGCATGACTGCGCAGCGCGCCGACCCACAGTTGCTGCCAGCAGTCGAACAGCAGCCGAGCTTCGCCGGCGGGCAGCCCGCGGACGATGCGCAGGCCTTGTTGCAGCACCTGCACTGCGCCAGCGCCAGGGGCGTCCGCCGGCTGCCCTGCGGCCGCACCCTGCACTGCCGCACCCGCCGCCGCCGCGCCCTGCGCCGCCGTGCCCTGCGCCGCCGTGCCCTGCGCCGCCGCGTGCTGCATCGCCGTGCCGCCGGCCGGCAGCACCCGGGCCTGGTCGCCCATCCCGCGGAACATCCGCGCCAGATAGTCGGCCGCCTGCGCCGCGCCGCCGTCGATCGCGCCGATGCGCTCGGCGGTGACACGCCGGTACTGCATGCCGATCAGCCGCGCGGCCAGCCCCGCGTGCTCACGCACCGCGGCAACGCCCGCCACCTTCGCGAGCTCGACGATGCCGTTGCGCACGTACTCGATCGCGTAGTTGCGGGCCGCCTTGGCCAGCCGGTCGGCCGGCCACTGCGCGCTCGGCGGCGCCGGCTGACGGGCCGGATCGAACGGCGGCGGCCGTTCGTCGCGGGCGAAGCGCAGCCGTTCGTGCTCGGCCAGCGGCTCGTCGTATTCGCGGAAGTAGCCGCAAAAGCCGAACTCGCCGGTCATGTCCTCGCTGACGCAGACGAAGCCCAGCCGCGGGTTGCCGAGCGACACGCCGTTGTGCGCATACCAGCCGTTCAGGAAGCCGCGGCTGACCTCGACCGGCACGCCGCAGATCGTCGGGCCGTCGTACATCCAGCGCGGATAGCGGAAGCGCACCCAGGCCTTGCGGTCGTTCTCCTCGATGTACTCGACCGCCACGCCGCCGATGTCGTTCGACAGCACGTGATAGCGGGCGCAGGCCACCGCATGCGGCAGGCCGGTCAGCCCCAGCTTGTCGAACGACGACAGGAACTTCTCCAGGTGCTGACGGCGGAACAGCCGGAACATCCAGTCACCAACCACCTGCGGCCCGAGCTGCATCGACACCTTGAGCTGCAGGCCGAGCAGACAGGCGTGATGCAGTTGCTCCTGCGCGCCGATCGCGGGATCGACCTCGGCGGCGGGCTGCCGTGATCCGGAAGGGGCGACGTGATCGGTCATCGCGTCGTCTCCAGCATGCGCACCAGCGCATGCAGCAGCCGGTTGACCGGCGTCGGGACGCCCAGCGACGCGCCGAGCCTGACGACGAAGCCGTTCAGATGGTCGATCTCGCTGGGCTTGCCGCGGGCCAGATCCTGCGCGGTCGACGACATCTGGCCGGCCATCGTCTGCGCGATCCGCGGCACGCTCTGCTGCAGGTCGGCCGGCACGGTCACGCCGGCGGCGCGGGCCACCGCCAGACATTCGGCGACCACGTCGTCCATCGCTGCGGCGATGCCCGGCGACTGCACCATCCGGCCATACGGCACCTGCCCGATCGCCGACAGCGCGTTGTACGCGCAGTTGACGATCAGCTTCGCCCACAACGCGCCGGCCACGTTGTCGGACACCTGCACCGGCACGCCGGCGGCGCCGAACAGCCAGACCAGCGCCTCGCTGGCCGCCGAGCGGCCGATCACCAGCTCGCCGCGGCCATGGTGGCGCACCCGCGCGGGCCCGGCCATCTCGGTGGCGGCGGAGACCACCGCCGGCACGACCTCGCGGTCGAGCACGCCGGCCAGCCGGTCGGCGTTGTCGACCCCGTTCTGCAGGCTCAGCACCACCGATTCGCGCGGCAGATGCGCGGCGATCTGCGCGCCGGCCGCCTCGGTGTCGGTGGACTTCACGCAGAACAGCACCAGCCGGGCATCGGCCACCGCGGCCGGATCGACGCTGGCCCGCACCGGTACATGACCGGTGAACTCGCGCGACTCCAGATGCAGGCCGTCGCGGCTCGCCGCCTCGACGTGCGACGCGCGGCCGATCAGCGTGACCGGATGCCCGGCGCGCGCGAGCATCGCGCCGTAGTAGCAGCCGACCGCGCCGGCGCCCATCACCGCCACCGGCCAGCGAGCCCCGTCGGTCCTGTCAGTGCTCATGTGATCGCTCCATCGCGCAGTCGCCGCCGCCGGGCTCCGTCGGTCCCGATTCCGGGCCCACGACTTTACACGGCACGCGAGCCCGGCGTCGCGGACGATCGCCGACCGGAGCGCCGCCTTGCTCGCGGCCGCAGCGCCGGCCGATGCTGCGCGCTCGCCATACTGCGCGCCGGCCGATGCTGCAGTCGCCGATGCTGCGCTCGCCGATGCTGCGCTCGCCGATGCTGCCGCTTGCCGATACCATGCTGGCGCCCGCCGATACCATGCTGCCGCTCGCCGATCCCGCGCATGCCGCGCCCGGACCGGCCGCCACGAACGAGGAGATCCTGATGCCGCCCGCCGCCGAAGCGCTCGCACTGACTGCCGCCGACAGCCTGCCACGCGACGGCGCGGCCGCGCTGCTGGTCGGGCGGCTCTGGCTGCCCGGCACCGGCCCGGTCGCGGTGACCGTCCACGAAGATGCGCTGATCGACCTGTCGTCGATCGCGCCGACCACCAGTCAGTTGTTCGAACTGAACGATCTGGTGCCGCGCCTGCGGGCGCTGCTGCGCAGCGCCGATGCCAGGCGGATCGCACCGCTGCAGACGGTGCTGGCCAACAGCCCGCCGGACGGCCGAGACCGGCAGCGGCCCTGGCTGCTGGCACCGTGTGACCTGCAGGTGATCAAGGCGAGCGGCGTCACGTTCGTCGCCAGCATGCTCGAGCGCGTGATCGAGGAACAGGCGCGCGGCGATGCGGCCCGGGCCGAATCGATCCGGGCGTCGCTGGCCGGCGTGCTCGGCGACAACCTGGCCGGCATCGTGCCCGGGTCGCCCGAAGCGGCTCGAGTCAAGGCGCTGCTGGTCGAACAGGGTGCATGGTCGCAGTACCTCGAGGTCGGCATCGGACCCGACGCCGAGATCTTCACGAAGGCGCCGGTACTGTCGGCGGTGGGCACCGGTGCCGATGTCGGCATCCATCCGGAATCGGCCTGGAACAACCCGGAGCCCGAGGTGGTGCTGGCGGTCAACAGCCGCGGCATCACCGTCGGCGCGGCGCTGGGCAATGACGTGAACCTGCGCGACTTCGAAGGCCGCAGCGCGCTGCTGCTCGGCAAGGCCAAGGACAACAACGCGTCGTGCGCGATCGGCCCGTTCGTGCGGCTGTTCGACGAGAGCTTCGACATCGCCCGGGTGCGCCGCTGCGAGATCACGATCGAGGTCCGCGGGCCCGACGGATTCCTGATGACCGGCAACAGCTCGCTCGCGCGGATCAGCCGCGATCCGCTGGACCTGGTGGCGCAGGCGATCGGGCCGAATCACGCCTACCCGGACGGACTGATGCTGTTTCTCGGGACGATGTTCGCGCCGACGCAGGACCGCCGCGGCCCCGGCCAGGGCTTCACCCATGAAGTCGGCGACCTGGTGCGGATCAGTGCGCCCGAGCTCGGCCTGCTGGCCAACCGGGTGGTGACCTGCGACCGGGCCGAACGCTGGGATTTCGGCATCACCGCGCTGATGCGCAACCTGGCGGGACGCGGATTGCTGTGACAAAAAAAAGCCCTGCGAGGTGCGCAGGGCCAACACATGAAGAAATCGTAAATGAGAAGCATTATCATACGATAAACGAAGAGGCGTGGCAAGCCCGCACCCGCACCCGCACCCGCACCCGCACCGGGCAGCGTCACGCTGTCGGGCCAGGTCACGCGCAATGCGGCG
>DAISWF010000403.1:0-2573 GCA_036826495.1 Burkholderiaceae bacterium
TGGCCTGCAGCGGCAGCGGCAGGTCGCCGATCTCGTCGAGGAACAGCGTGCCGCCGTGCGCCAGCTTGAACTTGCCGTCGCGGCCCTTGCGGTCGGCACCGGTGAAGGCGCCGCCGGCGACGCCGAAGAACTCCGCCTCGAGCAGCGTGTCGGGCACCGCGGCGATGTTGACGCCGACGAAAGGCCTGGCGGCACGCGCGCTGGCGGCATGGATGGCGTGGGCGAGCAGCTCCTTGCCGGTGCCGGTCTCGCCGAGCAGCAGCACCGTGCTGTCGGTCTGCGCCACCCGCCGTGCTTGGCGCTTGACTTCCATCGCCGGCGCGCTCGCCCCGATGAAGCTGGCGATGGTGTGCTTGGGGCGGCGCTCGCGCGTCAGGTGCTCGGCGAGCTGCTGGCGGGCGTTGTCGAGATCGCGCTGCAGCCGGCTGAACTTGCCGATCAGCGGCTGCATCGTCGTCTCGGGGTGGTCGAGCAGCACCATGCCCATCGCGCCGATCACCTGGCCGGCGGCGTCGCGCAGCGGCAGCCGGCTGACGAGGAAGGTGCCCGCCTGGTTGGTCAGCAGGTCCACCAGGATCGGCTGGCCGCTCTCGATGACCTGGGCCATCAGCGTGTTGGGCACCACCTCCTCCACACGGCGGCCGACGAAGTCATCTTCGGCATGGCCCAGCGCCGGCAGGAAGCGCTTGTAGCCCTCGCTGATCCAGACGATGCGGTGCGCCCGGTCGACCACCATCATGCCCATCGCGGTCTGCGCGAGAGTGTCGAACATCGACTGCGCAGCCAGGCGCAGCAGGCTGTCGGCGTCGAGCGGAAGGCGGTTGGAATCGGCGTTCATCGGTTCGCTGTCCGGAAGTCGGGCACTGTAGCCGCAGACTGCGCCCCAGGCACCCCCACAAGTCCGGCACGAGGCGCCATTGAATCGGCAGCGAGTGGCCGCTAGCATGGCTACAAAGCGACACAAATGTGAAGGGGAGGCCGCGATGCGCTGCAGGCATCTGCTCGTTCCCGTGCTCGCGGCCTGGCTGGTCGCCGCTGCGAATGCCCAGGTCACGGTGCTTCGGCCGTATGCGGAGAAGGAGAACCCGAACACGCCCGTGCGCGGCCACGCCGTGGTCGGGGTTTCGCTCCCGCCCGGACCCGGCGACCAGGAGCAGGATCGCCTGTTCGTGTTCACGCCCTCCCGGCAGGGCCAGGTGCTCAGCGTGGACGTGACCACCGCCAGCGGCCGGGTGCAGGGCGATGCGCTGGTCAAGCTGGACGGGACGGCCGCCGGCGCCTGGACCGAGCTGAGCGTTCCCAAGCGGTTCCGCCGCGACGATCCCGAGGGGCTGGCGGTGGGCGTGCAGGGGCAGGAAGATTCTTCCGGGCGCTTCTACGTCGCCTCGTGGGGCCGGCGACCCGAAGGCCGCCTGGACGACCAGCCGGTGTGGCTGTACGTGAACCGCGGACGCGCGCCGACCGCGAGGGTCTACGGGCTCGACCCGAAGGGCCGCGACTGTGAACCGGCCAAGTCGCCCGCGACGCTTCGCTTCAACACCATCTGCAAGCTTCCCGCAGGCGACATCCCGCCGGATGGCCGGCTGACGCTGGTGCGCCGCGATGGCGGCAGCGCCGAGCCGCAGGCAGTCGTGCTGGTGCGGTGATGGACCAGGCTTCGCTCGCGCACGGCCCGGCCCCGTTCCTGCGGCGCCTGTTCGGCTGGCCCGGCATGATCGTCTTGACGTTCCTGCTGGCAGCGCTGATCTCGTTCAGCGGGTCTGCAGAGTCGAACTTCAGCATCAGCGCACACAGCGAGGTCGTGAGCGTGGAACCCTCGTGTTCCTTGACGTTGAACTGGCCGCTGCCTGCCGGCACCTTGCAGTTGGCGTCGGAGCCGGCCCGCGCAGCGCCGACCGCTCAGCCTGGCGGCGCGGCGTGCCGGGATGGAACGCCCATGATGCTGACCCTGCGCGCCGGCTCGCAGGCCTCGCTCGAACAACTGCCCGACAAGCGCTGGCAGATCCAGGTGGCGGAGTCCAAGGCCTACGCCGGCTGCGCCAGCAGCCTGGGCGGCGGACGGCCGGTCTTCGAACTTCGCGCCGGCGAGCGCGACTGTTCGGCCGGCGCGAGCGGTGCCACCTATCGGTCGGTCCCCGCGCAGGGCGACGTCGCCCCGCAGGACTTCGCCCACCTGCTGGAGGGACGCGTGGTCATCGGCGCACCGGTGCTCGACCCCGGCGGATGGGATGCCCCGGCTTCCACGGTGCTGCGCGAGGCGCGCGTCGTGGCGCGCATCAAGGCGGCCGTGACCCACCAATCGATCTCCGTTCTCGACGAGAACATCGAGACCGGCACGACCATCGACACGGCGCCGCAACCCGGCCCCGACGCCCCTTCCGCACGCGGGTTCGTGCGGCCGCACAAGGACGGGGGCCTGGACGTGCTCGTGCATGTGACGGCCCGCCAGGTCGGCGTGACGCCGCACGCCGGCGAGCGCCGCGACGTGTCGGTGTCGCGCTGGGCCCAGTGGATCGCCTCGCCGTTCCTGCAGGCCCTGCTGCTCGCGTTCCGCGTGGTCGTCTGGGCGGCCC
>DAISWF010000403.1:2583-4092 GCA_036826495.1 Burkholderiaceae bacterium
CCTACCGACCCGTTACCGCCCTCACCACCACCGCCGCCGATGCTCTGCGCAAGAGCTTCCACGAGAAGACGGCACCACCTGCCCCCGTCGAACAGGAGAAGACCTCATGACAGCGCCGTCTACCCCGCGCCGCCTCGTTGTGGCGACGTGTCTGGTGCTGAGCGTCGTCACTGCCGCGCAGTCCCAGCCCGTCGACGTACGGCAAGGCCAGGAGGTCGGCTCGGGCTACGCCTTCCGCCGCGGCGAGGGCTGTGTCGTGCTGACGGCGGCGCACGTGGTGCCGAACGAGGTGGCCGCGATCACCGTCACCGACCGCAGCGGCGCGAAGCGCAGCGGGCAGCGCGTCTTCGCCAACGAGGCCGATGTCGCGCTGGTTGAACTCCCCGGCGCCACCGCGACGCAATGCGCGGAGCGCTGGCCCGACAGCGCCTGGCTGCGCGCAGCGCAGCTGAGCAGCCGCACGCTGTTCGAGGCGGTCCGCCACGAGCCCGGCGGCCGCGAGACCATCGTGACGATGCGCTACGCCGGCGGCACCGCCAACTCGCTGACGCTCGCGCCGGTGGACCGGATGACCATCGTGCAGTCCGACAGCGGCAGCATCGTGCGGCAGGACGGCCGCATGGCCGGCATCGTGACCCGCGTCGACCCGGCCACCGACCGCGTCGAGGTGCTGCGCTTCGACCTCATCGACAAGCTGGTCGGCGACCGCTTCCGGGCCGTGGCGCAGGCAGCGCCGGTGCAGGTCGACGGCGTGTTCCAGCGCGGCCGGCCGAACCCGAACTGGTCGGCCTACCTGCGCGCCTGGGTCGGCGAGACCACCGGCCGGCTGATCGTGCCGGCGCAGGATCCTTCCGGCCGCTGCCGCATCGCGGTGGACGTGCTGGAGTGGAAGGGCGTGCAGATCCCCAACCAGGCTTACGACAGCGTGCGGCAGCAGGACTGCCGGCTCGCCGGCAAGTTGTTCGGCAAGACCGCGATGGCGCGCTGCGAGGAGCAGAAGCGCGACGCGGTGCGCACGACGCCGCGGGCGCTGCCGGGCTACGCGATGTCGATGGAGATCCGCATGACGCCGCGCAGCGGGCCGATGCTCACCCGGCTGGCGTCGGGCACCGTGCCCACCGAGAGCGGCCAGCGCGCACGCACGGCGGACGACCAGTTCAACGCCATGCAGGCGGTGATGGCGCCGGCTGCGAAGGAGATGCTGGCTACGGGCGTGTGCGACTGAATCGCCACGAGCCGCCAGCAACCCCCTGACGCCGCAGCAGGTGGTTTCCCCGTGCTTGTAATTACTAATAATTCATTCTAGGCTCCGGTCATGGCTGATCCGATCCCGCTGCGCCCTTCTTCGCTCCACGAAGAGGTGGCCACCCGGCTGCGCAACATGATCTTCGAGCGCCAGCTCGCCCCCGGCCAGTGGGTCGACGAGCTGGCGCTGGCGCGCGACTGGCAGATCAGCCGCACGCCCCTGCGCGAGGCGCTGAAGGTGCTGGCCGCCGAGGGGCTGGTGGT
>DAISWF010000404.1:0-3706 GCA_036826495.1 Burkholderiaceae bacterium
ACGAGATCCGGCAGGTCGCGCGGTCTTCCATCAGGCCGACGTTGTTGATGTCGGGAACCTTCGAGCAGCCGACCCCCTGGTCGACCCAGCGCACGACGTAGCCGAGGATGCCCTGCGCATTGTTCTCGAGCTCGGCCGTGATGTCGGCCGCCGACCACTTCGCATCGGGCGACACCGGGATCCGCAGGATGTCGTCCAGCTTCGCGCGGCGGCCGCCCTTGGCGATCTCGGCCTGACGCGCCAGCACGTCGACCTTGTGATAGTGGGTCGCATGCAGGGTCGCCGCGGTGGGGCTGGGCACCCATGCGCAGTTGGCGCCGGCCTGCGGATGGCCGATCTTCTGCTGCAGCATCGCCGCCATCAGGTCCGGCATGGCCCACATGCCCTTGCCGATCTGCGCGCGCCCCGCCAGCCCGCAGGCCAGACCGACGTCGACGTTCCACAGTTCGTAGGCGGTGATCCATGGCTGGGCCTTCATGTCGCCCTTGCGGACCATCGCGCCGGCCTCCATCGAGGTATGGATCTCGTCGCCGGTGCGGTCCAGGAAGCCGGTGTTGATGAACGCCACCCGGTGGCGCGCCGCGCGGATGCACTCCTTCAGGTTCACCGTCGTGCGGCGCTCCTCGTCCATGATGCCGATCTTCACGGTGTTGGCCGGCAGCCCCAGCGCCCGCTCGACCGCGGTGAAGATCTCGTCGGCGAACGCGACCTCCTCGGGACCGTGCATCTTCGGTTTCACGACGTACACCGAGCCTTGCGTGGAATTGCGCAGGCCCGACTGCTTGCGCAGGTCGTGCATCGCGATCAGCACCGTGCACATCGCATCGAGCAGCCCCTCGTAGGCCTCGTTGCCGTCGCGATCGAGCACCGCCGGATTCGTCATCAGGTGGCCGACGTTGCGCACCAGCATCAGCGAACGGCCCTTCAACGTCAGCGCCGAACCGTCGGGCGCGGTGTACTGGCGATCGGGATTGAGCTTGCGGTCGAAGCTGCCGCCGCCCTTCTCGACCCGCTCGACCAGCGTGCCGTTCATCAGGCCGAGCCAGTTGCGATAGGCGAGCGCCTTGTCGTCGGCATCGACCGCCGCCACCGAGTCCTCGCAGTCCATGATCGTCGTGATCGCCGCCTCGATCATCACGTCGGCGACGCCGGCCGCATCGGTCTTGCCGATCGAATGCCCACGGTCGATGCGGATCTCCACGTGCAGCCGGTTGTGCTTCAGCAGCACCGCCGACGGCGCAGCCGCGTCGCCGCGGTAGCCGGCGAAGAGGCCGGGCTGCGTCAGCGCCACCTCGCCGGCCGAGGTGCGCGCGACCAGCGCTCCGTTCGCGACCGCATAGCCGGTGACGTCGGCATGGCTGCCGCGGGCGAGCGGCGCGACCTCGTCGAGGAAGTTCTTCGCCCAGGCGATGACGCGCGCGCCGCGCGCCGGGTCATAGCCGCCGGGGCCGGGTGCATCGCCCATCGCATCGGTGCCGTACAACGCGTCGTAGAGGCTGCCCCAGCGCGCGTTGGCGGCGTTCAGCGCATAGCGCGCGTTCATCACCGGCACGACGAGCTGCGGGCCGGGGATCGCCGCGATCTCGGGATCGACGTTGGCGGTGTCCACGCTGAAGTCCGGCCCTTCGGGCACCAGGTAACCGATCTGCTGCAGGAACGCGGTGTAGGCCGCGGCATCGAACGGCTGGCCGCGCCGCGCCTTGTGCCAGTCGTCCAGGCTCTTCTGCAGCTCGTCGCGGCGCGCGAGCAGCGCCCGGTTCTTGGGGCCGAGTTCGTGCACGAGCGTCGACAGCCCCTTCCAGAACGCGTCCGGCTGCACGCCGGTGCCGGGCAGCGCCTCCTTCTCGATCATGTCGTACAGGCTGCGGGCCACCTGCAGGCCGGATTTCTCGATGCGTTCGGTCATTTGCGTTCTCCGGAGGATCGTTCGAAGAGAGCCGGCACGTCGCTCAGCAGCCGGCCGGTGAAATCGGGTTCGGTATCCAGGCGTTCCAGCGGCGCGCCGCCGCGGTTGATCCAGAAGCTGGTGTAGCCGTACCAGCGCGCGCCGATCGCGTCCCAGCAGTTCGACGACACGAACAGGATCTGCCGCGCCCGGCAGCCGAACGCTTCCGGCCCCAGCGCATAGATCGCATCCATCGTCTTGAACGACTGTACCGACTGCGACGACAGCACCCGCTCGAACAGGCCCGTCATGCCGGCGCTGCGGATCGACACCTCGATCATGTCGCTGTTGCCGTTGGTCAGGATCGCCAGCGGCAGGCCTGCGGATCTCAGCCTGCGCAGCGCAGCCAGGTTTTCCGGAAACGCCGACAGACACGAGTACTGGTTCATCAGCCGCGTTTCGGCAGCAGCGTCGAGCGGCAGCCCCTGCCGCTCGGCGCAGAAGCGCAGCGCGTCGCGGGTGATCTCCCAGAACGGCTTGTAGCGCCCCGACATCGCCCGCAGCCAGGAGTACTCGAGCTGCTTGGCCCGCCAGGCCAGCGACAGGGCCTCGCCGCGGCCCGGGTAGAGCTGCTCGGCCAGGCTGGTCACCGAATGCACGTCGAACAGCGTGCCGTAGGCATCGAACATCACCGCCCGGATCGATTCGCGGGACAGCGACGGCGGGGCGGGATGGGACGGACTGCTGGACATGGCAGTCGCAGCATACACAGCTCATCCCCACCGAAAAAGGTCGTAATCCGGCAAGGACCTTGCACTTTTATGAACTAAATCGGATTGCCCGCGGTTACCATCCCCGGAGACGAATCGATTGAAACCTCGGCGCCCCCGCCGCAACCTAGGATCACAGCGTCTTCCACCTAGATCCCCGGGAGCGACATCATGGACATTCAGCTTCGGACCTACTGCATCACCGAATCGAATGGCCGCACGATGATCGTGCACCGCAGCGACGCCTTCATCGCCAAGCTGTGCCTGGGCATAGCCGGCGGCGGCTTCACCCCCGTCCAGGCGCGCCACGCCGAGCATCTGCAGCATGAACTGCTGTGCGAAGGCCGTCCGCTGGTGCGCAACGGCTGCACGATCCGGCTGGTCGACGGTCATGTCGAGACGATCCATGTCGGCGAAGAGGCCGAGGAGCGGATCCTTCACTGATTCCCGCGCTGCGGAGCCTTGCCCGCGGTCCGCCCGCACGCCAGGGCCGCTGCCGCCAGCATCGCGGCCGGAAGTCCGTACAGCCACGGCGCCGGCAGCACCGGCAGCAGCAGCCCTGCCGCCATCGGCCCCAGGCCGGCACCGATGTCGCGCCAGACCGAGCGCGCGGCCAGCGCGCCTACGCGCTCCGGGCCCGGGTGCCGGCGGGCGACGATGGGCGCCAGCAGGGGGAGCTGCAGCGCGCGCAGCACCACGATGGCTGCCGCGCAGCTCCACAGCCAGCCGGTGCCGAAGCCGAGCAGCGCCAGCGCGGTCAGCAGCGAGAAGCCGACGAGCAGCCGCTCCGCGCCCCAGCGGTCGGCCATCTGCCCGCCCAGCGGGCTGAGCACGATCTCGGCGCCGTAGCGCAGCGCCAGCAGCACGCCGGCCGCGACCACCGCGCCGCCCGGCAGCACGTCCCGTCCCAGCACCGACAGGCCGATGACGAACAGGCCATCGAGGGCGAAGCCTTCGAGGAAGGACCAGGTGTCCAGCGCGTTCGGACGCGCGGGGCCCTTGCGCGCCGCGGCGATGATCAGATCGACCCATCCGCTGATGGCGACGCGCA
>DAISWF010000404.1:3716-4086 GCA_036826495.1 Burkholderiaceae bacterium
CCGGGATGCGGCAGCGCGGGCAGGCGCCGCGCCGCCAGCAGTCCGCCCAGGGCCACCACGGTGAGCACGAAGAAGATCCAGCGTGGTCCCGCCGCCTCGCTCAGCACCGCGGCGGCGGGCAGGGCGACCACCGGCCCCAGCGCGATGAAGGCGCGCGAACGGCCGGAGCGCGCGGCGGCGCCGGCCGGCACCGACGTGGCCAGCACCTGGGTGGCCAGGTTCAGCGCGGCAAAGGACAGGCCCCAGAAGAGCCGCAGGGGCAGCAGGGCCCAGAAGCCGGTCAGCGTCGCGTTGCCCAGCGCGCAGGCGGCAGCGACCGCCACGGCCAGCGTGCTGGTCAGCCGGTCGCCGTGGCGGGCATAGAAGCGAG
>DAISWF010000405.1:0-4074 GCA_036826495.1 Burkholderiaceae bacterium
TGTCGATGCCGGGAATCGACGTCAGGTGATCGAGGATGAAGCGCTCGAGCGCCTGCAGATCCGGCAGCACGACGCGGATCAGATAGTCGGCATCGCCGGTCATCAGGTAGCACTCCATCACCTCCGGATGACGGGCGATGCGGCTCTCGAACACCTCGAGCGCCTCCTTGGTCTGCTGCTTCAGGCTGATCGAGATGAACACCGACAGGTGCAGGCCCAGCGCCGGCGGGTCGACCAGCGCGACGTAGCGCCGGATCACGCCGGCATCCTCGAGCGCCTTGACCCGCGACAGGCACGGCGACGGCGACAGGTGCACCCGCCGCGCCAGCTCGACGTTGGTCAGGCTGCCGTCGGCCTGCAGGGCCTCCAGGATGCGCAGGTCGGTCTGGTCGATCTGATGTTTGTCCGGCATTCCGTGCGTCTCCCGGGTTTGAGAGCGGCATTATATGCCGGCACAAAAGCCCCCACCCGTGATATTCGGCCACCTGTGCCGGCGGGCTTGTCCTATGCTTCCACGCACACGAGGACATGCCGATGACCGACCTTTCGCTGCTGCGCTTCTGGCAGGACCAGGACGCCGATCCGCAGGAGACCGCCGAGTGGCTCGATGCGCTCGAGACGGTGATCGCCAACGAAGGCCGCGAGCGCGCCGCCTACCTGCTCGAGCAGCTCGCCCGCACCGCCCACAATCGCGGCGTCACCTGGCGGGCGCCGCGGATCACGCCGTACGTCAACACGATCGGGCTGGCCGAGCAGCCGCGCTATCCCGGCGACCCGGCGATCGAGCAGCGATTGTCGGCGATCATGCGCTGGAATGCGCTGGCGATGGTCGTGCGGGCCAACCGCACCTATGGCGAGCTGGGCGGGCACATCGCCAGCTATGCGTCGGCGGCCGATCTGTTCGAGGTCGGCTTCCACCACTTCTTCCGCGCCCGCCATCCCGGCCATGCCGGCGACCTGGTGTTTTTGCAGCCGCACTCGGCCCCCGGCGTCTATGCGCGCGCGTTCGTCGAAGGCCGGCTCGATGAATCGGCGCTCGCGCACTATCGGCAGGAACTGCGCGCCGCCCGCAGCGGCGCCCGCGGGCTGTGCTCGTATCCGCATCCGTACCTGATGCCGGACTTCTGGCAGTTCCCCACCGGCTCGATGGGCATCGGCCCGATCTCGGCGATCTACCAGGCGCGCTTCATGCGCTACCTCGAACACCGCGGGCTGATCCGCGCCGGCGAGCGCAAGGTCTGGGGCGTGTTCGGCGACGGCGAGATGGACGAGCCGGAATCGACCGCCGCGCTGTCGCTGGCCGCCCGCGAGGGGCTCGACAACCTGATCTTCGTCGTCAACTGCAATCTGCAGCGGCTCGACGGGCCGGTGCGCGGCAACGGCCGCATCGTCGACGAGCTGGAGTCGCTGTTCGCCGGCGCCGGCTGGAACGTGATCAAGCTGGTGTGGGGCTCGAACTGGGATCCCCTGTTCGCCCGCGACCACACGCGGGCGCTGGCGCGTGCGTTCGCCGACACCGTCGACGGACAGTTGCAGACCTACTCGGCCAACGACGGCCGCTACAACCGCGAGCGCTTCTTCGGCCGCTCGCCCGAGCTGGCGGCGCTGGCCGGCACGATGACCGATGCCGACATCGAGGCGCTGCAGCGCGGCGGCCACGATCCGGTCAAGATCCATGCGGCGTTCGCCCGCGCCTGCGCGCACAGCGGCCAGCCGACGGTGGTGCTGGCGCAGACGATGAAGGGCTACGGCATGGGCTCGGCCGGCCAGGGCCGGATGACCACCCATCAGCAGAAGAAGCTCGATACCGACGTGCTGCGCGAGTTCCGCGACCGCTTCGCGCTGCCGCTGACCGACGAGCAGGTCGAACGGGTCGATTTCCTGCGGCCGGCCGCCGAGACGCCCGAGGCCCGCTACCTGCATGCGCGGCGCCGCGAGCTCGGCGGCTACCTGCCGGCGCGCCATGTCGATTGCGAAGTCGTGCCGGTGCCGGCGATCGAACGCTATGCGGCATTCGCGCTGCAGGCCGACGAGCGCGCGACCAGCACGACGATGGCGTTCGTGCGCATCCTAGGCCAGCTTCTGAAGGATCAGCAGCTCGGCCCGCGCATCGTGCCGATCGTCGCCGACGAGGCCCGCACCTTCGGCATGGCCAACCTGTTCCGCACCGTCGGCATCTACTCGCATCAGGGCCAGCGCTACGAACCGGAGGACATCGGCTCGATGCTGGTGTACCGCGAGGCGCAGGACGGGCAGATCCTCGAGGAAGGCATCTCGGAGGCCGGCGCGATCGCCTCGTGGACCGCGGCGGCCACCGCCTACTCCACGCACGGCCTGGCGATGCTGCCGTTCTACATCTACTACTCGATGTTCGGCTTCCAGCGGGTCGGCGACCAGATCTGGGCCGCCGCCGACCAGCGCGCCCGCGGCTTTCTGATCGGCGCCACCGCCGGCCGCACGACCCTGGGCGGCGAAGGGCTGCAGCACCAGGACGGCCACAGCCACCTGATCGCCGGCACCGTGCCGAACTGCAAGGCCTGGGACCCGGCGTTCGCCGGCGAGCTGGCGCTGATCATCGACGCCGGCATGCGCGAGATGCTGGTCGAGCAGCGTGACGTGTTCTATTACGTGACGGTGATGAACGAGAACTACGCGCAGCCGGCGCTGCCGCCCGAAGCGCGCGAAGGCGTGCTGCGCGGCATGTACCGGCTGCGCCGGTCGCCGCTCGCCGGCGAGCGCGTGCAGTTGCTGGGCAGCGGCGCGATCCTGCCGCAGGTGCTCGCCGCGGCCGCGCAGCTCGAAGCCGAGCACCAGATCGCCGCCGACGTGTGGAGCGTCACCAGCTTCAGCGAGCTGGCGCGCGACGGCCAGCGCTGCGAGGCCGACCAGCCGGTGGCCGACGCGCCGATGGCCGACGGCCCGGCCGCGGTGCCGTGGGTCACGCAGCAGCTCGCGCAGGCCCCGGGGCCGGTGATCGCGGCCAGCGACTACGTGCGGGCGGTGCCCGAGCAGATCCGCGCATTCATGCCGGCCGGCCGGACGTACGCGACATTGGGCACCGACGGCTTCGGCCGCAGCGACACCCGGGGCGAGTTGCGCGCGCACTTCGGTGTCGATGCGGCGGCGATCGTCGGACGGGCGTTGCGGGCGCTGGGACGCCGCTGAAGATCGCAAACGACCGGGGATTCCGCGCTTCGGCAAGCTCGCCCGCGACATCCGCGCCGCCTGACGCCGGCCTTCGCGACCGCAACGCTCCCGGCGTCTGCGAGCGGGCGGCAAGCGCTTTCGCGAGACGCCGTTTCATATCGCGGTATACACTGTCGGTTCCATCCGCCCGACAGTGCCTGCCATGCCCAGACCCCGCGCAGCGTCCTCCGACGACGGCAAGACCACGATCCAGGTCATCGAGCGGCTGGTGTCGCTGCTGGATGCACTGGCCGATCAGCCCGACCCGGTCAGCCTGAAAGACCTGGCGGGCCGCACCAGGCTGCATCCGTCGACCGCCCACCGCATCCTGAACGACCTGGTGACCGCCCGGTTCGTCGACCGTGCCGAACCCGGCGCCTACCAGCTCGGCATGCGGCTGCTGGAGCTCGGCAATCTGGTCAAGGCGCGGCTGAACGTGCGCGATGCGGCGCTCGGGCCGATGCGCGAGCTGCATCGCGCCACCGCCCAGCCGGTCAACCTGTCGATCCGCCAGGGCGACGAGATCGTCTACATCGAACGGGCGGTCTCCGAGCGCAGCGGCATGCAGGTGGTGCGCGCGGTCGGCGGGCGGGCGCCGCTGCACCTGACCTCGGTCGGCAAGCTGTTCCTGGCCGCCGACGACACCAAGCTGGTGCGCGGATATGCGTCACGCACCGGCCTGGCCGGCCACACCCGCAACAGCATCACCGAGCTGGTGCGGCTCGAGCGCGCGCTGGCGCTGGTGCGCGCGCGCGGCTATGCCCGCGACAACGAGGAGCTGGAGCTCGGCGTGAGGTGCATCGCCGCCGGCATTCGCGACGACAGCGGCAAGCTCGTCGCCGGCCTGTCGATCTCGGCGCCCGCGGACTTCATCCAGGACGAGTGGAT
>DAISWF010000406.1:0-3034 GCA_036826495.1 Burkholderiaceae bacterium
GCCTGTCGGTGGTCCGCAGGAACTACGAGAACACCGCCAAGCGCGGCCGGCTGACGATGGACGCGGTCGACAAGCGGATGGGGCTGCTGACCGGCACGCTGGACCTGAACGCGCTGGCCGACTGCGACCTGGTGATCGAGGCGGTGTTCGAGGACATGAAGGTCAAGAAGGACGTGTTCGCGAAGCTCGACGGCATCGTCAAGCAGGGCGCGATCCTGGCGACCAACACGTCGGCGCTGAACATCGACGAGATCGCCACCGCGGTCAAGCGGCCCGAGGCGGTGATCGGGCTGCACTTCTTCTCGCCGGCCAACGTGATGCGGCTGCTGGAGGTGGTGCGCGCGGACAAGACCTCCAAGCCGGTGATCGCCACGTCGATGCAGCTCGGCCGGAAGATCGGCAAGATCGCGGCGCTGGCGCGCGTGTGCCCCGGCTTCATCGGCAACCGCATCCTGCGGGCGCGCACCCTGCAGGCGCAGGCGCTGCTGATGGAAGGCGCGATGCCCTGGGACATCGACCGCGTGCTGTACGACTTCGGGCTGCCGATGGGGCCGTTCGCGATGTCCGACCTGGCGGGGCTGGATCTCGGCTGGTCGAAGGAGACCTCGAAATCGTCTACGATCCGCGAGATGCTGTGCGAGATGGACCGGCGCGGCCAGAAGAGCGGAGCAGGCTACTACGACTACGACGAGCAGCGCAATGCCAGGCCGTCGCCGGTCACCGAGAAGATCATCCGCGACTTCATGGCCAAGGCCGGCGGCACGCCGCGCGAGATCTCCAAGGAAGAGATCCTCGAGCGCTGCGTATACCCGATGATCAACGAAGGTGCGCGGATCCTCGAGGAAGGCATCGCGATCCGCGCGTCCGACATCGACGTGGTGTGGATCTATGGCTACGGCTGGCCGGTCTACCGGGGCGGCCCGATGTTCTATGCCGATACCGTCGGCCTGAAGACGGTGGTCGCAAAGCTGCGCGAATTCGCGCCCCGGCTGGGCAGCGAGTTCGTGCTGTCGCCGCTGCTGGTCAAGCTGGCCGAGGAAGGCCGCAAGCTGCAGGACGTCGGCCGCTGACAGGCACGCCGGGGCACGGCCGCCAGCGGTTCAGCGGAGCCACTGCGCGGGGATGCAGATCCCCGGGGCGCAGGCCGCAGCAGATCCCCGGGGTGCGGGCTGCAGGATTGGAGGATCGGCCTCGGTTCGTCCGCGGCGGCCTCCGCAGCCGGGCGCCGGCGCGCCCGCTCAGGCCTGGCCGTCCGGATCGGGCGCCGGCGTGCACGGATTGCGCCATTCGCGCAGCTCGGTCTCGATCAGCGCGTGGCCGTCGACGCGCGCCAGTTCGATCAATGCCTTGACGTTGTCGTCGTTGACCAGTTCGTGACCCAGCCCGCGCTTGAGCAGGCCGTAGATCCGCGTGACGTCGTCGGGCGCCACGCCCTGCGGCGTGGCGGGCGGCTGGATGTCGATTGCGCGAGGGGTCCGATTCATAAGGCTCCTTTCCTCATTGGGGTGCACAGGGCAGCACTGGCAAGAAGGCCGCCCGGCCGGCCCGCCGGGCGTGACGGGAACAGCGGTTGCCAGGTTCCGTCGGCAAGGTCCGGCAATCCATCCGCCGGCGAAGGTCTGCGACGATGCCTACCCGTACCCCCCGCGCTGCCCCGAGCCGTCGCCGCTGGTCGCAGCGTGTGACCGAAACCAGCGACGCGATGGACCTGACACCCGGCGTGTTCAGGCTGCGCGATCCCAAGGCGATCGCCCGGTCGCTGCTGCGCTCGGCGCGCGCCAGCCGGCGCCGCAAGGCCGATCCCTACCGCTCCGCGATGTCGATGCTGACGTTCTACATGAACCGCGCAGGCCGCAACCTGCCGGCCGCGACCCGCGACCGGCTCGACCGCGCCAAGCAGGCGCTGCGCGAACTCGCCGGCCGCGCGTGAGCGGCGGGCGTGCCCACCGGGCGCTCTCTCAGTCCGCTCTCAGTCGCCTGACGGCCACGCGGCAGCGACCGTTCATCCTGCCAAGGCCGCCGCTCATACCCATCCGCCGAACCCGGACGGCGGCCGCGGTATGAAGATCGGCCTCCCCGGCGACCTTCCGGCGGCCCCATCGAGCGCCATCTTCCGCGAAGGTCCCCATCCAGCCAACAGCAAGAAGGGAGTCCGCACGATGACCCGATCGTCTCCAGCCACCACTCGTTTCCGTCCTCTTCCGCGCCTCGTCTGTGCGCTGGGCGCACTGGCGCTGATCGCCGGCTGCGCATCCACGAAGGAGGCGATCGGACCGGTGCGCAAGGAAACCGTCCATGCGGTCACCGCCTCGCATCAGTTGATCTCTTTCAATGCCGGGCAGCCGCAGAAGATCCTGTCGAAGAAACCGCTGACCGGTCTGGCGACGGGCGAGAGCATCGTCGGCATCGACTACCGGGTCGCGCGCGGCCAGCTCTATGCGCTGTCGGATCGCGGCCGCCTGTTCCGCATCACGCCGGCCACCGGCGCGCTCGAGCCGGTAGGCGCCGTCGCCGGGCTGGACCTGCGCGGCAAGCGGGTCGGCTTCGACTTCAACCCGACGGTCGACCGCATCCGCGTGGTGACCGAGGACGGCATCAATCTGCGGCTGCACCCGGATACCGGGGCGCAGATCGACGGCGATGCCAATGCCACCGGCATGCAGCCCGATGGTGCACTGGCCTATGCGCCCGGCGACACCAACGCCGGCAGCCCGCCGCGGGTGATCGCGGCCGCGTACACCTACAACAAGACCGACGAGAAGGTCACCACCAACTATGCGCTCGATGCCGCCTACGGCACGCTGGTGGTGCAAGGCTCGCGGGAGGGCGCGGCGCCGGCGGTGTCGCCGAACACCGGGCGGCTGACCACCGTGGGTCCGCTGAAGGTGCCGGTGTTCAGCGAAGCGGCGTTCGACACCCTGCTCCTAGCCTCCGCTCTCTGTCTCGCCGGGGCCGGCACAAGGCGCACCAGGCGTGTGCTCACGCGCCGGGCCCCGGGGCGAAGCCAGACGGCGGCGAGCGCGCCCGCTGCCGC
>DAISWF010000406.1:3044-4074 GCA_036826495.1 Burkholderiaceae bacterium
GAGCCGTTCGCGGCGCTGGCCGCTGCCGGCGAGCGCGAACCGCGCTGGTATTCGGTGAGCCTGGTGACCGGGGCGGCGAGCTTCATCGGCACCGTCAGGAGCGGCGAGCCGCTGCGCGGCATCGCGATCGCACCCTGAGAGGGCGCCCGAGGCGGCTGAGGCCGTCCGGCACGGCCGCGATCCGTCCGGCGCGCTGCTAAACTCGCGCGATCCGGTCCGGGCGAAGCCATGAAATACTGTTCCGTCTGCGGGCAGACCGTCGCGCTGCAGGTGCCGCCGGGCGACAACCGCCCGCGCCACTGCTGTGCCGGCTGCGGCACGATCCATTACCAGAATCCGCGCATGGTGGTCGGCACCATCCCGGTGTACGGCAGCCGCGTGCTGCTGTGCAAGCGGGCGATCGAGCCGCGTTATGGTTACTGGACGCTGCCGGCCGGGTTCATGGAGAACGGCGAAACGGTCAGCGACGGCGCGCTGCGCGAAACGATCGAGGAGGCCGGCGCCCGGGTCGAGATGGGCACCCTGTTCTCGATGATCGACGTGCCTCATGTGCAGCAGGTGCATCTGTTCTATCACGCCACCGTGCTCGACGACCGTTTCGATCCCGGCGAGGAGAGCCTGGAAGTCAGGCTCTACGAGGAACACGAGGTGCCCTGGGAGCAGATCGCCTTCCAGACGGTCGCGCGCACGCTGCGCTGGTACTTCGAGGACCGCCGGCGCAACCAGTTCGAGCTGCACACCGGCGCGGTGCAACCGCGCGCGAGTGCCGCCACCGCGGCCGGTTCCTGACGGCCGCCGGCGCGGGCACGGACGTAGGGTGGACAGGCCCTGATGCGCCGCCGGCCCACGCTGACCTGGGTGGCGCCCTGGCAGAAGCTGCCGCCGCCGCAGCGGGCGATGCGCGAGCCGAACGGACTGCTGGCGGCCGGCTCCGATCTGTCCGCCGACCGATTGATCGAAGCGTATTCGCAAGGCACCTTCCCCTGGTACTCGGACGGCCAGCCGGTGCTGTGGTGGTCGCCGGATCCGC
>DAISWF010000407.1:0-4061 GCA_036826495.1 Burkholderiaceae bacterium
CGACCTGCGCGCCTACGCCGCCTGGCTGAAGGCCTCGTATGGCATCGAGATCGGCTACTAGATCGGCGACCGGATCGGCTGCCGGATGCCGCAGCCCGTCATTCGTCCGACTCGCCGTAGTCGTAAAGCGCGTCGCGGCCGATCCGGTCCAGGCAGAGCTCGGCGGTCCACGGCAGCATCAGCGACCCGCAGCGGCTGTCGCGGTAGATCCGCTCGAGCGGCAGCGACCTGAGCATCGACTGTCCGCCGCAGGTGCGGATCGCCAGCCGCGCGATGTCGTTGGCGTTCTCCATCACCGAATAGTGCGCCGCGTACAGCCGCAGCCGCTCGTCCTTGCTCGGGTCCACCTTCGCCTCGCCGATTGCGCGCAGGAACAGCGCCCGGGTCTGCTCGAGCTTGATGTGCATCTCGGCCACCGCCATCTGCTTGGTCGGGTACATGCGCCGCTTCACCGGCGCCATGCCCGGCACCTCGCCGCGCAGGTATTGCACGGTGAAGTCGTAGGCGGCCTGCGCCAGGCCCAGGTAGGTCGGCGACAGCGTCGCGAACATGTGCGGCCAGCGATTGGCCGCCTGGAAATACAGCCCGCGGGGCATCAGCTGCGCGTCGTCGGGAACGAAGACGTCCTTCAGCAGCAGCGTGCGCGACACGGTGCCGCGCATGCCCATCGGGTCCCAGTCGCCGACGATCGAGAACCCCGGCGCATCGCCGGGCACGGCCACGTACAGCGTGTCGCGCACGCTGCGCTCGGCCTTGCTCTCGGTGCACAGCACCCCATAGTAGTCGGCGGCGCCCGACAGCGACGCGAAGATCTTGCGGCCGTTCAGCAGCCAGCCGCCGTCCACCTTCTCGGCCAGCGTGCCGAACGGCGCCTTGCCGGCGGCGGCCGCGCTGCCCTCCGAGAAGGGCTGCGCGTAGACCTTGCCCTGCTTCGCGATCCGCTCGAAGTGCACGCGCCGGTGCCGTTCGTGCTCGGCGCGCTGTTCCACGGTCATGTCCAGGTCGTCGGAGAGCAGGCCGGTCCACAGCGTCGAGCAGACGTGCATGTTCCAGGTGAGCGCGGTGGCACCACAGTGCCGGCCGATCTCGGCGGCGAGCATCATGTACGTGGGGTAGTCGGCGCCCAGTCCGCCGTGCTCCTTCGGTACGCACAGCCGCAGCAGGCCCGCCTCGCGCAGGTCTTCGTAGTTCTCGAACGGAAAGCTCGCCTCGCGGTCGTAGCGCGCGGCGCGCGGTGCGAACCTCTCCCGTCCGAGCCGCTCGGCGATCGCGAGCAGCTCGGCCTGCCGGTCGGTCAGGACGAAGCCGTGGCCGACGATCGGCGGCGGCACGTAACCGGTGTCGCCGCCAGGCTCGGTCGAGCCGGGAACGGAGGACAGGTCGACGGACATCTTCACGATCTCCCATGCGGCGGGCAATGCGCCCGCAGGAACCGCAGCAGCGCTGCGTTGAACCGATCGGGGGCCTCGATCGGCGCCAGGTGGCCGACGCCGGTCAACAGCTCGAACGCCGCGCCGGGGATCCGATCGGCCATGCCGCGCATCACGACGGGCGGCGCGTTGCCGTCCAGCTCGCCGGCCAGGCACAGCGTCGGCACGCGAATCGCGCCCAGCTTCTCGCGCCGGTCGAAGCCCGCGAGCGCGCGCAGTGCGGCCTCGTAGGTCGACGGCGGCACCGCCGCCATCACGCGGCGCCCCAGCGCCAGCGCCGCGGCGTCGGCGCCCGGGGCCATCATGCCGGGCACCAGCACCTGCGACAGCTCGTCCATCGAGCGGCCGGCGCGCAATGGCGCCAGTCGCTCGTCGAGGAAGCGGCGCTGCCAGTCGCCGCCCGGCTTGCCGAAGGCCGCGCTCGTGCCCGACAGTACCAGCGCGTCGGCGCAGCCGGGCTCCTGCGCGAGCGCCTCCTGCGCCACCATGCCGCCCATGCTGTGGCCCACCAGCACCGAGCGCGCCGCGCCGACGTGCCGGACGAGGGCGCGCAGCGCCTCGGCCAGGCCGCCCATCGTGTACGGCTCGATCGGCGCGCTGTCGCCGTAGCCGGGCATGTCCCAGGCAATCGCGTGCCAGCCGCCGGCGGCGAGCGCCGCCAGCTGCGCGGGCCAGCCCGCCTTGCCGCCGCCGACGCCGTGAAGCAGGAAGACCGCCACGTCGCCGTCTCCGGCCTGCACGAACGCGGGCTGGCCGGCGTTCATGCGAACGGCTCCTGCAGCACGCCGTCCTTCACCACCGTCGTGTCGTCGAGCGCCACCGTGCAGCGGCAAAACGGCAGGTCGAAGTGGCCGAGCGTGAAGCGGCGGGCCACCTCGTTGGCGCCGGTCGAGTACAGGAAGTTGCCGGCGAATGCGCGCAACTCGGTGCCGTTGAAGTCCTCGCGGTCGTAGAACGCCATCGCGTCCCAGCGCGCCGCGTGGTTCAGGCCGAAGCCGACGTGCGAAACCGCGTAGGCATTGCGATCGCCCCAGGCCGACCAGTAGCTGCGCATCAGCTCGGCGTCGACCCCGTGGCCGTCGATGTGCGTGACGAAGTCGTCGGCGATCGTCAGCCGGACCTGCGACTCCGCGTAGCGCTTGAAAGTCAGGTTCACGTCGCCGGGCGCGATCACCAGCGTGCCGTTGACGCTGCCCGCCGCCGGGAACGCCAGCACCAGCCCGCCCGGCCAGTGCTGCAGGGTCCCCGGCTTGTCGGTCCAGCCCCAGACGCCTCCCACCCGCGCGCCGGCCAGCGAGATCCTCAGGTCGGTGCCCGCCGGCGAGCGCACGAGCATCGTTCTCGCGCCGCGCATCGCTTTCATGGCCGTCTTCACGCGCGCCTCGAGCGACTCGTCGGGCCGTGCCCGCTCGAGCGCGTCGGGATGCTCGTTCGAGACGTAGAGCACCCGCGCGCCACCGTTGAGGATCGCCGGCAGCTCGCGCGCGTGCATCAGGCCCTCGACGGTCAGGTCGACCACCATCGTCGCCGCGGCGAGCGCCGCGATCGCGGCGGGGTTTTCCTGCAGCGCGTCGCTCGCGCCGGTCGAGCGCACCGGCACCGGCGCGCGCTGCGCGGGCGTGGGCATCGTCACCTGGAACCAGCGGCAGCCCAGCTGGTCGAGCGCGAGCCGCGCCAGCTCGACGTTGACCGCGCGCGAGCGCGTCTCGGCCAGGATCGCGACCACGTCGCCCGGCTTCAGGCCGCAGCGCGCGAACGTCTCGCGGAACGCGTTCAACCAGCCGATCTGGATCGGCGTGCTCGTCGAGGGGGTCATCGTTCGCATTCCTTCACAGTCGTCGCCTTGCCCATCCCGCCTCGCTTGGCCCTCAGCCCAGGTCGGTGCCGGTGCTGCGGTAGCGTCCGCCCACGAAGACCAGCGGCGGCCGGCCGCTGGTGCGCACCCGCTCGACACGGCCGACGAACAGCACATGGTCGCCCGCGGCTTGCGACGAGTGCGCCCGGCACTCGATGTGCGCCGCGCAGCCCTCGATCAGCGGCGTGCCGCCGAGGCCGGCGTGCACGGCCACTTCGTGGAACTTGTTCGGCAGCGGCGACGAGAATCGCCGCGAGACCGCGACCTGGTCGTCGGCCAGGATGTTCACCGCGAAGTGCTCGGCAGCCTCGAACGCGCGCAGGCTCGAGCTGCGCGTCGACAGCGACCACAGGATCAGCGGCGGGTCGAGCGACAGCGAGTTGAACGAGTTCACCGTCAGGCCGACGAACGAGCCGTCCGCGCCGAGCGTGGTGATGACGGTCACGCCGGTGGGGAAGCAGCCGAGCGCCTGTCGCAGCTCGCGGGGGTCGATGTTCGGGGGGGCTTGCATCGTCGCGGGAGTTTCGGCCGATGCTATCCGAAACGCCGCCGGCCCCGACGCCGCCCCGGACATCGGGTGCCGGACGTCGGATGCCGGAAGCCGGACGGGGGCAGCGGGTCGACGTCAATTGACGTTTACGTTAACGTCAATTACGCTCCGAGGTCCGGCGCCACAGGACCCGCGCCTCGCGTCGTGCCCTGCACCGGGCGATACTGGCGCCGACACGCTCCCCCGCACAGGATCACCGCCATGACCGACCTGTCCGACCAGAAGA
>DAISWF010000408.1:0-4053 GCA_036826495.1 Burkholderiaceae bacterium
GATCGCCGCGAACACCGCCAGCGCGGTCGCCCACTCGCCCTTCAGCAGCACCGGCTGCGCCCACGGGCGTATCAGAGCCCCCCCGAAGCGCCCTGCGGGCGCCTCCCCCAGGGGCGATGCAGGTGGACCGGCAGAGCCGGATCCACCGCATCCCTCCAATCGCCCGCTTCGCGTGGCGGAGGTATGAACCATCATCCTCTTCCCTTGACGGCGAACAACCCCTGCGGCCGCCGCTGGATGAAGAAGATGATGATCACCAGCACGATGATCTTGGCGATCACCGCGCCCTGCCAGCTCTCGAGGAACTTGCTGATCACGCCCAGCCCGAACGACGCGATGACGGCGCCGGCGAGCTGGCCGACGCCGCCCACCACCACCACCATGAAGCTGTCGACGATGTAGGCGCCGCCCATGTCCGGGCCGACGTTGGTGAACTGCGAGATCGCGACGCCGCCCAGGCCGGCGATGCCGGCGCCCAGCGCGAACGCCATCGCATCGGTCATGCCGGTGGGCACGCCCATGCAGGCGGCCATCCGGCGGTTCTGCGTGACGGCGCGGATGTACAGGCCCAGCCGCGTGCGGGTCAGCACCAGCGCGACCGCCGCCAGCACCAGCAGCGAGAACACGACGATGCCGATGCGGTTCCACGGCAGCACCAGCGCCGAGGTCACCTGCAGCCCGCCCGACAGCCACGACGGATTGGCCAGCTCGACGTTCTGCGCGCCGAAGATCGAACGCGACGCCTGCGCCAATACCAGCGACACGCCGAAGGTGGCCAGCAGCGTCTCCAGCGGCCGGCCGTACAGG
Source organism: Burkholderiaceae bacterium (assembly GCA_036826495.1). Classification (GTDB taxonomy): domain Bacteria; phylum Pseudomonadota; class Gammaproteobacteria; order Burkholderiales; family Burkholderiaceae_E; genus DAISWF01. The sequence goes on from DAISWF010000408.1 coordinate 808, forward strand.
TGACGGATCACCAGCCGCTCGATCAGCACGCCGATCAGCGCGGCGGCGATGAACGCCACCGGAATCGCCGCCGCCAGATACCAGTCGACGTGGTCGGGCAGATAGCTGCGGAAGAACCCCTGCACCAGCCAGGTCGCATAGGCGCCTATCATCAGGAATTCGCCATGGGCCATGTTGATGATGCCCATCACCCCGTAGGTGATCGCCAGCCCCAGCGCGGCCAGCAGCAGCACGCTGCCCAGCGAGATGCCGGTGAGCACCCGCGCGACATACTCCGATTTCGACAGCCGCTGGTCGATCGTCTCCAGCGCCTCCTGCAGAGCCTTGCGCGCCGCCGGATCCTCCTCGCTGCGAAGCTGCTCGGACAGCAGCGTCTTGACCAGCGGATCGTCGCTGCCCGACAGCGCCTTGGCGGCCGTCACCCGCGCCTGCACGTCGTCGGCCTGCAGGTCGATCCGCGCGAGCGCCAGCTTCAGCAGCGCGTCGATCTCCTGATCGGGACTCGCGGTCAGCGCCTGCAACGCCCGCGCCACCGCGTCGCGCTGACCGGCGCCCGCCGACTGCGACAGCTCGCGCGCCGCCGCCAGCCGCACCGTGCGGTCGGGATCGGCGAGCTTCATGCCGGACAGCGCCGTCTCGACCTCGGCGCGGATCAGGTTGTTCGCGGTGATCGCATCACCCTTCGGCGCCGGCGCCGGCGTGCCGTCCTCGACCTTCAGCGGCTTGTCGTCCTCGACGAAGATGCCCCTGCCGTCCTCGAAGTACAGCCGGCCGTCGCCCAGCGCCTCGAGGATGCGCGTGGCCAGCGGATCGCCGCTCGCGGCGATCGCGGCGATGCCCTTGACCTGCTCGTCGGAATCATCGTCGGCCAGCGGCGCCAGTGTCGCGCTGGGCAGCGCATGGGCCGGCCGGCTGCCGACCAGGGCGGTCAGCACCGTCAGACCGACCAGGGCGGCCAGCAGCACCCGCATCGCGCTCGCTCGGCGCAGCAGGCGACGGACCCCTGCGCGGGATGTCGGACGACTCATCGATCGGATCACTTTCGAGCTGTGGCGCTGCGGGACCTTCATGCGGGGCCGGCCGTTGCCGGCCCGCTCCGTTCGAAAAAGCGGCCGGGGGACGACCCCCCGGCCCAACTCTGGCTTGCTCTACGAACGGAAGGAGACTCGTGAAGAACGGAGATGCGTGGACGATCAGAGCTTCTGCTTGTCCTCGTTGCCGGCGATGAACGGGCTCCAGGGCTGGGCGCGGACCGTGCCCTTCGATTTCCAGACGACGTTGAACTGCCCGCCCTGCTTGATCTCGCCGATGAACACCGGCCGGTGCAGGTGATGGTTGGTCTTGTCCATCTCGAGCTCGAAGCCGCACGGCGCCTTGAACTTCTGGCCGCCCATCGCGTCGATGACCTTGTCGACCTCGGTGGACTTGGCCTTCTCGACCGCCTGCTTCCACATGTGGATGCCGACGTAGGTGGCTTCCATCGGGTCGTTGGTCACGACCGTCTCGAAGTTCGGCAGCTTCTTGGCTTTCGCATAGTCCTTGTACTTCTTGATGAACGCCTCGTTCTCCGGATTCTTGATCGACATGAAGTAGTTCCAGGCGGCCAGGTGGCCCAGCAGCGGCTTGGTGTCGACGCCGCGCAGCTCCTCCTCGCCGACCGAGAACGCCACGACCGGCACGTCCTTGGCCTTGAGGCCCTGGTTGCCCAGCTCCTTGTAGAACGGCACGTTGGAGTCGCCGTTGATCGTCGAGATCACGCAGGTCTTGCCGCCGGTGGAGAACTTCTTCACGTTGCCGACGATGGTCTGGTAGTCGGAGTGGCCGAACGGCGTGTAGACCTCCTCGATGTCCGACTCCTTGACGCCCTTGCTCTTCAGGAAGGCGCGCAGGATCTTGTTCGTGGTGCGCGGATACACGTAGTCGGTGCCGAGCAGGAAGAAACGCTTGGCGCCGCCGCCGGCCTTGCTCATCAGATACTCGGTGGCCGGGATCGCCTGCTGGTTCGGCGCGGCGCCGGTGTAGAACACGTTCTTCTCCAGCTCCTCGCCCTCGTACTGCACCGGATAGAACAGCAGCCCGTTCAGCTCCTTGAAGACCGGATTGACCGACTTGCGCGACACCGAGGTCCAGCAGCCGAACACCGCTGCGACCTTGTCCTGGGTCAGCAACTGGCGGGCCTTCTCGGCGAACAGCGGCCAGTTCGACGCCGGATCGACGACCACCGGTTCGAGCTTCTTGCCCATCACGCCGCCCTTGGCGTTGATCTCGTCGATCGTCATCAGCGCGGTGTCCTTCAGCGCCGTCTCGGAGATCGCCATCGTTCCCGACAGCGAATGCAGGATGCCGACCTTGATGGTCTGGCCCTGTGCAAACACGTTCGGTGCCCCGACCGCCGTGAGCGTGGCTCCGGCGGCGGCGGTCTTGATGAAATCACGGCGACTCATGTTGGGATGTCCTCATTGGTGTGGAGCTTCGCCAGGCGGCGACGCAGCACCCAAATGCAAGGGGTATGCCATGGTCGGGCGCACCATCGTTGCGCACCATTTCCGTGAACGATCATCGAAAACCGACGTGCCGCCAGACCCTGTCATGCACCGATGCGGTGTCATCCGGCGCCAAAATGGGGGGTCGCGCCCGATGCCCGGGGACGGCGAGGCCGGTGCGGCGGCAGCGCCGCCCCGTCTGCGGACATGGTCCCGGGCATCGCGGCACCATTGCACCGGCAGGCGGCACAGCGGGCGCGCCCCGGCCGGGTGCGCCGATCACGCCGCGCCGATCGCCTCCGTTCAGCCGGCCAGCCGCCTGCGCAGCAGCTCGCCCGCCTGCTGCGGGTTCGCCTTGCCCTTCGTGGCCTTCATCAATTGCCCGACCAGCGCGTTGAACGCCTTCTCCTTGCCGGCGCGGAACTCCTCGACCGACTTCGGATTCGCGGCGATCACCTGATCGACCAGCCGCTCCAGCTCGCCGCTGTCGCTGATCTGGCGCAGGCCGCGTTCGTCGATGATCCGGTCGGCCGCATCGTCGGCGACCACGCTGCCTTCGCGGCCGGCGGCCCACATCGCGGCGAACACTTCGCGGGCGATCTTGCCGCTGATCGTGCCGTCCTGGATCCGCGCGAGCAGCCGGGCCAGCGCAGCCGCCGGCACCGGGCACTGCTCGACCGCCAGCTCATCGCGGTTCAGCGCCGCCGACAGCTCGCCCATCACCCAGTTGGCGGCGAGCTTGGGCTGCCCCGATTCCCGGGCG
>DAISWF010000409.1:0-4052 GCA_036826495.1 Burkholderiaceae bacterium
GAGACCCGGCTGGCGCCGCCGGCCCGGCGCAGGGCGCTGATACGGCTGCTGCTGCAGTTCCACAACATCCTGCTGTACGTGATCATGGGCGCCGCGCTGATCACCGCGCTGCTGGGCCACTGGATCGATACCGGGGTGCTGCTGGCGGCCGCGGTGATCAACGCGATCATCGGTTTCATCCAGGAAGGCAAGGCGGAATCGGCACTCGATGCGATCCGCGCGATGCTGTCGCCGCATGCAACGGTGATCCGCGGCGGTGTGCGCGCCGAGATCGATGCGGCGGCGCTGGTGCCCGGCGACGTGGTGCTGCTGGCGTCCGGCGACCGGGTGCCGGCCGATCTGCGGCTGGTCGACGTGAAGGACCTGCGGATCGACGAGGCAGCGCTGACCGGCGAATCGCTGCCGGTCGACAAGAGCATCGAGGCGGTCGGCCTGGACGAGGCGCTGGGCGACCGCTACGGCATCGCCTACTCGGGCACGCTGGTCACCTACGGCCAGGGCCGCGGCATCGTCGTGGGCACCGGCACCGATACCGAGCTCGGGCAGATCAACCAGATGCTGTCGGGCATCCGTCAGCTCAGCACGCCGCTGCTGCGCCAGGTCGACGGCTTCGGCCGCAAGCTGGCGTTCGCGATCCTGGCGGTCTCGGCGCTGACCTTCGTGCTCGGCACCTGGTGGCGCGGGCACGGGCCGGCCGACATGTTCATGATGGTCGTGGCACTGGCCGCCGCGGCGATCCCCGAAGGGCTGCCGGCGATCATGACGATCACGCTGGCGCTCGGTGTGCAGCGGATGGCGCGGCGCGATGCGATCGTCCGCCACCTGCCGGCGGTCGAGGCGCTGGGATCGGTGACGGTGATCTGCTCGGACAAGACCGGCACGTTGACGCGCAACGAGATGACGGTGCGCAAGCTGGTCTGCGCCGGCCAGGTGTTCGACATCGGCGGCGTCGGCTATGCGCCGGTCGGCGAGCTGACCGCGGCCGGCCGGCCGGTCGCCGCCGATCACCATCCGGCGCTCGCGCTGACGGTGCGCGCCGCGGCGCTCTGCAACGACGGCCGGCTGCGCGAGGAGCAGGGCATCTGGCACGTCGAAGGCGACCCGACCGAGGGTGCGCTGCTGGCGCTGGCCGCGAAGGCCGGCCTGGCCCAGCAGGCCGCGACCCGCGCCTGGCCGCGGCTCGATTCGATCCCGTTCGAGTCGCAGCACCGGTTCATGGCCACCTGGCACCGGGACGAGGCGGGCGCGCAGTGGATCTTCGTCAAGGGCGCGCCGGAACGGCTGCTGGACATGTGTGCCGGGCAGCTCGGCCGCGACGGCGAGGCGCCGCTGGACGTCGACCAGTGGCGGCGGATGGCCACCGACCTGGCTGCGCAGGGGCTGCGGCTGCTGGCGTTCGCCGCCCGCCGCGGCGCGCCGGCCGGCGCCGGCCTGACCTTCGCCGACGTCGAGTCGGGCTATCTGATGCTGGCGCTGGTAGGCATCATCGATCCGCCGCGCGAGGAGGCGATGCGCGCCGTCGAGGAATGCCACGAGGCCGGCATCCGGGTCAAGATGATCACCGGCGATCACGTCGAGACCGCGCGCGCGATCGGCGCGCAGCTCGCGATCGGCGCCGGCAAGCCGGCGATCACCGGCGCCGAGGCGGCACTGATGGACGATGCCGAGCTGCGCCGGGTGGCGATGGAGGTGGACGTGTTCGCGCGCGCCAGTCCCGAGCACAAGCTGCGGCTGGTGCAGGCGCTGCAGGCCGACGGGCAGGTGGTGGCGATGACCGGCGACGGCGTCAACGACGCGCCGGCGCTGAAGCGTGCCGACGTCGGCGTGGCGATGGGGCAGAAGGGCACCGAGGCGGCCAAGGAGGCGGCCGACATCGTGCTGGCGAACGACAACTTCGCGACGATCGCCGCCGCGGTCCGCGAGGGCCGCGCGGTCTACGACAACCTGAAGAAGTTCATCCTGTTCATGCTGCCCACCAACGGCGGCGAGGCGCTGGTGGTCATCGCCGCGATCCTGTTCGAGCTGGCGCTGCCGCTGACGCCGGCGCAGGTGCTGTGGATCAACCTGGTCACCTCCAGCACGCTGGGGCTGGCGCTGGCCTTCGAGCCGGCCGAGCGCGGCATCATGAAGCGCCGCCCGCGACCGCCCGGCGAGCCGCTGCTGTCGGGTTTCTTCGTCTGGCGGGTGGTGATGGTGTCGGTGCTGATGATGACCGGCGCGCTGGGCCTGTTCCTGTGGGAGCTGCGCAACGGCACGGCCATCGAAACCGCCCGTACGATGGCGGTCAACAGCGTCGTCGTGGCCGAGATGTTCTATCTGCTCAACAGCCGCTACATCGTCTCGCCCGTGCTGAACCCGCGTGGCCTGACCGGCAACCGCTACGTGCTGCTGGCGGTGGCTGCCTGCATCCCGCTGCAGATCGCGTTCACCCATGCGCCGGCGCTGCAGTCGGTGTTCGGATCGACGCCGCTGACGATGCTCGAGTGGGGCAAGGTGCTGGCGGCCGGGCTGATGGTGTTCTGCGTCGCCGAATTCGAGAAGTTCGTGATCCGTCGAACCGGCCTGGCCGCACGGCTGAGCCATGGATGATGGCGCAGAGAAGCATGGAGACGATTGCAGGGAGATGGCGATGACCGATCGATCGACCGCCGGCGACGATCTGCCGCGCCGGGTGCTGCTGGCCACCGACCTGAGCGCCCGCTGCGACCGGGCGCTGGACCGGGCCGCCCAGCTCGCCGGCGAGTGGCAGGCCGAGCTGATCGCGCTGAACGTGCTCGATCCGGCGATGTCGCCGGATCAGACCCTGGCCTGGGCGAGGGGGGCGAGCGACGAGCTGCTGCAGGCGACGGCCCAGCAACAGCTCGCGCGCGACCTCGCGGCCAGCCGGGCGCAGGCGGAGCTGCGCCTCGTCCGCCATCCGGATACCGCCGCCGCGATCCGCGATCTGGCCCGCTCCAGCGGCTCCGACCTGGTGGTGACCGGCGTGTCGCGCAACCCGGTGCTGGGCCGCCTGCTGCTCGGCTCCACCGTCGAGCAGCTCGCCCGTTCGCTGCCGAAGCCGCTGCTGGTGGTGCGCAACCGGCCGCTGGGCGCCTATCGCAACATCCTCGTCGCGACCGATTTCTCGAGTTCGTCGCGGCATGCGCTGCTGGCCGCGGCGGCATCGTTCCCCGGCCGCGAGCTGCGGCTCTACCATGCCCATTCGCCGGCGATGGCCGGCTTGAGCGACGCCCCCATCCATGCCGACATCCGGCTGGACGACGAACACCGCGAATGCGCCGACTTCATCGCGGCCAGCGGGCTGCCGGCCGACGTCAGACTGCGGACGGTGATCGAAGCCGGCCCGATCGAGAGCATGCTCGGCACCCATGTGCGCCGGCACGACATCGACCTGGTCGTCATCGGCAGCCATGGCCGCGGCGGCGTGATGAGCCTGCTGCTGGGCAGCACCACCGCACGGCTGCTGCAATGGCTGCCGTGCGACACGATGGTGGTGCCCGAGCCGCTCGCCCGGCGCTGACGATCGGCGCCCATGCACCTGCGGAACCTGCTGACTGCCGCGCTGACCGCGCTGCTGCTCGGGGTCGCCGGCTGCGCCGGCCTGCCGGCGGTCGATGAACGGCCGCCGTCGGCCTATCTGCGCGACACCTCGGCCACGCGGCTGGCCCGGGCGATCCAGCCGTCGCTGGCCGCGCATCCCGGCCAGACCGGCGTCGCGCTGCTGCGCGACGGCGCCGATGCGTTCACGATCCGCCGCACGCTGGCCGATGCGGCCGAACGCTCGCTCGACATCCAGTGCTACATCTGGCGCGACGACACCTCCGGCGAGCTGATGTTCGACGCGCTGCGCCGCGCCGCCCGGCGCGGCGTGCGGGTGCGGCTGCTGCTGGACGACATCAACACGCAGGGACTGGACGCCAAGCTCTTCGCGCTCGACCGGATACCGGGTATCGAGGTGCGGCTGTTCAACCCGTTCGCCAACCGCTCGTGGCGGTTCATCGAGATGGTCACCGACTTCCACCGCGTGAACCGGCGGATGCACAACAAGTCGT
>DAISWF010000410.1:0-1969 GCA_036826495.1 Burkholderiaceae bacterium
CAGGTGGAGGACCGATGAACTTCGCGATGATCCTGTTCCTGCTGCTGGTGGTCCCCGCGGTGGCCTGGCTGCTCGACAAGCTGGCGCTGGCGCCGGCCCGGCGGCGCGCCGCCCATGCGGCGGTGACCCGCTGGGAGGCCGAGCAGCGCAGCCGCGGCAGCGAGCCGGACGAGAAGGCGCGCGCCGCGCTGCACAGCCGCCATGTGCAGCAGCCGATCTGGCTCGAGTACACCGCCGGGCTGTTCCCGGTGATCTTCGTCGTGTTCATGCTGCGCTCGTTCGTCGCCGAGCCGTTCAAGATCCCGTCGGGTTCGATGATCCCGACGCTGCTGGTCGGCGACCTGATCCTGGTGAACAAGTACAGCTTCGGCGTGCGGCTGCCGGTGGTGCACACCAAGATCCTCGACGTCGGATCGCCGCAGCGGGGCGACGTCATGGTGTTCCGCTACCCGAAAGACCCGTCGCTGGACTACATCAAGCGCGTCGTCGGGCTGCCGGGCGACCGGATCTCGTACGAAAACAACCGGCTGGCGGTCAACGGGCAGCCGGTCGAACTCACCGAGGCCGGCGAGTTTTATGATCCCGATCGTCTGTCGTACTCCCGGCAATATTCAGAGAAGTTGGGAGGAATCGAACATAAGATATTGACAGAATTGGAAAAACCGTCTTTCATCACACCCATGGCTCCGTTTCCTCACCAGGATCGATGCAGCTATGACCGGGCTGGCGTGACCTGCACGGTGCCGCCGGGCCACTATTTCGTGATGGGCGATAACCGCGAAAACAGTCTGGACAGCCGGTTCTGGGGCTTCGTGCCCGAGCAGAATATCGTGGGCAAGGCGTTTTTCATCTGGATGAACCTGAGCAGCCCGAGCCGGATCGGGAGATTCCACTGATGAACCGTTCCGTGCGTCGTGCCGTCCCCCGCAGGCAGCGTGGCCTGAGCCTGCTGGGCCTGCTGGTTTCCGGAATCGTCATCGCGGTGGTGGCGCTGGTCGTCATGAAGGTGTTTCCCACGTTCATCGAGTACCGGGCGATCGTCCGGGCGGTCGAGAAGTCGGCCGTCGACGGCACGACCCCCGCCGAGGTGGCGCGCGCGTTCGACCGCTATGCGGCGATCGACGACATCACGTCGATCACCGGCAAGGACCTGCAGGTCGCCAAGAACGGCGACAAGATGGTGGTGTCGTTCGCTTACGAGAAGCGCATCCCGCTGGTGGGCATCGCCAGCCTGCTGCTCGACTACCAGGGCAGTTCACGACGATGAGCAGTCCACGATGACCGTCGAGGCCCTCCAGCACCGGCTCGGTTACGCATTCGCGAATCCGGCGTTGCTGCGACAGGCGCTGACGCACCGCAGTCACGGACACCACAACAACGAACGGCTCGAATTCCTCGGCGACAGCGTGCTGAACTGCGTCGTGTCGGCGCTGCTGTACGAGCATTTCGCGCGGATCGACGAGGGCGATCTGTCGCGGCTGCGCGCCAACCTGGTCAAGCAGCAGTCGCTGTACGAGATCGCGCAGCGGCTGGAGCTGAGCCAGCATCTGCTGCTGGGCGAAGGGGAGCTGAAGAGCGGCGGCTTTCGCCGGCCGTCGATCCTCGGCGACACCTTCGAGGCGATCATCGGCGCGATCTACCTGGACGGCGGCTTCGCGGCCGCGCAGTCGGTGATCAGCGGGCTGTACGGCCCGATCCTGAAATCGGTCGATCCGCGCACGCTGGGCAAGGACGCCAAGACGCTGCTGCAGGAGCATCTGCAGGGGCGCAAGATCCCGCTGCCGGTCTACTCGGTGGTGGCCACCCACGGCGCCGCGCACAACCAGTTGTTCGAGGTCGAGTGCGCGATTCCCAAGCTCGATATCCAGGTGCTGGGCACCGGCGGCAGCCGCCGCGCGGCCGAGCAGGCTGCCGCCAAGCTGGCGCTGGAGAAGGCGCAGGCGCTGACGCCGGCGGCGGCGCGGCGGGG